>JAVHLM010000024.1:25800-126356 GCA_031082125.1 Candidatus Eremiobacterota bacterium
GGTAGCCGCCCTGTCCTCCGGGCCCCTGCTGGTAGCCGCCCTGTCCTCCGGGCCCTCTCATGCCTCCCTGCTGGTAGCCGCCCTGTCCTCCGGGCCCTCTCATGCCTCCCTGCTGTCCTCCCTGCCCTCCGGGTCCCTGCTGGTAGCCGCCCTGTCCTCCGGGCCCTCTCATGCCGCCCTGCGAGGAACCCCAGGTTCCGCCCAGGAGAAGAGCCACGATCTCTGTTCTGCCCTCTTCGGCGGCAGCATGAAGAGGCGTTTTGCCGTTGTTGTCCTTCGCATTGATGTCAGCACCTTTTGAGATGAGAAGGCGTGCCATCTCCCTGCGGGAATTGGAAGCAGCGCAATGAAGGGGTGTTTTTCCCGAGGAGTCTTTAGCGCTTACCTCGGCTCCCGCGGCGAGGAGCACCTCAAGGGCCTCTCTTCTGTCCTGCTCCACTGCGAGAAAAAGCGGAGTTCTGCCCTGCTCATTTTTCTTGCTCACAAGGGTGCTGTCCTTTTTAAGAAGATCGCTGATTTTCGCCGAGTCTCCCCTCGCGGCTTCGCTGAAAATGTCCTGGGCCCCCGCCGGGGGGGCCGGGAGCAGGATAAGAACGAGTATCATCACCGAGATCAATGTTTTCATCGAAGGAATCCCTCCTTGGCTCTTGCGGGAATTGCAGGCTTTTATCAATGATTCTCTGTGAAGCCCTGCTCTTTGAAAATACCATCCCGGCCTCTCTCTTTCCTTCAGGGTGCCGGGGGATACCGCGAGAACCTGTGCCCCCGCCGGGAAGTCGAGCTTATGTTCAAAACTCTGAAGTCTCAATAGAACCAGGGCAGGAGCGAAGCCATTTATAAGAGAAGAGGATTACGTCATAATTCCCCATATACATAAAAGGAGAATTACCCCCATGGCAAAACACAGAGGGCTTATTTTCCTTGCCATACTGCTTGTGGTGTCTTTTGTGATATTCAATAAAATATCCAATGCCGATGGGAGAAATAACCCTTACCGCCGGCCATCTCCCAGCCCCACAGCTCACCCAACCATTAACCCGACAGCGAGCCCTGGGAGCAATCCATCCGGAAGACCAGTGGTCACTCCTTCGACAAATCCCTTCAGAAGGCCGACTCCCGGCCCGACGAGTAGTCCCTTAGAAACTCCCTCCAGAAGGCCAACTCCCGGCCCGACGAGTTCTCCTTCCGGCCGCCCTCCGGTGATACACGAGCTCCCAGAAAGTGTAAAGCTCGAGGTCAAAGTCCCGTCAGCATCAACAGAAAAGTGGGCAGACATGATTACCATAACCTCCCCGGAGACTCTTACCTTCCGTTATGTGCCTCATAACATCGCCACGGCGGAAAGCCGCTGGGAGATTTCCTCCAAGCCTTTCGGCAGTGGAGGTCCCCTCATGGACTCACAATGGCTTAAGAATCCCGCATCAGGACAGATGGCATGGTTTCAGATTAAAATGTCTCCGTACCTTCCAGGGAAGCCACAGAAGACTGCCACTTTTTATGCAAGAATAGTTCCTGCCGTAACTAAAGAGGGTGGAGGATATGAAGAGAAACCAGGAATCTCAAATACTGTGACGATTACCTATACTGCACCAGGCGACACCACTCAGAAGCTGGATGTTCCCGATGAGCCTTTTTATTACACGAGCAAGCACAAATGGAGAACCGACTTTAACGGGGACAAAAAGGACGATATTATTGCCTTTGATCGCGAAAAGGGCATTGTGTTTGTGGCTCTTTCTTCAGGCACAAGCTTTCTTAAAAAAGGCGATACATGGCATGAAGGATTCTGCAGAACCGTGAATATAGGTGCCTTGTCAGACACAAACGGAGATGGAAAAGTAGATGCAGTGCAGCCTGCCCGCTCTATGAAGATCCCTTCCATGGGAGACTTCAATGGCGACAGGAAGGTTGATATTGTAAGCTTTTCCCGTTATGCCGCCCACGGAGATGAAAAGGCAGGGCAGGCAATGGCCGCCCTCTCCAAGGGAGATTCTTTCGGGCCAAAAGGAGTGTGGCGTGAAGAGTTCTGCACAGGAAACAAGATCCCGGCAGTGGGTGATTTTAATGGTGACGGCATGGATGATGTCGCTTATTTTGTCCGCAGCAGTCTGACGGGAGACGAGCAAGGCAATGTATATGTAGCGCTCTCTCACGGTACCGGTTTCTCCGAGCCCAAAAAATGGCATGATAGCTTCTGTCTGGACAAGGAAGTTCCTCTTGTAGGTGATTTTGACGGTGACGGTAAAGATGATGTCGCCTCCTTTGTCCTGGATACCAAGCATGGGGATCCTGCCTGCGGCAATGTATATGTGGCGCTCTCTACGGGAAAAAGCTTCTCGGGAACAAAGGAGAAATGGCGTGGATTATTCTGTGTTGAAAAATACGAAATTCCTCTTGTGGGTGATTTCAACGGTGACGGCAAGGATGATATCGCCTGCGTCAAGAGAGGATCACCGGGCGGTAAGGTAGAGGTGGCCATTTCCAACGGAAAGACGGGAAAAAGCTTCCAGGCCCCTAAAAAGTGGTGCGATTATACATGTGCCTATCAGGAAATACCTGTGGCAGGCGATTTTGACGGAGATAAGATTGATGACATAGCCATATTCAGCCACGACGCAAGAGAAAAGGAAAAACGAGGCGATGTGAATGTCATGGTATCCACAGGGGTGGAATTCAAGAAACTGCAGAAGTGGCATGACTTTTTCTGTATCGGCTCTGAAGTTCCGGACACATTTGCCGCCTTGTATCCATCTCTTGTCTATCTGAAAAACGGAGAGCTCTGCCTCAAGAATCTCTCTTGCCTTATCACTGAATCCTCGGGTAATGACAAGAGTAAATTATGCATATTTGCAGACGGCAAACTGGTTACCTCGCTCAAGAAAGAAATGGGCAAGAAAAGCAGCTGGCCTCTTGACCTTAAAGTTCCTTTTTACCAGAATGTAAAGATTGTATTGTGGGATCTTGACGCTCCCGACGCAGACGATCTCCTTGGAACAATTTATGTGACCTTGCAGGACACACCGGGAGATACTATTGATAAAACATTCCGCCATGATGATGCGAATTACACCCTTACTTACTCTCTGATGTGCCTGGGCGAAGACAGGCGCACAATGAATGCCATGGATGCGCTTGAAAACTTCAAGCAATCAAAGGCCCCGGGAAAGTTCACAAAAATTGCCAAAGATGCTCTTATTCACGAAATCAGGGCTCGAATTGAGAACCCGACCCTCATGAGGCAGAGCGACCAGTCATTATGCGGTCCCATGGCAATACTTGTTGCTCTTGCCATGAAAGATCCGGAGCGCTATGTTAGCATGTGCCGCACTATGTTTGAGAAGGGAGAATTTAAAAGCTACAGCGAGGTGATTAAGCCCGGTGCTCATATAACTTCAGCAAAAGTGCCCGATACAATGGCTCAGGTTGACTGGATGCTGGCCGCAAGCATGAGAGACTATGAAAATGACGTATTTGATTATGAAGAGGACGATGCTACTGTAGCAATCACTTTCCCCGGGGAAATGAGGATGTGGATGAAATCAATCATCGGATGCACAAACGCCGTCTATACCTCAACATACCTTTACGGTGAAAAATCGGCGCTCGCAGAGGGCCACTTTGCCGTTGATGCAGGAAATCCCGTGGCTCTTCTGATCGACTCAAAGATACTTCCGGGAGAAGGACCTTGCAAAGTGAATCATTTTGATCACTGGGTGCTCCTTCTCGGTGCGGAACCTATTGGAAGCAAGCTTAAGTTCTGGATTTTCACCTGGGGAGAAGTCAGGTATGTCACTCTGAGTACTGACACCTTTGAGGATCTTTTCTGGGGAGCGGTATTCGGTTACTATTAATCACACAGTCCTTGGTAATAAATTGGGCAAATATGTTGCGTAAGCGTTACGCCCCCTAAAGAGCAGATGCCGGGGAACAGGCGACAAGAGCATCGTGCTCTACCATTGAGCTACCCCTCCACGCAGAGGGGACAGGACTTGAACCTGCAACCACGTCGTCCAAAGCGAAGTATCTCTTATCTACACCACCGGCATCTGCTTCACTTATTATAGCAGAGGCAGTGGCCATTGGGGCGGTTATGACAAAATTGTAATACCTGAAATGGGCGATGCCGTCAATGGGGCACTTTCGCCACCGCGATGAGGTCCTTTGAAGTCTCTCTCTCAAAGGGGGCGAAGGAAAAATCGCCGTACCAGGAGACGCCGGCAAAGCCGTTTTCCATCAGGAGGGGCTCCAGCTCCTCCCTGCTCCAAGGGCGAAGAACCGTGGACTCGGCATGGCGCTCCCATTGTGACCCGCGCTTTGCAAAAATCAGCACGTCCAGGACCACAAGGCTTCCGCAGAACTCGAAGATCTTCTGGAAGAGCAGCTCTCTTTCACCATCCCTCACCACCCTGAGGGGCATGAAGCGGCCTTCCCTCACTGTCAGTGTATGAAAGTTCACGATCTGGAAAAGCAGGGTCCCTCCAGGAGCGAGGATCGCCGCTGCCCCCCGGAAAATCCCTGTGAGGGCCTCCGCCTCTTTGAACTGCGCGAGGGAATTGCCCAGGATGGTGAGAAAATCAAAGGAATCCTCCCCGAAGGAGCCTTCAAGGGAGAGAAGGTTTTCACGCACGAACTTGAGCTCCGACCCCTGCGAAGCGGCATGCTTCTTCGCCACGGTCAGAGCGGCCTCTGAGAGGTCTGTTGCCGTGACAGCGTGGCCGAAGGAATGGAAAAGCAGGGCATGGCGGCCCGTGCCGCAGGCGGCATCAAGTATCCTTTTCCCTGGCAGGCCGAAGACCTTCCGGTAAAAGGGTTCCTCTCGGGAGAGCCTTGATTCCCATGGGACCATAAGATCATAGAGATGGGCCATGGCGTCAAAAGGATTTTTCTCCATGTCTGTCACTCCTTTCACAGGGTAAGTGGAGCCGCTCTTGAAGGGCCTCCTTCAGCGCCAGTCACCGAGGAGGATGAAGCCCGCCCAGTAAAAGGGCGCCGCCGTCTCCGGGTTTTTCCTGAGCGACTCCTTGGCAAGCCTGAGCGATTCGCTTCTTGAGTGCCCCCGGGCGAGAGCCCGGTAGAACTCTCCGAAGAGGAGGGCTGTCGAGGAGTCCTCAACTCTCCAGAGCGACGCAACCACCGACGGCGCCCCCGCTATGGTAAAGGCAGATGCAAGACTTGCGAACTCCTTGCCGGGATTTTCTTCGCCGAGGGCGCTTTCGCATGAGCTCAGCACCACCAGTGAAGCAGCGGGGAGCGTGAGGCCGTAGAGCTCGCCAAGGCTCAGTATCTTCCCGGCGCCGGCAAACTGTATGGAGCTCTCGTTGATGCGATCCCGCCTGAGGATGCTGTGAGTCGCAAGGTGGATGAGTGCCGCCTGCGGCGCCTCTTTCAGGAAAGATTCCACCGTGGCTCCCTCGCCGGTGAGGATTGTGCTCTCGCTGAAAATCGATCCCAGATGCTCTACCTCCTTTTCTGCAAAGGGAAGATCGGCGCCGGAGGGGTTTCCATAGGCCAGGAGCCTTGAAGCCCCGGTAATATCTTTTTTTCTCTCGGTGAGCAGCTTTATGATGTGAGAGGAATAGAGATACCCGACATTTTTTCCCTCCAGTAAGCCCTGCCCGTCGGAGAGGGCCTCAAAAGGGACATACCAGAGAAGGCCTCCTGGAATTATCTCCACGTTCTTCGCCTTCTCTATCTCTTCTTTCACAGGCCTGAGAAGGTGCCGGTAGAGGAGCCCCCCCGAACCGGTCTCCCCCGGTGAGCGCCTCTGGATCTCCTCCCTGTAATTCCGCACAAGCCTGTAGAGGGCCTGGCGGCTGATGTCAGACTGTTTTATGGAGAAGGAGTCTTTTGTCACCGCGAAAAGGTAGAGGCTCTCCTGGGCAGGGTAGTATTCAAGAATGAGGGTGTCATCGGGAATGGCAGGCTGGAGGCCTGCGAGCTCCGGGCCCTGGAGGGCGAGAAACTGCTCATAATCGGGATTTTTCTGTTTTATCTGGTTTATCACGGAAAAAAAGTCGGACTTTGTCGAGGCAAGGACGCCTGAGAGGTAATCCTTGCGCTCGGTGCTGGCGTTTTTTTCCATGTCATGCTGGAGAAGGCTCATTTTTTTCTTGAGGGCATCCATTTTCTTCAGCAGCTCGAGGAGCTTTTCGTCTTTTGTGGTGATAGACGAGGGGTCAAAGTCGCCGAAGAGCTCGTAGGAGCCTGAAAGGTTGAAATACTTGAGGGCCTCGTCATAATGCTGTGTTTTTATAAGGAGCGCTATAGTCTTCTCGAAGAGCCTCCTTGTGGGAGCCATCATTGCCGCCCCCCCGGGCTTGTTCCCGGGATTCAGGCGCTCCCTTATTTCGCAGACCTTGTCAAGAGCCTCCCTGTAAAGCGGAAGGGCTTCACTCTCTTTGCCGGTTTTCTCAAGCACCTCGCCGAGCTCAATGACCACATCGCGCTCCTCCATGACGCTTCCCAGCGAGCGGAAGGTGGCAAGGGCCCTGCGGTAGCAGGCCTCCGCCTCCCTGCTGTTTCCCATGGAGAGGCAGGTTCTCCCCAGGGAGACCTCGGTGAGGGCTTTTTTCTTTATCTCTCCCGATTTCTCCAGGAGGGCGCAGGCCTTGAGGAAGGCCTGCTGCGCTTCCTTGCAGGAGCCCATTGAGAAATAGGTGGAGCCCATCCCGGTGAGGGCGAGGGTTTGAAGCCTTTTGTCCGGTGATCCCCCGGCCCTTTTTGCGGCTTCTTCAAAGTGGTGGAGGGCCTTCTCATTGTTCTTGAGCTCCCGGTGGAGAATCGCCAGGTAGCACTGGATATTCACCTCATTGTCAAGGTGGCCTGTGCTCCTGAATAAGGCGAGGGCCTTTTCAAGGGGCTTTATCGCTTCCCCGGGGCAGCCCTTTTCAATAAGAAGCTGGCCGCTCAAAAAGAGTATAAGGCCCTCGAAAGGCCTGGCCTTGGCCTCTTCAAAGATGGCAAGGGCCCTCTGGTAATTATCTCCGGCCTGCTCGAGCCTCCCGGCGACATGGAAGAAGAAGCCTGTCATGAAGGTTGCGAGACCCTCTTCCATAGGGTCCTTCTTTTCACGGGCATGGAGGATCCATTCCCTGTACCCTTCCAGGATTGACGAGAGGAGCGTCTCGTCAAGAGCGATGCCCTTTATGATTTCCGAAGCCGCGGAGTCCTGGAAAGAGATCAGCTTGTCGGCAGTGCTCAGCTCATCCATGCGGAATGCGGCATTCACGATGGTGTTGATGATCTCATTGTAAGCGATGGCACGGTCAGGCACTTCCTTCAGGGAGCCGATTTCCTTGAAAGCCCTCCGGATGTCCCGGGAGGCCCTCTCGCTGTCAAAGGTGGCAATGGAGATGCCTATGATTCCTGCGAGGTCCTCGATGAGGGCCCTGGTATCCTGCGCCTTTTCGTCGGCTGCCAGGGCCTTTTCATAGTAAGCAAGCGCCCTGTCGTATTGTGAGCGCTGGATCGAGAGCATGGCGAGAGCCCTGAGTATGCCGGCCATGGAGAGTGCATCCGGGGAGGCCTCCGGCTCCTGAGGCGCAAGAGAGAGCGCCTCCTGGTATGAGGCCAGGGCCTTTTCATAATCCCCGGCCCCTTTATGAATATCGCCCATCGCTTTCAGGCATTCCATCATTCCCTGGCGGTACGATCCTGCCCGGTAGCATTTCAATGCCTCCTGGTAGGCCTCAAGGGCCAGGGCGGGGCTGTCTTTCTGGTTCATCAGCACTCTTCCCTCGATTGCAAAAGCCTGCCCCTTCTCGAAATCGTCGGGCGCCTGAAGGGCGGCGCTCCTGAGAGCCTTGAGGAGCACCCGGTATTCTTCCCTGTCCCTTGTAAAGAAAATGAGGTTGAGGGCCTTCTCACAGGCGGTTATCTGCCCCCTTGCATCATGGGCGCCCTGAAAGACCCCGAGTGCCTTTCTGCAGGCGGCGGCGCTCTTGTCCCAGCAGTTCTGCCGCCCGTAAATGCCGGCAATGCCGAGGAGTGCCTCACCCGCGGCACTTTCATTTGAGATGAGCCGGTAAATCTCACATGAGCCTGAGAGCAAGGTGAGAGCCTTTTCAGACTCCGCCTCCCTGACGGCAAGGTCCGCCTCAGCCTCAAGAAGCCTGGCGGCAAGGTAGGGCATCTCCCGTTCCGCCATGAGCTCGCGGGCTTCTTTAAGGTCCTGGCGCGCCTTCACGAATTCCCTTTTTTCCCCGTAAAGAAGGGCCCGCTCCAGAAGGCCCTTGATTCTTCTCAGCATATCCTGTGCCCCGATGGCCCTCTTTATCGCCTCATCGAAATTTTTTCCTGCGAGATCAAGCTCCCCTTTCTCTCTCAGCAGCTCTCCCCTCAGCAGGAAGAAATCGATGTGGCCCTCAGGGGGGAGCTTTTCAGGAAGCCTGCCTTCCAGTGAGGAGAGAAACGCATAGGCTTCCTGCTTCCTGTTTCTCCCCGATGCCGATGCTATCAGGGCAAGCCGGGAGGAGAACTCGCCCCCTGATTCTTTCTGGGCTTTGAACAGGTCCAGGGCTTCAGCGGCCTCCTGGGATGCCTGGAAGAATCTTTTCCCTTCAAGATGGAGCTCCGCCCACCGCAGGTGGCAGAGTGCCTCGCTTTTTCCGTCGCGGTTTTTTCTCGCCTCGGCAAGCCATTCCCGAAGAGCCTTCTCGCACTCTCCGTACCGGCTTTCTTCAAGTGAGGTGGCGGCCTTTTTCGCAGGGGACGGCAGGCTTTCCTTCCCCCGGAGGGAGCGGGCAGGAAAAAGAAGGAGCAGCAAAAGAGCAAGCAGGGCAAAGTGAGGGGCGCGGTGCTCTTTCATGGAGGCGCCTAGCGGGGTTCAGCCAGGGAGCCCATGAACAGAATCGATTTCGTGCTGCCGTCAACGATGGCAAAGAAAAACGGGCGGTCGGCCTTGAAGGTGAATTTCTTGGGAGGCTCCATCATGGCCGTATCACGAATCTCCACGGAAGTGACTGCCGCGGCGACGGTGCCTTCCTCGTTCACCTCGACGAAGCTTTTATGGAGCACGGAGCTTATCGTGAGGAAAGTGTCGCTCATCCTGGAAAACTGCGCCCGGAAGCTGTCAAAGGAAGCCCCCATCCCGAGAGCTTTCAGGGATTTATTGAGCTCTGCCATGAATTCGCACCTGAAGCGGGGGATTTCCACGGTGCCCTCGGCATCCTCGAATTTTTCCATCCAGGACTTCCACGCCGTGCTGCTGAGCTTCCCGTGGAACTCGTCAAGCGAGGAGTTCCTGTCCGGCAGGAAGAGATACATGGCGAGCTTTTTGTCTCCGTAGGGAAGGCGCAGCGCCTGGAACTTGTCGCCGCGGTAATAGAGATATGATCCTGACTGCGCCATGAAGGGGCAGTTCTTTTTCTTTCCGCCTGCCATGGTGAAGGGCTTCTGCGCCGTGAGCTTTTTATCGAATCTCTGTGACCATGCCCCCTTGAAATACACGGCGTTTATAATATAGAGCACGGCGTTGGGGGGCACCTTGTCCACGATGGAGGTGATTTTCCCCTTGGTGTTCTTTTTCACCCACTCGTTGATGAGGGCCGCATCGATACCGACCTTTACCTCTGCGCTGTATGACTCCCTGGCCTTCTTGATAAACTGCGGGCTGAAGGACATTCCCGTGCGCAGCCAGAGAGAGTTGGCTATGGCGATGTCTACTTTGGGATCGGCCTTTTTCAGAGAATTAATGAGGAGCTTGTTGAGGGCGTTTACCTCGTTTTCCGGCATTCCATAGATGGTGAGGACCTTGGCGATGCCGTTCATTGTCTCTCCCTGGGCGCCGTTCCAGGCGATAGCCAGGGCAAGCGCGATGCTCGTGGGAGAGATAAAGACGTTCTTGTGCTTGTTTTCCTTCAGGAGATCGGAGTAAAGGGAGAAGCCGAAGGTGTTATAGCTTGCGGCAATCTTATCCGGCCCGCTCTGGCTTTTAGCGGCCGCCTCTCCCGGCCCTGCCGCGGCCATGGCGGCGAAGGCAATCGAAATGAGCAGGATCAGCAAGAGAGCAATTCTTCCTGTGCGCATGAGCAGTTCTCCTTCCGGTTCCTTTCCGGCTTACTTGTCAAGAAGGGTGAGATGGGGGGCGGGGAGCGTGTCCTTCTTTGCCGGCTTCATGGGGTTCAAAGGTTTTTTCAATGCCTCTCACTTCTTCGCCGTCATGGATATTCCTTCTTCCGGTTCATTCCTGCGGCGGTGTCATTGAAAGGCCGTGAAGCGCTATTCGCCGCCGCCCTTTGAGCGGATGAAAGCGGCAATCTCCTTATGGGAGTGGATAAGGGCGCATTGCAGGGGAGTCTGTCCTTTCTTGTTCCTGGCGTTGATATCGGCCCCCCGGGAGATGAGGAACTCCGCAAGATCGCGGTAGCCTTTAATAGCCACCTCGTGGAGAGGCGTATTGCCATGTTTTGAAGGGGCGTTGACGTCGGTGCCGGCCTGCACCAGCACCCTCACGATGTGGCGGTAGCCCTTTGCAGCCGCGCCCTGGAGTGGAGTCTGCCCGGTTTTTGTCTTTGCATTGACACTGGCGCCCCGGGAGTAAAGAAGCGTCACCATGTCAAGATGGCCTCCTGAAGCGGCGCTGTGGAGAGGGGTAAGACCGGCCTTTGTCTTGGCGTTGACATCAGCGCCCCTGGCGACGAGAAGCTCGGCGATCTTCTGGTGCCCTCCCACGGCAGCGCTGTGGAGCGGCGTCGAGCGCACGTTGGTCTTTGCGTTGATGTCGGCGCCGAAGGAGGTGAGGAATTCCACGACTTGGTAGTGCCCCCAGAAGGAAGCCCAGTGGAGGGGCGTCATGTTGAAGCTGTCTCTCTTGTCGATGTTTTTCTTATCGACTACGGCCAGCTCCTTGATTTTTTCGAGATTGCCGGTAGATGCGTAATCGTGAATCTCTGCCATGGTGCTCCCTGCGGTCCGAGGTTAAGATCTCTATAACTATTCAACAGGTGCCATAGGAATCTCCTCTGTCCCGGTCGCCTCCCATGAGGCATAATTCCCCGTTCTGTCGCTGAAAGGCCGGCACGGGCCTTTCAGCGCATTACGCATGAAAAATGCTCATTGACAAAGGGATGGTGTGAGATTTTTTCAACAGCCGCCTCGAGGCGCTCAAGGGGAGCTTTCTTGAGGGCAAGCATCACATGGGCTCCCTGGCGTCCCGGGAGCTCTTCCTGCATGACCTGCCTTATGGAGAGCCCGCTCTCTCCCAGTATTGTGGCTATCTTTCCAAAAACGCCGGGCTTGTCCTGCACCGTGAGCCTCACGTACCAGTCTGCCTCGAAGGAGGCCTGGTCCTCCCTGTGGCTTCTCGCCTTCACCTTGAAGAACCCCGGGAGGTTCACCATGTAAGCTCTCGATTTCCTGGATACTTCCAGAATGTCCCTCACGATTGATCGCGCCGTGGGAATGGCGCCGGCGCCCTTGCCGATATGAGTGATGGGCTCCTGTCTCCCCTTGAGATAGAGAGCCAGGGCGTTATTCTCTTCTCTCACTGCCGCAAGGGGGTGGTGAGAAGGGACAAGGGCCGGTGACACCACGAGGGTGAGGGCCGATCCTTCACTTTTTGCAAGCACCAGGGGCTTGATGGTGACGCCCCACTCCTGGAACGCCATGCGGTCGGCGGGGATGAGTCCTTCAATACCTTTCCTGTAAATATCCCTGTAATTGACGGGCTCGTTGAAAAGGATAGAGGCAAGGATGGCAAGCTTCTGTGAGGCGTCGGTGCCCGATATGTCAAGGGTGGGATCGGCCTCGGCGAAGCCCTTCTGCTGGGCAATCCCGATGGCCTCATCGAGTGCCATGCCTTCCATGAAGCGGGTAAGGACGTAGTTGCTTGTCCCGTTCACGATCCCTTCGATTCCTTCTATGTCATGGAGGCCTGGAAACTTGAGCAGATCGTCCACAATAGGGATCTCTCCGCAGACACTCGCTTCAAAGCCAAGGTTTCTCCTGGAGCGGTCCGCTGCCTGGAAGATCTCCACGCCGCATTCCGCGAGGAGCGCCTTGTTTGCCGTCACGACATCTTTCCCCTTCGCGAGGGCTTCCAGCACGAATGTCCTTGCCGGCTCGATCCCTCCCATCACCTCGAGCACGATGTCCACGGTGGGATCGTCCAGGATATCGGCGGCATTGCCGGTGAGCTTTATGCCGGTTACGCCCTTTCGCTTCTTTTTCTCGTTTTTCACCAGCGCCAGCGGGAAGTGAAGGTCAAAGACGCCTTTTTCGTGGCTGTAGAGGTCCCTGGCATAATGGAGCACGCCGCCTCCCACGGTCCCGAGCCCCATCATGCCCACGACGACGGAGCGGTCCATGAAAAGCCCTTTGTAGAGAGCCATCAGAATGTCGGGGAGCCCCCTCTTTTTTACGAGGAATTCAAAGGTGGTGTCGGTGAGGAGCTGCGGAGACTTGTGCACTATTGTCATGCCGAATTTTTCGGGATTCTCGGCGGCATGGAGAGTTCTGTGGATCCTCGAGAGGGTCTCGGGGTTTTCCCCAAGGCCGTCGCCGACGATTTTCACCAGGACCTGGTCCCTTGAGAGATGGCTTGTGAACCTGGACTCAAGCCTCGAGAGATCGGGATGGTACCGGTCCAGCACCAGCGAGAGCCGCCCGGAGGTCTCCGATGCCATGAGCGTCGAGACGCCCCCGAGGCTGTTCACCCCGCTGCGGAAAGCCTGGGCCTCCTCTTCGCTGCGCGGATAGAGGGTGAAGAGCTGCGTCCCTTCGAGGCATGTAATGCCGCGGGGCTCACCCAGGTGCCGGTGGACGCTTGATATGACCGTGCCCGGGTGCTCGGGCCTGAAGGTGTTCTTGATGATAAGCCTTATGTGCTTCCCTTTTTTCACCGCCTGGAAAACGGCGTACATGGCTTTTTCAAAGAGGACCCGGGAGCCGAAGGCCGCCATCTGGAAGGCCTCCTCGTAGGAGAGCTCGGGGATGGACTCAGGGTGGCCCATGGCGTTAAACTGCGGGGGAAGAAAGGGCGGGGCGATCCGGTAGATACCGTCCACGTCAGTCCATATCTCCACGTCCTTCTTGAGGGCCGCTCCCAGCACGGCCGCTGTGTAATCGGAGCCGCCGCGCCCGAGGGTGGTCCTCCTCCCGCCTGCGGTGAAGCCGATGTAGCCTGGAAATACTATGTGATCCTTCGCGGCGATTATGCGGGATGCGATCTTTTCAAGGCTCTCCTCGAGGATATCGGCGTTTCCAAAGGCGTCGTTGGTCTGGAAGTGGAATTCCCGCGGATGGGCGGCTATGAAGCGAAGGCCTGACGATGCAAGCAGTGAGGCCATTATTTTCGCCGAGAGTACCTCGCCGAATCCCATGAGGGCGTCATAGGCCTCATCCTTCGAGGCATAGGCTCCCCTCTTCACTTCCTGTACCAGGCCCCTCAGCTCCTGCTCCTCGGCGCCGAGGACTGACGGGGAGAGGTCAAGGTCTTTCAGGATCCTGTGATGGCGGGCCAGGATGGCCTCAAGGAGCTTTGTGCCCTCCTTTTTCTCCAGGAGCTGTGACGTGAGATCCTTGAGGGAGTCGGTGATTTTCAGCTCTCCCGGCGCTGCTCCCAGGGCCGAGACGACCACCACAGGATTCAGCTTCATCGACGAGGAGACTATTGCCGCTACTTTTCTGAAGCATTCGGCGCCTGCAAGGGAGCTTCCCCCGAACTTGATGATCCTCTTGGTATGCATGATGCAGCTCCTTCCATGGGATTCTATAATCAGTCTTGGCGGGTCTATTGAGCCTGGGGGCCTTCCTGCTCAATGATGCGGGCGCCCTCTGCCGTGATGGAGGTGACGCAGGCCCTGCAGGAGATGCCTTTCTTCCTGAACTCCGAGGCCATGGCCTCGGCGACGGCTTCGCTGCTGCCCCTGCAGAAAGCCAGGACCGTGGAGCCGGAGCCTGAGAGGCAGGCGCCGAGGGCGCCGCAGGCCAGGGCAGCATCGACGGCTTCCCTGAATCCCCTGATAAGGGGTGCCCGGTAGGGCTCGTGGATCCTGTCGGTCATCGCGTCACGCAGATAGGCATGCTCTCCCGTGATGAGGGAGTATATGAGGAGAGAGACGCTCTGGAGCGAGGTCACCACATCAGTGAGGGAATATGCCTGAGGGAGGACTTCCCTGGCGGCGCTGGTGCTTATCTTGATATCGGGGATGGCAAGGGCCACCTCCAGAGGCGCCCCCAGCGGGACGGAGAGCGGTACGGAGGAGTCCCCCGATCTCCTTGCGATGACCACGCCGCCGCGAAGGGCCGCAAGGACGTTGTCGGGGTGGCCTTCCATTTCGACGGCAAGCCCTGTGAGGGCTTCCGGGGTGAGTGTCCCCCCTGAGAGTCTCTGCGCGGCAAGAAGCCCTGCGACCACTGCAGAGGCGGAAGAGCCCAGGCCCCTTGAGGCGGGAATGACGTTGTGCTGCCTTATGGCGAGGGGTGGAACCTCCTTGCCGGCCAGGCTCATCCCCCTCGAGAGGGCCCTGTAGAGGAGGTTCTGCTCATCGGCGGGAATTTCTCCGTCTCCCCCTTCGCCTTCCACCGTAATGGTGAGCTTCGTGCCTCCCGGGCAGACAGTACAGGTATTGTACATGGCAAGGGCGATGCCGAGGACATCGAAGCCCGGCCCGATATTTGCCGAAGTGGCGGGAACCCTGACGGTGAAAGGGGAGTCTTTACACATAAGCAGTGATATTCTATGGAAAGCTCACCGAAATCCTTTCTTGCCGATATCTTCCTCCGGGAGCGGGCCCCGGGCCTGTGAGGGGGGCATGGCATCACACCATGTTGCGGCAAGCTGAGGGGCGCTCTCATCTCATTGGACGAGGCTTCCTTACCCCCTCTTCATACATGAGGAATGGCTCACCGTCTGACTGCGAGCCGAAGGCGACGGTGAGGCGGTGGGGAGCTTTCCCCCTTATGGTGAGAGTCCGCAGGCCGTGGAGCAGGTGGAGATGGCAGGCCTCGCAGAGGGTGATGAGGTTCCAGGGGTCATCGGTGCCGCCCTGGGAGCGCCTGATGATATGGTGCACGTGGAGGTGCCTGCGGCAGCGACAACCGGGTGACTGGCAGCGGAATCGGTCGCGCTTCAGGATCCTGTGGTGATGGGCAGCCTTCTGGAATTCGCCCTCGGTGGAGAGGTAGTCCGCCATGAGGGCGGCAAGGAATTGTTCTTCCGGGGGAATCAGGGCATAGGAGGGATGCAAGGTAACCGGCTCTTTACCCTCTGCTCCGACGGCCTCTGCCTGCATGGTGAGGCATAGAAAAGCCCTGGCGGCAGTGTTCCAGAGTTGATAAAGCTCTTCAGGGAGATAAAACCTGATTGCCATGGTGAGTGATGGCCTCCCGGAGGCGCCTTCTCCCTGGAGGATGTCCACAAGGAAGGTCTCTTCGGGATTTTCACCCTCGGGAAGGGTGCAGATCTGCCGGGCCTCCTCCAGGCTCGCACACAGCACGGAATTTTTTTCAACTTTCATGGCGGCCTCAGCGGTGAGCATTTCGTCAACATCGCTGAAATGGTTCCAGGGCTCGTCGAAGCGCCTGTCGCGGCTCTCCAGGGAAGCTTCGTCATCCTCGGAAAGAGGCCACGCTGAGACCGCCGAGGGGCCGCCGTACCAGGACCCGGTCCTGATGCTGTCCCGCACCTCGAAGGGAAGCTCATGATACCGCTCATCACTGAGATAGCGGAAGCCGGGGAGGAGGGTATAGCTCACCGCGGCGAAGCTGTCATACTCGATGATCCGGGCGATGCGCCCCGCCTCTTCCCTGAGGTCCGCCGTAGGGACAGACGCGGCATATTCTATCCAGGCCTCCTCGTTTTTCCCGTTCACCAGGGGGAGGATGAGCCTTGCCTGCTCCCTCGTGATGGTGCGGCTCCTGAAGGCCTTTTCGGTGAGGGAGTGGCGGCGGAATCCATTGGCTACCATGATAAACTGGCGGGCCTGCGCTTTTGAAAGGCCGCACCGTGTCTGTGCATATTCCTCGATTGATTCAAAGCCGAAGCGGGTGAAGAGCTGCCTGGCGTGCATTGCCCGCAGCAGCATTCCAGTGGCGACTTCAAGCCTCTGGCGCATCACGGCGGCCCTGATGAGCCTCCCTGCGACGGCCTTGACGGAACAGCTGCCGGGCTCCCCGCCCCGCCGGGTCTCCTCCAGCCACGAGGGGAAAAAGATATCCCAGGGCATCTCCCACGGTGAGCTCTCTGCCTCAGGAGTGTCATCCCCTGTGCCTTCCGAAAAGGCCTCTCCCTGAGCATCGCCTTTGACGGCCTCCGTTACGGGAATGGAGCCCTTCCCGGCCTCCCTGCCCCTGTAAAATACCGGGAGGCTTCCCTCCTCATCGAGGGGCGCAGGACCATGAGCGCACTTTCCCGAGGCCGTCCAGTTGGCGAGGAGGGCCTCGATGAAGCCTGCAACAGGCCCTTCATAGTGCTCCCTGTCCCGGAACATGGAGAGGGCGAAGTCCCAGGTGAGGGCAAGCGTCGGTGATACGCGGAAATGCATCATCACTCCCTCATTACCCTGCTCATCAGCAGCAGAGCCTGTGCCTTCATCGCGCTCCCTTTCTGCAAGGATCTTCCTTACCTCCCTCTCAAAGCCGCCCACTGAGAGCTTCTGAGCCCTGGCAAGCACTCCGGCCTCGTTCTCTGGTGTGGCCACCCTCGAGAGGTGCCTGAGTGCGCTCTTCGCGATTTTCCCCTGCAGGTACGCCTCTCTGGTGAGGGGAAGGGCCTCGAGAAGCTGGAAATTGTGCATCAGCTCTGATGCCGTGCGGCCCGACATCGAGAGATGCTCCACGGCAAAGGTCGCCATGGAGCGGTAGCCCAAACGATCAACTCCTTTCGTTTTGAGAGTGACAAGAAAGCCGCCCAGAACCAAGTCAAGGGCGAGTCGGCCTCTGACTGCCTGGCAGAGGGTGAAATCCAGCCGTGAGGCCCGGTTATCCCTGTCGATGAGCGGGGGCCCCCAGGCGAGTTCCTCGGTGAGCTTTTCCGCCTCGGTGAGAAGGCCTTCCCCGGTGATCTTCACCATGCGCTTCGCCCTGTCACGGGCCTCGGCGGGAAGCTCATAAGGCTCCGGGAGGAGGAGCATGTCCTCGTAATCATGGCAATACAATGGATCACCGAGGTGAAGAAGCTCTTCTTCATCGGGGAGGAACATATCGGAGATTGAGTGGGTCTCATGTGTATCCATAGTTATATGATATCATATCGATTATGAAATATCAAACAGGCTACCCCTCAAAAACCCATTCACCGCAACGATAAAAGGACGTCGCCAGATGCCTTCCAGATGGCCTGATAGGGTTGAAGAGGTCAAAAATGACCCTGAGGCTATTGAATGGCTGTTATCTGTGCGATGAGCCCCTCATGCGTCCATTCTTCAGCCCTCTGGTCAGCGGGGGAAGGCGATATATCTTTTTTTTATAGGTGCCTCCGAAGGAGCTGCTTCAATTCCCCGGGAACACGCCCCCAGGCTCTCATTCCGGATCTTAGCTCCTGGTGGCGGAATGTAATGCTTTCTCTCCCCGTGACATTGAATTCAGAAAAGGGGAGCCACAGAATTGCGCCCACCAGGAACTATCTGCTATAATCTCCTCATGCGCAGAACTTTCATTCCCCAACGGGAGCCTTTACGAGAGCCCTGCCCACCGGCAGGGGTGCGCCAGGCTGCCTGAGAGTCCTGAAGAGAACACGGGAGAAGTCTCTATGAAAAATTGTGTAAATACCGTAAAATATGCGCTCCCACTCATTGTCCTTGCGATTATCCTCTCCGGTGCCTCTCCCTCGTACCCGGAGGAAAAACTCTGCGACTTCTCCATTGAGAAGGAAAAGATGGTGATGAAGGACGGCACGGGAATCGCGATGACGTACTATCTCCCCAGGGCAGCCGGGCCGGGAGAGCGCTTTCCCGTGGTGTTCGAGCTGCTCCCTTATCGCAAGGACGACATTTTTGCCATGAGAGATTTCTCGCTCTACGCCTATTTCGCCAGGCGCGGTATTGTGATGGCGAAGGCCGATGTGAGGGGGACGGGTTCCTCCGACGGCGCCATCCCGGAAAAAGAGTATTCCGACCAGGAACTCGACGATGCCGTCGAGCTGATTGACAGACTTTCAAAGAAGCCATGGTCAAATGGCAGGGTGGGTATGTGGGGCATCTCATGGAGCGGCTTCAATGCCATCCAGGTTGCGATGCGCAGGCCCCCGGCCCTGAAGGCCATTCTCGCTGCCGATGCCTCCGATGATCTCTATCACGATGACGTGCACTATATCGACGGGATTTTTCATATCGACGAGTACGAGCTTTCCATAGAGAATGACCTGATCCTTCCCCGGTCTCCCCTCTATCCTGTTGACGAAGACTATTTCCGTGACAGGTTCGAGCGGTATCCGTGGTTTCTCACCTACAAAAAGAACCAGACCGACGGCCCTTTCTGGCGGCGGAATTCTCTCCGGTGGCAGTATCAAAAGCTCGCTGTCCCCGCATTTCTCATCGGGGGCCTTGCCGACGGATACCGCGACAGTATTCCCCGGATGCTTACCCACTGCACAGTTCCCATGAGAGCACTCCTCGGCCCGTGGAACCATGCCTGGCCCGATGATGGGGTTCCGGGCCCCGTTATCGAGTGGCGTGATGAAGCAGTGCAATGGTGGAAGAGCCTCCTCGGGGAAGGGAAAGAACTCGCATCCCCACTCTCGCCCCTTGCAGTGTACGTGAGGCATGGAGATCCTCCCGATGAAAAACTCGAAAGTGCAAAGGGAAGCTGGGTGGCGGAGCGGTATCCTCTTTCAGAAGTGCGATGGAAAAGACTTTACCTGAATGGTTCTCACACTCTTAGAGCGGCGCCGGAGAAAAAGATGGTTCACAGGCTTTCCTACAGGCCGGGGGCGGGCACGGCCTGCGGCTACTGGTGGGGTGAAGCTACGGGAGATATGAGCCGCGATGACGGCGCTGCGCTTGTGTATGACAGCGAAGTGCTTGCAAAAGATATTGAAATAATCGGGATCCCGCAGGCTCATCTGCGTGTCTCCTCATCTGCGAAGCTTGCCCATTGGGTGGTGAGGCTTGAAGACATATTTCCTGATGGCCGCGTGGCGCTTGTGACGGGAGCCGTGCAGAACGGGTCACAGATCAAGTCAAGAGTGAGCCCCGGGTATCTTGAGCGGGATAAAACCTATGATATAAATCTGCCTCTGCACTTTACCACGTGGACTTTCAGGCCGGGGCACCGGATTCGCGTGGCCGTCACCAATGCCCAGTTTCCCATGATATGGCCCACCCCTTACCCCATGACAACCTGCCTCGTCATGGGAAGCGGAGCGACAAGCATCGACCTGCCGGTGACATCGGGAAATGCCCATAAGGGACTGTCCTTCAAGAGCCCTCAGCCACGGGAAGAGATGCCCTTCAGCAAATATCTCCCCGCAAAATGGCCTAAGAGCCACAAAGTCATTGATAATCTTGAAACCTCCGAGATCGCCATTGAATTTGAAGGAGAGAGGGCTCTGGAGCATGAAGGCAATACTTACTCTACCCTGGTGAAAACGATATACAGTACCAATGAGCGAAACCCTGCAGATTCAAGCTTCCACGGCGAGGCCGAAAGCGACGTAAAGCTTCTCACGGGTAATCGAAGACTTTCCGTGAGCACCTTCATCGATGTAAGCTCCGATGAGCGCTCTTTTTTAATCACCTTCACCCGAAGGATATCTGAGAATGGCGAGCTGAAAAGGGAGAAGACCTGGAAGGAGTCAATCCCCCGCATGTTCCAGTGAAGACTGCCTTACGGCGAGACCACCTTGATGCAGTTGCTTCCCTGGATTATCTGCATCTTTATCTCCTTGCCGCCCGAAGTGCCGTAGCCCGACACGACCGGCGGGCCGCCGCATCCTCCTATCGTGGGAAGGGTGGAGGTCTTCACCGTCTTTCCCCAGTCCTCGTATTTTGTCGTGCTCACCTTCTCGGTCCAGTTTTCCGGCGCCTTGAGCACTTCCTGGGCATTGCGGTTAGTCGTGGCGCTGCCCTGCTGCGTTGACTGGCCCTGTGAGGATGAGCCTGAGCTTTTTGCAGTGGTGCTCCTGCAGTAGAACTCATGGGTCTTGCCCTGACAGACGGCATAATGGTCGGTTTCGTTGAAGTTGCTCAGGAAGGACCGCTCGATCTGGAGGCCGCACTTTGAGCAGCACACCATGTTCGACTTCCCCTCGACGTTCTTGAAAAGGCCCAGGTAGGTGACGTGGGAGAGCACCTCGCGGGGGAGCTCCTTCTTGTGCCTCACGAAGCGCACCACGTCGCCCGGCTGAACCTCCCCGGAAGGGGTGCCTTTTATGGATATGACGCAGTTCCGGGAATCAGTTGACACGAGGTAGGCTTCGGCGATGACCTTATCGCCCCGCATGATCGTAAAGGTGTCGCCGAACTTGATCCCGTCGGCACCCTTGAGGGAGATCCTGAAGGCATCAATCATGCTTTTGTCGGGAGCGATGATTTTCCCGTCGGGGATGGATTCGATGTGAGCGGCAGCACTTTTCTGTGTCTCTTCTGAGTATAAGGGCAGGGAGAAGCATGGCATCAGGAGGGAAAAAGCAAGGCACAGGCAGAAAATCCAGTATCTCATGGGGGCTCTCCTTCCGGCTGAAGAGTGATACATTTATTATATCATGGATTATGATTATTGCATCAGGGCGTGCAAAAGGTTATAATAGCAAGGAGAGAGGGCAGATCCTTCAATGCCGGAAATAAGCAGATTTTACGGGATAGTGATAAGAATGTTTTACGAGGATCACAATCCCCCTCACTTTCATGCAATTTATGGAAAACAGGAAGCCATGATTTCAATATCTGAGCTGAGAATTCTTGAGGGCAGAATTTCTAAGAGAGCGCTCTTAATGACTCTGGAATGGGCGATACAGTATCGTGAAGCCCTTATGGAGAGCTGGCAGCTCGCAATGAACAGTCAGCCGCTGAAAAGCATTCCGCCGCTCAAATAGCAGGGAGGCACTGATGCTCACAAGAGTGAGAAAAGTCAAATATCTCAAGGAGTACAAACTGCTCATCTCGTTTACTGATGGCAGTGAGAAAGTCTTTGATATGATGCGGTGTATTGAGAAGGGCGGAGTATTTACCCCTCTCAGGGATATCGAGTATTTCAAAAGGGTCTCTGTGAATCCTGAATCCAGGACGATAGAATGGCCGAATGGCGTGGATATCTGTCCCGATACGCTTTATAAGGATGGGACGGAATTAAAATCAGCAAAGAAAAAAGCATCTGCCTGATGGCAGCCTGCTACTTCGCCAGGGCCTCCAGGACCTTCTCTAAGCTATCGGGGCACACCGCGGGCGCCGCGCTCTCCTTTATCGCGGCATCGGGATCCTTGAGGCCGTGGCCCGTGTTCACGCAGACAATGGTGCTTCCTTCCGGGATCTTCCCTTCGCGGGCGTACCGGAGAAGCCCTGCCACCGAGGCCGCCGATGCGGGCTCGACAAAGACTCCCTCGGAAGTGGCGAGGAGCTTGTAAGCGTCAAAGATCTCCTTCTCGCTCACCATGTCAATCACGCCGCCGGAGTCTTTCCCTGCCGCCGCCGCTTCCTCCCACCGTGCGGGGTTGCCTATGCGTATGGCGGTGGCCCTTGTCTCCGGCTTCTCCACCACGTGGCCCCGCACGATGGGTGCGGCGCCTTCGGCCTGGAATCCCATCATTCTGGGGAGCCTGGTGCTGTGGCCTTTTGAGTGATATTCACGGAATCCCCGCCAGTAAGCGGTGATATTCCCTGCATTGCCCACGGGAATGAAGAGGTAGTCGGGAGCGTCACCGAGTTCGTCGCATATCTCGAAGGCAGATGTTTTCTGGCCCTCGATGCGGTGCTCGTTGAGGGAGTTCACCAGGGTGTAGGGATATTTTGAAGAGATTTCCTTTACAAGAGAGAGAGCCTGGTCAAAGTTCCCCTTGAGGGCAATAACCTTTGCTCCGTAAATGAGCGCCTGGGCGAGCTTGCCCAGCGCTATGGCATTGTCAGGGATCAGCACGGCGCATACGATAGATGCCCTTGAGGCATAGGCCGCCGCTGAGGCTGAAGTGTTTCCCGTTGAGGCGCAGATGACGGCCTTGTGGCCCGCCTCGACGGCCTTGCTGATCGCCAGCGTCATCCCCCTGTCCTTGAAGCTTCCCGTGGGATTGAGGCCCTCGTATTTCAGGTACACCCTTGATCCCGCGATGAGCTTTTCCAGGGAGAAAGCCCTGATCAGGGGGGTATTCCCCTCTCTCAGAGTAATGACGGGAGTCTTCTCGCTCACGGGGAGAAATTGCCGGTAGCGGTCAATGACGCCGCGGTATGGGGAAGAAAGAGCATGCGTGGTATCAGATTTCATTGATTCTTTCCTTTCTCGGGAGCCTGCCATGGGGTATGTCCTGCCTTATCCGGGCACCGGGCTCCTGCCTGACGATTGGGCCCTTTTTATCTATTCGCTGCTTTATGCCGCTTATCTTCCTCACCGGCCTCCTGATTCTCTGAAACCCTTTCTGTCTTGATCCATGTGCGCTTGACGCCTGTGATGTCCTGCCATATTGCCGATATGACCACCACGATCCAGGCCTGGCAATAAGTGAAGTAAGAGAGGGCTATGAGGAAAAGGTGGCTCAGCGAGTCCTCACCCTCGAAGGAGAGCGTGAGAAAGACTTCCAGGATAAAGAGGAGATACCCCAGGGCCCATACCAGGGAGAAGGGCCCCAGGAGGCTGATGTTCCATATCCCTGTGACGCCGAGAATGAAGACCAGATCGGAGAAAATGACCGCAAGCAGGAATATGTAATAGAGCGAGAGGGTGTAGAGTAGCTCGAGAGCCAGGGCCTTTGAGCGGAAGCGCGGCAGCTCCTTCAGGAACTTCCAGAGGACGTAGTTGTTTCCCCGCACCCACCTTCTTCTCTGCTTGTACCATATTTTCATCGACTGGGGCTCCTGCTCCCAGGTCACCGAATAGGGAATGAAGGCGATGCGCATCCCTTTCTGGTAGATCCGGATTGAAAGCTCCGAGTCTTCCGTGAGGGCATCTTCATCCCATCCGCCCAGCTCTTCCATCAGCTCCCGGCGCACGACGAAGTTGGTGCCCGGGAGCGTCGAGAGGCGCATGAGCTTCCAGCGCCCTGCCTGGACAATCCACTGGAAGCCGATTCCCTCTATGTTGATGAACCGCGTGAGGAGGTTCGCGCCCCTGTTGATGCAGCGAAACATCCCGAGGGCCGCCCCCAGCCCGGGACGGAGCTCCATGGTGGCCGCCAGGTAGCGGAGGGCATTTTTCTCAGGCCTGTTGTCGGCGTCATATATGGCGATCAGATCGCCCTTCACCTCCTTCATCCCCAGGTTGAGGGCCCTTGATTTTCCTCTGCCGCCGATGTCGGGAGTGGTGTGGAGGATCCTGAGGCGCGGCTCGCTCTCACGGAGCTTTTCCAGGAGCTCCCCTGTCCTGTCTGTCGATGAGTCGTTTATCACAAGGAGCTCCATTTTGTCCGCGGGATAGTCGAGTGCCAGGATATCTCTCACGGTCTTCTCTATGACTTTCTCCTCGTTGTGGGCAGGCACCATGATCGAGATAAAGGGATAAGTAAATTTCCCTTCCCTGTGGAGCCTGTCGATTTTCTCGCGGTCCTTCCTTGCCGTCAGTGCATAAAGATACCCCGTGAAGGAGAGGAGGAGCTGATAGGCTATCATGAACCATATGAGCCCTACGGAGAGGGTAAATAGTGATTCAATCACGAGATCAAACACCTTGTCTTCTCCTTCCGACACGGTGGTAAAGGTAAAGGACAAGGAGGATCCCGCAGGCAGCAGAGCCAAACAGGACAATGAAGCGCGCCTCGTGGTAGGAGATTACCTCCACGTCAAAAGAGATACGGCCCTCGCCGACAATCTTCACTTTCCGGGACCCCGTGGGAAGGGCCACGATGTATTCCCCCGTCCCCATCAGGGGGACTTCATCGTGCCTTGTGTCATCGACCCAGATGCTCCGGGGCTCCTTGTTGAGAGCTATATAACACCTCGTGGGGCTCATGTAATCGATGAACGCCTCCCCTCCCCGCTCGTCAATCATGAGGAGGTCGCCGCTTGCCCATTTTATCTTGATGGGCTCGATGAGATCTTTTGAGGGCGAAGGAAATACGGCGCCTTCGGGGGCCGAGAGGGCATACTGGCAGAAGGGCATGTCGCCCTCGGGAATAGAAGATTCGGCATAGGCTACCACCCTGAGGCCTCCCTGTGATGCGTTGCGGAGTATCGAGAAGAGCTCTGCGCCTGTCTGCCGCCTGCAGGCAAAGCCGTCTTTCTGGGTATGCACATCGACTATGTTCAGGTCCATGGCGAGCCTGTCAAAGGGGACTCCGGCATCAAGGTAAGCCTTGCACAGGTCGCGGTAACGGTCGGGAGGCCTGTTCCACATGATCTGCGGATCTTCCACCGAGAGGGTGAAAGGATACTCCTCCATAAGAGGAATGATCCTCCGGGCATTGACTCCCCACAGGTTTCTGATCACAGGGGTCTTGATGCTGTCCACGACAGTCACCACGATGTCAAAGTCACCCTTTTTCTCCTTTATTTCGTTTAAAAAAATGAGCATATCCCTGTGGAGGGCCGTCACGAGGTCCTCGCGGAACTGGTAGAAGGCTTCCATGGATTTCGGGTTTTTTCCCCAATAGTGGGGTGAGCGGTCGTTGAAAAGCTCCCTCATGTCAAATTTCCATGCACTCTTGAAGGCCTTCTGTGCCGAGGGGTGGAAAGGCGCCATCATCTCGGGCTTCCCTGGCCCCTCGCCTTCCAGATAGATTTCGGCAAGATTTACCCCGTCGAAGTCATAGTCAGTGAAAAGGCGCTTGAGATCCTCCTTGACCAGGTCCATGCAGGTTTTGTCCTCAAGAGCCACAGGAAGCCTCCAGGCCCCCTTCAGATCGCGACCGAGATAGTTCTTTTCCCGGAATCCCCTGTGGCGCTCCCAGAACTCCGGCGTATGGTAGGGGAGCTCAAGCCACGCGTAAACGGCAATGCCGGACTTGTGGCACACGCCGATGAGGCGGCGGTAGTCGAACTTGTACGAAGGGTAAAAGTGCCATGCTGCCGCGTGGATGGCGCGGATCCCCAGCCTTCTCCACCTCTGGGCAAGCACTTCCACGCTCATGTTCTGCCTGAACCCCGGGTCAAAAAATGCTTCGAGGCGGGGAACCGCTGAAGGGGGGAGAAGGCTGAAATGGTCGAGGACGATGGGAATGAGGGTGGGGAAGCGGTTGTAGCCCTTTCCGGCGACAGGATCATAGAGCGTCGAGAGGAAGCATATTCCCCCCTCCTTCTCCTTCCTCACGACGCCGAGAGGAAAGCCGTCAATGCTCTGGTAAATCACCTTGTCATCTTCCCGGGGAGCCACAATGTCCATCGCTCCCGCAGTAAAGAACTCCAGGCCGTTGTAGACATCTTTCACCCCCTTCACCTCCACCTTGCCGGCCCTTGAGAAGCACAGGGCGCGCGAGAGCTCGCTCATCCCGTCCAGCACCAAGATACCCCCTCTCTCGAAGAAGGTCTTGGAAAGGGCCTGGAGATCGGCCTGCGGCGCGCTCCCCGAGGGAATCACCACGAGGTTCTCGTCATGGAGCGATGAGAGGGCGCTCACTTTACGGGGAGTGATTCCCAGGGCTTCAAGGGACTCCAGGAATGCCTGCTGATCGCTCAGCGCTTCCCTTGAGACTTTGTCGTTCCAGAGCATGGCGGCCTTCACGGTTCTCTTTTCCCCGTTGTGGCGGGGCGTGAAGCGGTGCGCAATCTCCGTCACGAAGCCCTTCATCCTTCCCCCCGGCCGGTCATCGATGCCTTCCGCCGCATAAATCCACCGGGGACGGCAGGCAATGGACCTTTTCACCGTGGCGGTCACCTTGCCCCTGGTGACTTTCTCTTTCCTGAGCCTCCCGTTTTCGTCGAAGAAATTCTCCTTGAGGAATTTTCCCTTGACGGTGAGGCGCACCTCGCCACGCCCCGACACGATGGCCTTGTCCTGGAAAGTGACGGTGTTGTTGAGATCCCGCACATCAAGAAAAGTATATCCCAGCCTGGCGAGTCCCCTGACAAGCTCTTTCAGCACCGAGGAATCGACAAAGGGGTGGAAGAAGAAGCCCGCCACTCCGTCGCGGAGGCATTTCATTTTCCTGGCGATCTCAAGCAGCTCTTTTACATGACCGAGCTCGCCTTCAATATCCTCTTTGCCTTCCTTGGTGAGGAAGGGAATATAGCCAAGGTATTCAGGGACTATGCGCTGGCCGTAGAAGTCTTTCTCAATGAGGAAAGGAAAGGACTGGTTGAGGGAATACTGGTTGAAGAACATTCTCCGCTCCATCACTGTCGAGAAGTGCCGGGCGATAATGCCGTAGTCCACCGTTGAGGCGACATACTGGGGCGTCTCCCACAGGAGGGGGTAGAGGTTGCAGGTAAAGCACTCGTTGAGGGCCCGGGTAAGGCGTTTTTCCACGAAGGCCGTCGAGTCCTCCTCCACGGGCGTTCCCCTGTTCCCGTCCCAGAATTCGGAGTCTATGGCTGTTTTCCCCTTATACTGGTGGGTGCATCCGTGGAGCGCCATGGAGCCGCCGCGGGTTGCCGCGTAGCGGAGGGCTCTCACAAGGCGCAGGCGGTTCGTGAGGGGGATCTCATGGCCTGTGTCGGGATCGATGAAGAGGGGCACCAGCGAGATAATGAAGGGGATTTTCTCCTGGGAGAGCATGTCGGCGATCTCTTTTATCCTCTCGGGATCAGAGGTGGGGTTCACATCTTCAATACGGACGGCGGCCTGGTGCTTTTCCCCGTGGGGTGTGCCCAGGAAGTCGTGGAGTGTGTCGCAGAAGGCAAGGTAGCGGTCGCCCTCAGAGACATAGGAGAAGGGGATATCGGCGATATACCAGAACGACCCGTTCCTGAGGATATAGGGGTGCTTCTCACCCGGCGCCGAAAATCCCCAGGCGCTCACCTTGACCTTTTTTCCCTGCTTCAGGATATTGAGGGGCGGAAGAAGGGGTTTGTCAAGCAGCGTCCCCCTGTACTCCACCAGGTTCACCTTGTCTGATCTTCCCTCAAAGCAGAGATCGAGCTTTTTCTCGCTGTCCCTCGCAAGGAGCTGCTCAATATGGTTCCCTATCCAGAAGAATGAGCCATTGTAGGCGAGAATCTCATCGAGGAGGCCCGCGGGAAGCGAGTACTCTTTCTGGCATCCCGCGAAAAAGGCGCAGGAATATTTCGCCAGGTCGCCTTTTTCATAGAAGGAGACGGGCTCAATGTACGTGGGCATCCTGAAGTGTCCAAGCAGGTTTGCCACCTCCACGGCGCCGGCTCTTGAAACCACGTCTCCCTTGCTGTCATCGAAGAGGATGAGGGCTCCCTTTTTAGGGGCTGCGCCAAGGGGGGCTGCCAGAAGCAGGCTAAGGGCGAGCAGCGTTGCCGTGACGGTGCATAGAAGGCGCCCTGTGAAAAAATGATGCTCACCGGTGTTCATTGCAGGCTCCCTGCGGGCTCTTTCTGATGACTGCTTTATGGGTTCCCGAGGGGAGGCAGAGAATCCATTCTTTTTCTCCCTCTATCAGAGGGCATTGCTGTTTTTTCCCATCGATGACTATCTCGCCGGGTTTCTCCGGCAGTGCCACATAGCATGTGGCCGGTGCTTCATAGGAGAGGGAGAGCTCCTTTCCCGTATTTCTCAATCCGTAAAGCTCCCCGTTTATCCAGCGGGGTGCAAAGCCGTCGCCCGGCGCCTCAGGATCAAGGAGAAGAGCCTTGCCCGGCGCCTCCATCACGAACCCTAAGAGGGAAGTGTCGTGGGGATAGAGAGTTGACTCGGCATAGAGGATCACCCTGTGGCCCTTTCGTGACGCAGCTCGCAGCATCTGGAAAAGCTCCGAGCCTGTCTGCCGCGGACAGGCAAACCCGTCCTTCTTTTCGTGAAAATCCACCACGTTAAGGTTAAGGGCGAGCCTGTACCAGGGAACCCCCTTGTTCAGGTATGCCTTCTTGATACGCTCATAGCGCTCGGGGCCAAGATTCCACATGGTATAAGGGTCTTCCACCATGAGGGTAAAAGGGGTCCTCTCCATGTACAAGGCTATTTTTGCCGCGTCAACGCCCCAGTTTTCCACTGCCCGGGGGTATGTGAGGCTGTCCACGACGGTGATGACGATGTCGAAGTCTTTTTTCCCTTTTCTGACGGTATCCAGGAAGCTTATGAAATCGCCGTGAAGCTTGTAAATGAGCCGGGCCCTGTATTCGGAGAAGTCCTTGAGGGACTGGGGCCTGCTTTTCCAATAGTGCTCCTTGCATTCCGTAAAGATATCTGCTGAGTCATAGCCGTACTGTGTGCTGAAGTCTTCGCGGGCCCACCGGTGGAAAGGCGAGACCGTCTCGGGCTTGCTCGGGCCTTCTCCTTCGTTTTCAAAGTAAAGCTCGGCGAGATTCACGCCGTCGAAGTCATACCGCCCGAAGAACGTGGCCAACTCCTCGAGGACCGCCTTGCGGCAGGCAGGATCCTCAAGGGCAAGAGGATAGCGCCAGAAGTTCTGCACGTCGCCATCCTTGTAATTCTTCTCTCTGAACTCTGGATGCCTCTCCCAGAAGTCCTTGGAAAGATAGGGGAGCTCCAGCCAGGCATAGACGGTGATGCCTCTGCGGTGGCATTCATCGATAAGGCGCTTGTAATCGTAGGTATAGGAAGGGTACATGTGCCATGCCCCTACATGGATGGCTCTTATGCCGATCTCTCTCCACCTTTTCGCCAGCTCTTCGATGCTGATATCCTGGCGGAGGCCCGGGTCAAAATAGGCCTCTATTCTGGGCACAAATACGGGGGGGGCAAGGCTGAAAGCCGAGAGGATATTGTTCACAAGCGTGGGAAAGCGGTTGTAGCCTCTCCCCCCCGCAGGATCATACTCCGTCGAGAGAAACACGATGCCGCCCCTTTTCATTTTCCTGACAAGTCCCACACAGGCCCCGTCGGGCGATACATACATGGGGAGATCACCCGGGAAAGGCATCACGGTCTCCATTTTCCCGTCAGTAAAGAGCTCGAGCTGATTCATTACGTCCTTCAGGGAAGGAACCTCTTTTTTACCGCTCTTTTCGAAGCCCAGGGCCCCAGAGAGAGCGGTGAAGCCGTCGGTGACCACCACTCCTCCTTTTTCCACGAAGGACTTGAGCTCCATGGCCTTCGTGAGCGGGGCCCTGGCAGCGGCCTCGTAAGGAATTATCAGAATCTTCCGGGAAGGCATCCTGTCCTGCCATGAAATCTTTTCGGCCTTTATCCCCAGGCTTTCCATGGAATGATAAAAGGCTTCCTGGTCTTTCTGCCCTCTTCCCCGGGCTTTTTCATCCCATAAGAGGGCGCAGGTCGCCTTCTCCCTGCCTTCCACGCCTTCGGCCACATACATCCATCCAGGGGGAAGGGAGATTTTCCTCATCACTTTCCCGAAGAGCTTTTCACTTCCCCTGCGGCATTTCCGGACCGTACCGGAAGGGTCAATGAAGGACTCTGAGAGGAATTCCCCCTCGAGAGTGAGGGTCACCTGGCGTGACCCCGAGACCACGGCCTTGTCGCCGGAGAGCACGGCGTTGGGAAGGTTCCTCACCTCCAGGAAGACGTACCCCAGCCCTTGCAGGCCCAGAACTAGCTCCCTCAGGAGCGAGAGATCCATGAAGGGGTGAAAAAAGAACCCGGCACAGCCGTCACGGATGCACTTGAGGCTCTTTGCCGTGTCGAGCATGGCATTCACATACTGCCGCTCGCCGGCAAGGTCTATCGAGCCGTCCTTGACGAGGTAAGGGACATAACCCAGGTACTCAGGAATCACCTGCTGCCCGTAGTAATCCTTTTCTATCAGGAAAGGGAATGACTGCCGCGAGTGGTAAGTGTCAAGGAAGATTTTCCTCTCGCTCGCCGTGGAAAAATGCCTGGCAATGACGCGGTAGTCAAGTGATGAGGCCAGTAGATGCGGCGTTTCCCACAGAAGGGGATAGATGCCGTTGCGAAAGCACTCATCGAGGCTCTGCTCAATCCTCTCCTCGACGTAAAGAACGGAATCTTCGATGAGCGGCCTGTTTTTCTCCGTGTCCCAGAATTCACAGTCGATGGTGGAAGCTCCCCTGTACTGGTGCGTGAAGCCGTGGAGGACAATGGTGCCTCCGTGGCGGGTGGCGTATTGGAGGGCCTTTATGAGGGCCGGCTTCTGTGAGAGGGTGATATCATTTTTTTTATCACCGCTCCGGTAGACAGGCACGACGGGAACGAGAAAAGGGGCATGGAGCAACGAGAGGAGATCGGTGATTTTTATTATCGCTTCAGGATCGGTCAAGGGGTTTACATCCTCTATTCTTATCACGGCATAGTGCTTTTCTCCATGGGGGATTTCCAGGAAGTCATGGAGGCAGTCACAGAAGGCAAGGGCGCACTGCGGCCCATCGTCAAAGGGGAAGGGGATATCGGGGATATGCCAGAATGAGCCGCTGCTCACGATATAAGGGCTTCTCTCGCCGGAGGGAAGGGAAGCCCAGGCATGGACTTTCACTCCGGGAGCGCACCTCACGGTGCCGAGGGAGGACAGTCCTCTGGTGAGGGTTGCTCCCCTGTACGAGACCGAGATGGTCCCCTCCATTCTGCCCAGAGGCTCAATGATCTTTTTCACCCCCTCCCGCGAGTTGAAAGAGGCGAGCCCCTCGCCAATCCAGAAAAACTTTCCCCTGTAAGAGGCGCAGTCGTCGAGCAGCGCTTCTGGCAGCGCCTTGTCGGCTGTGCTGTTTACCAGGAATGCCAGGGGATAGCCTTGAAGGGTGCCCTTGCGGTAGCTCCCGGCTTCCAGCAGCACGGAAGGGACATTGAAGTGCCCCAGGAGGTTCACGAGGTGGATGCCATATATCCTGCCGGGAGAGCCTCGCTCCACAATTATGAGAGCCTTCTTGCGGGGCGCTGCACCCATGAGGAAGAGGGCGGCACCTATGATGAGGATCATGCAAAGAGCGCGGGTGGTGCGACGATATGCGAGCAAGGTTCTGTCTCCGTTTCAGCGAAAATGACTTTTTCAATTCTCCAGCAGGGGGTTTTATCCTTCCTGGCATCCCGTTCCCTGGCTGTTCCGGCGTGGAATGGCCCTGCCGCTCTCCAGGTCAGGGCTCTCAGGAGGGTTGCTTGACTTTTCAAAGAGACTCTGTTATACTGAGTGCCAGAAAATCACGATGCCCTGTGCACGTTGAAAGAAGAAGCATTCCGCTTCTCACCTTGAGGCCAAGCCGGCAAGGTTACGTGAAAGAGCCTGTGCTCGCAATACGTGTGCGTTGCTCTTTTAATGAAGAAGCGGATTACAGTCCGCTTCTTCATTTTTGGGGGGACGGGCAGGACATTGGAGGAGGTGGCTTACATTTCAAAGGATCTTCGGATCAACAAAGAGATCAGGGCAAAACAGGTAAGGGTAATCAGCGATGCGGGCGAGCAGCTCGGAATACTCGGGACAAAGGAAGCTCTTGCAATCGCCGAGGAAAAGGATCTTGATCTGGTGGAGGTGTCGCCAAACACCGATCCTCCAGTCTGCAAGCTCATGGACTACGGCAAGTTCAAATATGAGCAGGCAAAGAAAGAGAGAGACTCAAAGGTCAAGCGCAAGACTCTGGAAGTGAAGGAAGTAAAGCTCCGCCCCAAGATTGACGAGCATGACTTTCAGGTAAAGAGCAAAATAGCCGAGCGGATACTCAAGGGTGGTGACAAAGTGAAGGTCACCCTGATGTTCCGGGGAAGAGAAGTGGTCTATACCAAGCTCGGCGAGAAGCTCATGGAGCGCCTCTTTGAAGAGGTGGCCCCCCTCTGCCTCGTGGAGAAAAAGCCCAAGCTGGAGGGGAGAAACATGATCATGATACTTGCTCCCAAGGCCACTCCTGCTCCCTGATAATCGATTCTTACGCAGGCATTCGGAAGAGATAATCATATAAGAGGTGTGATAACTATGCCAAAGATTAAAACCAGAAGAGCTGTTGCAAAGAGAGTGAAGGTGACCGGTTCCGGGAAGATAAGGAGAATGAAGCAGTTCAGCGGATGCAAGCACATACGCGAGAAGAAGTCTCCCAAGAGGGTGCGCAATATTCGCAAGACTGTCATTGCTGCCGCCACTGATGTGCCCAACATCGAAAAAAACATCCCCTACATGCTGTAAACACCGCAATCAGCAGGGCAGCAGAAGTCCCTCTCGGGAGAATAAGGAGGTTTTACAATGCCAAGAGTTAAAAGAGGAACAATCGCGCTTAAGAAAAGAAGAAAGATCATGAAGCTCGCAAAAGGCTACCGCGGTGCGAGGCATAAGCGCATAAAGAGCGCCCGTGAGGCGGTCATTCACGCGCTCACCTATTCATTCAGGGATAGAAGAGCAAAGAAAAGAGATTTCAGGAAGCTCTGGATCATAAGGATAAACGCGGCGGCGAGGCAGAACGGTCTTTCATACAGCCGTTTTATCAGCGGCCTTAAGAGCGCCGGCGTCACCATCAACAGGAAAATGCTGGCTGATCTGGCCGTTACTGATGCACAGGCCTTTCAGGAGTTTGCGAATCTTGCAAAGAAGCACTGTGCCGCTGTTGCTTCATAGAGGAAAACAAGCTCTCATGGAAGGGGCATTCCGGTGCCCCTTTTTTATTTCCCCCCGGAGGAAGAGGGAGTGGGAGAATTGTGGTAGAAATTCTGTGTACGTCCAGGAGGATTCCGGGAAGAGAGAGTGCCGCCCCAGGTGATCAGTGCCTCAAGGGCGTAACGGAGTGGATCGCTTTATGAATTGTCCCTATTGCCAGACACCGCAGAAGGATGCCGCAAAGTTCTGCAACCATTGTGGCGCTTCTCTGGAATCAGGGGAGCTCAAAAAGGGATCCCTCATCGACAACCGCTACGAGATAGTCTCCCTCGTGGGGAAGGGCGGGATGGGCGCCCTTTACAAGGTGAAGGATCACCGCCTCATGGATACACACTATGCCCTCAAGGAGATGCTGGACAATTTTTCTGATCCCAGGGAGCGCGCCGATGCCATAAGCTGGTTCAAGCGCGAGGCCGAGATCCTCTGCAGGGAGCTCCGCCACCCCAACATTCCCGTGGTGAAGGATTTTTTCATAGAAAAAGGGCGCTATTATCTTGTCATGGACTTCATCGAGGGACATGACGCGGATTCCCTTACCCTTCCCTTAGCAGAGAAGGATGCCCTTGAGTTTGCGAAGACCGCCATTGATATAATAGAGTATCTCCACGGCAAGAAAGTGATCCACCGTGACATCAAGCCGGAAAATTTTCTCAAGGAGAAAGCCACGGGGAAGCTTTTCCTTGTGGACTTTGGAACGGCCACTGTTTTCAGCAGGGGAAGAACAAAGACGGCCATCGGCACCGAAGGCTATGCCTCACCGGAGCATTACGAGGGGAAGGCCGACGAGCGCTCGGATCTCTACTCCCTGGGAGCGACACTTCACCGCCTTGTCACCGGCGCCGATCCCAAAGTGCGCCCGCCCTTCGCCTTCGAGCCCGTCAGGAAGCTCAACGGGAAGATTTCGGAAGACTTCGCCAGGATCATTGAAAAGGCGATCCAGTATAAGCCGGAGAACCGTTATCAGAGCGCCTCAGAGATGGAAAAGGACATCCGGGCCCTCATTGAAAAGCGTGAAAAGGGCCAGACCCCCGCAGCGGCTCTGCAGGCTGCTGCTCCCTCACCCGCGGCGCTGGTGACTCATCTGATGGCCCAGCCTCCCGCGGCCCTCTTCGCCGGTGATTCCCTCTTCATAAGGGCCCACCGCGGTATTGCCAATGCCGTGGCCTTTTCTCCGGAGGCCGAGAGTCTTGCCACAGGAGGGAGCGATAATGCCGTGCGGCTCTTCAGTCTCTCGTCGGGCACCGAGCTTCAGGCCTGGCAGGAGCATTACTCTGAAGTGACCTCCGTGGCCTTTTCGCCCGATGGAGCCTTCATTGCGTCAGGCTCAGGCGACACCTCGGTGAAAGTGAGGAGAGCGGTGCCGGGCGAGAGGACCGTCTCCCTGGCGGGCCACGCCGGCAAAGTCATGAGAGTGCTTTTTTCGCCCGGAGGGACGCTGCTGGTCTCGTGTGCCGCCGACATGATGATCATCGTGTGGGATGCCAAAACGTGGACCAAGAAGGTGATCCTCGATGAGCACCGGAGCTGGAAGGATATCTCCTTTTCCCGCACAGGAAAGGCCCTGGCCGCCGTCTCTGCCGACGGCACCCTCACCCTCTTCAACATGAAGACTTGGCAGTTCCTCCTCAAGATCGAGGCGGGCTTTGATGTGGTCCACTCCTGTGCCTACTCTCCTCTGGACAATTTTGTGGCCTGCGGCATGGAGGATGGCTCGGTGGTCCTCTGCGACACCCAGCAGGGGAAGGCGGCAAGAACGCTCAAGGGGCACCAGGGAAGCGTCTTCTCCCTTGCTTTCGCTCCCGACGGCATGTCCCTTCTCTCGGGAAGCAGGGACAAGACAGCGCGCCTCTGGGATGCGGCATCGGGAAAATGCCTGAAGGTGATCGGCGGCCATGGCGGCGAAGTCCATTCCGTCGCCTTCTCCCGCGACGGCTCTCTCTGTGCCACTGCCTGCGCCGACAGCATTGTGAGAATATGGAAGGTGCCCTCATTGACAGCCGCCCCGCCGCAGAAGCCGCCAGCGCCCCAGGCGACACCCGCCGCAGCTGCCGCTCCATCAGCGTCTCCGCCAGCACCTGCGTCAGCGTCTCCGCCAGCGCCTCCGTCGGCGCCTCAGCCGGCAGTATCCCCGGCAACGACTCAGGCCCCGGCTCCGGAAACGGCTCCGGCTGAGCCTCCTGCAGCGGCCGGAACGGAAAAATCCACTCCGCCTGCACCCCCAAAGGCGCCGGGCGCCCCGGGAAAGCCTCTCACGGTGAAATCCATGGTGAGGACCTTTGAAGGCCACGAAGGAGGCGCGCAGTGCCTTGCCTTCTCAAGAAAAGGCCGGCATCTTGCCGTGGGGACCGGTGAAGGCGATGTGGCACTGTGGGATATTGCCACGGGGAACCGCGAGGACATAAAGAGAACCCAGAAATCTCTTGTTGACTCTGTGGGAACGTGGATCAAGGGGGCCTTTGTGGGCCATTCTGCCAATGTAAGCGCTGTCATCTTCACCGTCCTCGATGAATACCTTATCACGGCATCGCGGGAGCATTATCTCATGGTCCGTCCCCGTGGCGCAGGCAGCGGGGAGCCCTGCATGTACACCTACGAGGAGGAGATCCTTTGCGCCGACCTCTCGAAAGATGGCGCCAGGCTTGCGGCAGGGACGAAGGGTGAGATTCTCCTTTTTGCCTTTGCCCTTGGCGAGCTCACCGAGGCCGGGAGCCTTAGGAAAGGGAAGGACTGGATAAATGGCGTGGCGATATCGCCAGACGGGAAGCTTCTTGTTTCCGGTGACAACGGGGGAGCCTCCTGGCTGTGGGACCTGTCCTCCCGCAAGGAGCTCAGGCCCCTCATGGGCCATACGAAAAAGGTCTTCTCCGCAGCCTTTTCCCATGACGGGAAAGAAGTGGCGACAAGCTCGCAGGATGGCACCATAAGGCTGTGGAGCGCGGCAACAGGGGAAAACCGCCTTACCATTCATGATCCTCCCGGGAATGATCCCCATGACGGGATATTTGTCGTAAGGTACGCCCCTGGCGGCCTCACGATAGGATCGGCAGGAGAGGACAGGACGGCCAAGCTCTGGGACCGTACCGCAGGCCGGCTCCTTGTCATCTACGAGGGCCACACGAAGAAGATCAATGATATGGCCTTTTCACCCGATGGAAAATTCATGGCCACATGCTCTGACGACGGTACAGCCCATCTCTGGGAGGTGCCCCCTTCCCTTTGAATCATTGCCGTCGGTATCATCATACCCTCAAAAGGAGGAGTTCCTATGAAAGCGGTGTTTTTTGTGATTATCCTCTGCGGTCTCACCCTTGCGGCCTTTGCCCAGGAGAGCCCCGTGGCCGTTGAGCAGAAATATATCAGGTACGGCCTCCTGCCCCTTACGGAAGGCCCCGGTGAAGATGAGCAGGATTACCGTGTCTGGCAGAATGCCTGTGATGCCCTTCTCAAGATGGATGGCGCCCTTGCCTCCGACGCAAGGTGGGCTCAAGAGGGAGGCCGCGAGCGGCTCATCCAGGACATGCTGAAGCAATACCAGGTCAATGAGCTCGTAAAGCTCTTCAACCTTGGCCATTACGGGAACCGCTACTATTCGGCCTTTTCCGGCCCCCGCAGCGACGGCGCCACCACCTGGAAAGCGAAAGCCTGGTTTCTCAACAACCCCCGTGATCGCAAGGAAGTAGGGCCCCGCTACAAGTACCGGGGCACCATTCTCTTTTCCATCAGCGGGAGCACCGTGAAAGGCGAGCTCAGAGACGGGGACAGCACTGTGGGTGAGCTCACGGGAACACTCAGCGACAAGACAATAGACTACACGCTCACTTTCAGGAGCGGTGAAAACATCAAGAAGGGATCACTCACCGTAGTGTCGCCCACCTATCTCTCAGGGACCTGGACCGACGAGAGGGCCCTTCCCAGGGATGCCCATGGCGAGTGGGAAGTAATCAAGATATTTGAAGAGTGAACCATGCGTTATGTAGGTCATGTCATAAGGCCTCCCTCTGAGGCGGACTCACTTATCCTTCAGGCCACCATCGGATGCGCCCACAACAGGTGCACCTTCTGCGGGACTTACCGTGACGAGCCTTTCCGCTTGAGGGACCTGGATGAGCTCTTCGAGGACATCGCCATGGCAAGACGCTGCTACGGTGAGGTGCGCAGGATTTTCCTGGCCGACGGCGATGCCATTGTGATGCCTTCCGAGCGCCTGCTGCGGATACTGGTAAGGCTGAAAGAGACCTTTCCTGAGCTTCAGCGCGTCGGCATCTATGCCCGCGCCACCGACGTCCTCATGAAAAGCGGGGATGAGCTCACAGAGCTTTATCATCATGGGCTTAAAATACTTTATGTAGGCCTTGAAAGCGGAGCTGACAGGGTTCTTCGTTTTATAGAGAAGGGCTATACCTCCGAAGAGGCCATTGAAGGGTGCCTCCGCGCCCAGAAGTCCGGCATGAAGCTCTCGACCATTATTCTTCTGGGCGTGGGAGGGAAGGAATGGTCTTCCGAGCATGCCCGGGAGTCGGCGCGCATGATAAACGAGGTGAAGCCCCGGTATCTCTCGGTCCTGACCCTCATGGTCCTGAAAGGTACCCCTCTCGCCGCCAGGGTGGAGCAGGGGGAGTTTTCACTCCCCGGCCCGGAGGGGATGCTTGAGGAGATGAAGCTTTTCATTGACGGCCTCACTGTTGATCACTGCATTTTCCGGTCAAACCACGCCTCCAACTATGTGGCCCTCTCGGGAACCCTCAGGAAAGACAAGCAAAGGCTCATGGCCCTCGTGGAGCAGGCCCATCTCATGGGAGCTTACCGGCCCGATTTTTTCAGAGCCCTCTGAGGGATGAGAAGCCGCCCCATGGGCCGCCGGAAACCCCGGACCCGGGAACCCCGAGATCTCAGTGTTAACAAATTGTAACATTTATAGACAAGCAGAGGAATTTAAGGTAAAATAGAAGTGAGAATTGTGAAGGGGAGAGAGCCACTATGAATATCGAAGGACTCCAGTCAATACAGAACAGGATAGGCCAGATCCAGTCAATGGTCCATGGCCGCGTTTCCTCGATCAACAGCAAGCTTTCCTCGGTGCCTCTCAATTTCCAGGATGTGCTCAACATGAAGCTCGGTGAGCCGGGCCCCTCGTCAACGTCTCCTGCGGGAACGGTGGACGGCGTGTCAAATCTCAAGTGCCTGGCCCAGAACAACAGCATCTCCTGCGGCCAGACATCGGTGGCAATGGCAGTCAATTCCCTCACGGGGAAAAACCTTGTCGACAGCGACATAGATGCCAAATACGGCTTCGGCCTCCTCCAGGCCCTCAACGGGGAATCGCAGGGGGCAGGCATTACCTGGAGGGATGGAGGAACGGTCAGCGCCGGCGCATGGAGCCTCATCGAGCAGAAGGTGAACAATGAAAAGATGCCCGTCATCGTGGCCCTCAACGGCCCCGAGTTCTCGCCCTCGGGAAGGGGCCACATCGTGACCATCACCAAGGTGGAAGGGGACACCGTGACCTTTGCCGACCCTGCCTCGGGCACGATGAAAACCACCACGAAGGATGCTATGAACAACGCTCCTTCGCATCCTGACGGCAATTTCATATTCTACGGCTCAAGAGAGGGCATACCCCTGCCGCCGGCAGCCATGAATTTCAACCCATTAAGCATGCTGAGCCAGATGAACCAGTACAAGTAGCTCTGGCGGCACAAAAGGAACACCGGGAGGGATACCCCTCCTTTTTTGTTTCTGTCGGGCCCTGGGCCCGAAAACTCTCCCCGGAGCCGCAAAGAAGGTAAGGTCCGGTAAGTGAAGAATCTCCATGGAAAAGGCCACCGGGCCCTCCACAGGAGGAAGCTTCTTCCGCCATGACCGACGAAGAACAGAGAGCCCTCAATTTCTTCTCTTACCTTGAGAAATACCCTGAGCTGGTGAGACGCTATATAAGGCAGATCATGCAGGATACCCTTTACCGTGATGATATTCTCAACGAGTTTACCTTTAAGAAGCTCATAGGGAAAAGGGCCATCGAGATTCAGAGCGCCGCGGGGGGAAACCCCTATGAACCGGCCGAGATCTGGAGGGAGCGCTGCCGTGAAGCGAAAAAGCAGCTTATAGACTTTTTCTTCTCCTCCAATTACTCTCTGGATTACCTCAAGCAGCTCATTGTGGATCACTCGGGCGAGATTGAATCGGAGCTGAGTATCTCTTTCCCCCTGGACTTTGAGTTTGCCATGGACGTGGAAAAGGTCTCGACGCGGGTACTGATAAAGAAAATGGATTACTATGCCTCGCTCCGGCCTGAGGATCAGGAAAAGGTCCAGCATGAGATGAGGGAGCTCAAGGTGGTCCTCATAAGACGCCTTGTGACCGACAATCCCGAGCAGGTGAGGATTGCAGAGCGCTTCTTCACCATGGAGCACCTCAGGGAGATACACAGGAGAATGATCGGCACGGGGAAGGTGGGCGGCAAGAGCACGGGGATGCTCATGGCCTACTATATCGTGAGAATGGCCGAAGAGGAGGACCCTTACAACTTCAGCGAGTTTATCAAGATACCTGACTCCTACTATCTCGGCGACGAGGTCTGCATCAACTACCTTGATTTTAACGGCCTCCTGGACTTCAGGAACCAGAAGTTCAAGCCCAATGAGGTGATGGAGCGGGAGTACGAGGAGATAGAAAAAAAGATCCTCGGGGGGCGCTTTCCCGAATCAATCTGGATCCGCTTCAGGACTCTCATGGAGAAGATGGGAAAAAAGCCCATGATAGTGAGGTCTTCAAGCCTTCTGGAAGACAACATCGGAGTGAGCTTCGCCGGGAAGTATGACTCTTATTTTCTTCCCAACCAGGGCACTCCCAAGGAGAATCTCAAGAGTTTTGCCATGGCCATAAAGAAGATATATGGCGGTGTCTTCTCGCCCGACGCCATCATTTACCGCAAGCGGAGCAAGATGCAGTATGAATATGAGTCCATGGCCATCCTGATCCAGGAGGTCGTGGGCCGCCCGAGGGGGCGGTATTTTTTCCCCGACGTGGCCGGCGTCATATTCAGCGAGAATCCCTATCTCTGGTCCCGGAGGATCAGGAAGGAGGACGGCATGATGCGCATCGTCCATGGCCTTGGCACAAGGGCCGTGGATCGTGTAGGCGAGGATTACCCGCGCATGGTGAGCCTCTCGGTGCCGGAGCTCCGCCCTGAAGCGCAGGCCGACATATTCAAGTATTCGCAGAAATTCATCGATCTCATCGACCTGGAAAAAAACGAGTTTATCTCGGAGCCCCTTGAGAAGGTGATCGGCGAGAACCCCCTTGCCGCAAGCTCTTATGTGTACTCCGTGAAGACCGAGGACATGATAAGGCCCGTGATGACTGTCCTTGATTTTGAAAACCACAGGCCTGTCATCACCTTTGACAGGCTCCTCTCCTCATCAAGATTCCCCCATACAGTCGCCCAGGCCGTAGATAAGATCAAGCGCTTCTATGGCCTGGAGCTCGATATAGAGTTTGCCGGGAATGTTGACTCAAACGGTGATTTCAAGATCTACCTTCTCCAATGCCGGCCCCAGAGCACGAGGGAGGAGTTCCAGCACGTGGAAGTCCCCGAAGTGCCTCTTGAAGATATTCTCTTCACCTGCGCGAGCGAGGTTTCAAACGTGAAGATAGAAAGGATTGACTTCATAGTCTATGTGGATCCAGAGGCTTACGACAAGGTTGCCCGCGTCTCCGACCGCTACGAGATCGCCCGCCTTGTCGGGCGTATCAACAGGCTCATGGAATGCCGTACCGCAATCCTTCTGGGACCCGGCCGCTGGGGGAGCAACAATATCAAACTGGGAGTGCCGGTGAAGTATAACGAGATCAACAATTTCAGGCTCCTGGGAGAGATCGCCCGCAGCAAGAGCGGGATCATCCCCGAGGTGAGCTTCGGGACCCATTTTTTCCAGGACCTTGTGGAGAGCGGTATCCACTGCATCCCCCTCTATCCCGACGACTCCCGCGTCATCTTCAACTATGCCTTTTTCCAGAACACTCCCAACAGGTTTCTCGCCCTTGTTGACCCTGAGCAGTACAGGCGTTTTGAAAAAATCATCAAGGTCTTTGAGTTTGAAGGGCCAAGGAGAGGGGAGATCCGGCTTGACGGCTCTACAGAATCAGGGAAGTGCTATCTTGCAGCCTGTCCTGATGAGGAAAAAGGGCGTTAAGAAAAAAAATCCCAAAAATTCCCAGAATATGAAGGAATCCTTTACCCCATAAAGAACAACATGACTTTACATAAACACTACAATGCATCGTGGAGGTGTAAGAATGGCAGTAGAGACGAAATGTGAAGAAACTCTCAACCCGTTCAAGATTGCCCAGGCACAGCTTGACGAAGCTGCCCAGCTTCTTGGACTTGATGATGCTACGCGCGAGTTCCTCCGCTGGCCTCAGAGAGAGTTTGTCGTCACCATCCCTGTCAGGATGGATGACGGCAAGACAAGGATTTTCAGGGCTTACAGGGTGCAGTACAACAGCTCCCGCGGCCCGACGAAGGGCGGCCTCAGGTGGCATCCCGACGAGACTATCGACACGGTGAGAGCCCTTGCAGCATGGATGACATGGAAGACCGCCGTGGTGGATATCCCGCTTGGCGGCGGCAAGGGAGGCGTGACAGTGAACCCCAAGGAGCTCTCCGAGACAGAGAAGGAGCGCCTTGCCAGGGCTTACATCGATGCTGTCGGCCGCATTCTCGGCGTCACCAAGGATGTACCGGCTCCCGACGTGTACACCACCCCCCAGATCATGGCATGGATGATGGACGAATATGAAAAGCTCATCGGTGAGGCCCATCCCATGGTGATTACCGGCAAGCCCATACCTCTTGGTGGATCGCAGGGCCGCGGTGATGCAACGGCACGCGGCGGCATCTTTTGCGTCAGAGAGGCCGCCAAGGTCCTCGGGATTGAGCTGAAAGGCGCTCCCATGGCCATCCAGGGCTTTGGAAATGCCGGCCAGTTTGCCGCCATCCTGGGCCATGAAATCCTCGGCCTCAAGCTCGTTGCCGCGAGCGATTCAAAGGGCGGCGTGTACTGTAAGGATGGAATTGATCCTAAGGCCCTTGTCAAGCATAAAAATGACACAGGTTCAGTCGTAGGATTCCCCGGCACCGAGCCAATCTCAAATGAGGCGCTCCTTGAGCTGGAAGTGACAGTTCTTTTCCCGAGCGCTCTCGAGAACGTGATCACATCGGCCAATGCCGCCAAGATCAAGACAAAGATCTCATGCGAGCTTGCCAACGGCCCCACTACCCCGGAAGCCGACAAGATTCTGCATGAAAACAAGATCTTCGTCATTCCCGATTTCCTTGCCAACGCAGGCGGCGTGACGGTGTCATACTTCGAGCAGGTGCAGAACACTTACAACTTCTACTGGACCCTTGAAGAGGTCCACAAGAGGCTCGATGAGAAGATGACCAAGGCTTTCCACGACGTGTATGAGATGCGGAAGAAATACCAGAGCAAGAATATCCATATGCGCCAGGCGGCCTATCTGGTGTCAGTCTCCCGCGTGGCCGAATGCTGCAAGCTGAGAGGCTGGGTGTAGAAGGAGCTTTACAGGGAAATGCGAGGGAGAAGCCTCAGGGCTTCTCCCTTTTTGATTATATCTTTTCAGCCCTTTTCCCTAATAGGTGACTCCCATTTTCACGGCCTTGTCCTTGATGACACCGGTCATGAGGGAGTCCAGGTTGTTTCTCGCCGCCCCGTGGCTCACTTTGGATTCTGTCTCGGAGAGTGCGGCAGCGCCTCCCGGCGCGTCGGCACCGGTGACTTCCCGGGCCTTTTCACTCTTTGCCATCTCGGAGGCCCCTCTCTTCCAGGAGCCGTCGGAGACGGACTTCTCATCGACGGCATAGCTTCTCCCGCCGGCGTTGAGCATGTAGTGGGTCTCGCCGGTAGGTGCCTGGTAGGTCACCTGGTAGGTGAGGAAGTCGAACGTCCCTCCCGTCGTTGAGGCTATCTGGCGGAACACCTGCTGGCCCGAGCCCTCTATGCCGCTGCAGCCTACGGTAAATATGCTTATCCCGTGCCTTGCGGCATCCTTTGCAACTCCTGCATAGACAGGCCCGTTGGCATAGTCCATGTGCGGCCCCGCGTCGCCGATGAGAAATATGAGCTTCTGTGTTGACTGGTCGTTATCCCAGCCCATCTCGTTTACTGCCACGTCAAGCGCCTCGTTGACGCTCTCGGGGGTGTCGCCGCCGCCGGCGGCAGAGGCGCTGCTGACCAGCTTTGAAAAAGCGCCGATGTCTCTGGTGAAGGGGAAGCTTCTTACCACGTACTCGTCACCTCTGTCACGGTAGAGCACAAGCCCGTAGCGCACGTCGGGGCGGGGCCTGCCGCTTCCTATCTCCGAGGCCATGGCCTGGATCTTCTCTTTGACAGTCTGGATCTCGTCACCCATGCTCCCCGTGGTGTCCAGGGCAAATACCACGTCTATCCGCGGCTTTGCCACGGGGCTGAAAGATACCTCCACGGGAGTCGTGACTCTTGTGACCCGTAAATGGGACATGATGAATACCCCCATGAAGAGGAGGCTGAGAAGGAGCACGCCGGCAGGGATATGGCGCCTTGTGCCTGCCCCCAGGCAGGAGGTGATAATAGACAGGGTCTCAGAAAAGACGTTCTTTCCGTGGAGGGCTTTCCCTGTCGTGGGACAGAAGCGCGCCCCGGCGCTGTGGGGAAGATCGCAGAGGGGGCAGAGTTCCTCAAGCTTCGCGCCGCAGGCGTCACAGTAAGTAAGGACGCCGTCGCAGCTATTCCCGCAGGCTTTGCATGTCACTTTCTTATCATCCATGGTCTCACACCTTTCAGGAGGTTTTTACTACGGAGTATCTGTAGCATTTTTTCCTGATTTATTTCACGAGCACGGGGACAGCATCTTTCGCAGAAAGAGCCTGTCCCCGTCACTTCAGGATATAAGAGGATTTTCAGCGGTCTTGGTGAAACGAGAGGGAAACCGTCAAGGAGGATGAGTGGTATGGATGCCCTTATGACGAGGCTCGGCGAACTTTACGAGAAACTGGACGCTGCCTTACCGGCCATTGAGGGGAACCCCTGCAGGGGATGCCTGGGGTGCTGCTCCCTTTCCCATGTCGTGATGCACCGCATCAGCCTTATGGAGCTTACGTACATGGGGCGGAAAATTGACAGCGCCAGGCTTGAGCAGTTTAAGGCCTATATTCTCAGAAAAAAGGATGAAAAGGGCGATCCCCTCTTCACGGTCTGCCCTCTTTATGACGGGGAGAAGGGCCGGTGCTCGGAATACCTTGTGAGGCCCACGTCCTGCAGGCTTTTTGGCCATTATTTTCTCGAGGGGACAAGCGTGCCTGATGAGTGCATTTTCAAGGACAGGGGCACATGGTTTCGGGCTGGCCGCTATTTTACCCTCATTCCCTTCGCGAAAGAGTTCAGAGCCCTAAACAGGGGTTTCCGGTCTGTCATGCCTTATACGCAGAAAACGATCACCGAGCAGATGGAGTATGCTGACGGCTTTGTTCCCGAGTCACCTCTCACCGATGAGGAGTTCCCCGATCCCGTTGACATGGCCCTCCACCTGCAGCTCCTGGGCCGGCGCGACGAGGCCTACCGGCTTTTTGCCGATCACGAGGGCGAGGTGGCTTATTATTATTTCTATTATGCCAATCTCTGCGATGAAATGGAAAGATATGAAGAAGCGGTGAAGCTTTTCAGGAAAGCGGTCCTCATCAGGGATGATGATTCCCTTTTTCATTTCAGGCTGGCCCTTGATCTGGTGATCCTCGGGAAAAAGGAAGAAGCCCTGGAAGAGTTCGGAAAAGTGGTGACTCTGAACGGGGAGAATGCCATGGCTTACGGCTACCTCGGTTACCTCCACCTGGAGCGCCATGAGGTCAAGGAAGCGGTGCCGTTCCTCGAAAAAGCCCTGTCGCTTGATCCTTCCCAGAACTTTTTCCGCTTCAGGCTCGGCCTTGCTTACCTTGGGCTTGGAAAGGGGAGGGAGGCCGAGGAGGAGCTTCTGAAGGTACAGCATTTTGAGCCTGTAAAGGATGATGTCAAGTATCTGCTTGAAGAGATAGGCCGGATAAAGAATGAAAGCAGTCAGGAATCCTGAGCGTCAATGGTGAAAAGGATTTCCAACTCTCCGTCCCTCACCTCCACCCCCGTGATGAGCGTTTTCCAGCGGGTCCTCGCCTCCATGGGCAGGTCTTTCAGCAGATACCCGGTGAGATCCCGTGAAGAGAAATCAAAAACGGGGTTGATGAGGGCAAGCAGCATGTCCACGGTCTTTTTCTCGCCCGGCGTTTTCTCGGGGAGCGTAATATAAAGCTCTGTACCGTTCCTCACGGCAAGGCCTCCTCTGAGGGAGAGATTCAGAGACCTTGCAAAGGGCGTGGAGATATCAAGGACAATGACCCCGGGATGAAGTGCCGATCTGAGGGTGAAGTGCTTTGAAACCTTGGCGGCAATGAAGTCCTGGAGATCCTCCCCGGAGACGCTCAGGGAGCCCCTGAGGGAGAGGGTCCTTATGGCGCCCAGCTTTTTTGCAGGGAAGGCGAGGGGATCGAAGGAGATGTCCCGTGCCTCTACCTCAAGTTTTTTGAGAGGAAGGGCGAAATCCTTAACTCCCTCGGCGGAAAGGCTTATATTGTCAATGCTGCCGAGCCACATCTTGAAGCGAGGCTTCGCGGTGACCTCCACATGAAGGCGGGAGCACTCATTGAACCTCTCTGCGATGCGCGACGAGAGATAGCGCTCACCGTCAAAGAGAAGGACAAAGAGGATGACAAGCGCGAAAAAAGCGCCGCCCACTGCAAGCAGTGAGAGCAGCGCCCTTTTTACTTTATGATGAGGCACCATTGTTACCTGGCGTTATTTCCCGAAGATAGCCATCAGATCGCCTACGATTCCCACGGGCATGGCAATGGTCTGCCCATCCCTTTCCAGGGAGACTATTCTGCCCATGAGCCTGTTCTGTACCACTTCTTTTTTCTCGCTCACAGGGGGCGCCATCGTGACCCTCACCGAGAGGCCCGCCGCCGATACGTTCACCCTGTCGATTTTCCCGAGCACCGGTGCCCCGTCAATTTCAAAGACCACGAAGTCACCTGCCTTGTACTGCTCGATTCTCTGTTTCCTGATAAGCATCCTGTCGCCTGCAGTGATTCGGGGAGGAAATCCTGAAGGGGGAGCGTTCATGAAAGCTTCCCCTTTATTCTGGAGAGCTCCGCGGATAGTCCCTATCTGGTAAGCTTTCTGCACGGTCTCACGGTCGGTTTCCTCTATAGTGCCCACCTGGCGGGTCTTAAGTGAATCTGCTGCCATGGATGCGGCCTCCCTTTCTTCATCGTGACTCTGATCGCTGGGGAATATGTTGTCTCTATCTTCTTAATTATAACAGATTGATCATGAAAAAGGGAATACTCTGAAAGGGGGAATATTTCTCCTTTGAGGTACTAGGGCGGGGGCAGGAAGACGAACTTGGTGATTTTTGTCTTTACCGAGCCGTACTCCGCGACATAGCCCTTGGCGGTCTCTACCTCAGATAAGGTGCCGTCATCGTTCTTGATAATGTATTTTCTGGACCCGTAGCCCGATGCTCCCGTGGGACTGGTCCACCAGTAGATGGTGGCGTCCACCCTCCTGAGGCTGTTGTTTACGGCGTTGGAGACATTGATATCACAGAGGTAATTGACATTGTTGAGGGACTTTGTGATGCTTATGGGCGTTGAGGGGCCGTAGGTTCCGCTGTAAATTGCCGCTTCGTTCTGGTAGAGGAACTCCTCGAGCATCAACTCTGCGGCGGCCGTGCCTGCCGTGAGGTCCACGCCCTTTTTTGTGGAGTTGAAGAGAAAGGTGAAAAGCCCTATGATGAGCAGAAGGCATGTGGAGAGGATAAAGATAGCCACCATCAGCTCGACTATGCTGAATCCTTTCTCTTTCTCTCTCATGAAAACTTTCCTCCGAGTATGTATTATAGCATAATTTTTATCAGGAGAAAAGGTGTCGGTTCTTTCCTTCTTTATTGACGGTAAATTCCCTTTTTTTCCCATGGTTTTCCGCTGCAACGGGGAGAAAAGTATCAATTACGCCTGCCGTCAAAGAGCCGCAAAGCAGGAGAAGGCCCAGTCTGCGGAGAAATCACAATTCTGTGGGGCACTATACTACCGTCAGGGAGCGATGCTATGCAGAACACCACGTTAAATTTCAAGCTTGTCTCAGAGGAGATAAATCTGATCCTGAGCAACCTTTACGGCGGCTATATCTCGGGAGGAAGGCCGACAAAGCGCGGCGGCCTTAGGTTCCTTGATATCAAGAGCAATAAGACCTTCGGCTTTGAAAAAACCCGTGAGACTGATTCGGGCAATCTCCTTATTCTGAGCGCTCCCTTTAACTGGGCAATTGAAGACAAGGAGAAAAGGACAAAGCTGGAAAAAGAGATCCGCAAAGGCCCCCACCCGGACTTCATCTATGATATTGTCATCAGGCAGAGCCGCGACAAAGGGAAAGAGAACAAGAACTTCATCGAGGTGAAATACCGGATTCCCACAGGGGAGCTTCTGCAGAACGAGACCATTGAGGAGTATGCGAAGGAACACAGGATCACGACGGGAAAATATACCGTGAAAAGCATACTGAGGGACTATATCGATCCCTTTGCGAAAAGCACCATGGACCACCTCATAGAAGTCATAAGGGACTTCAAATAGGCGGCGGGGAGCCCGGTGCGGTGATGTGTGCCAATGGCTGAAGCAGTGCCTCAGAGCGAAGCTCAATTACGTGCCCATGTCAGTGAGTTTTCCTTTCCACGCTTTGCTGGAGGCGAAGGAGAGCGAAGGGCCCTGTCGCTGCTCAGGGAGAGACTCCGCTCCTGGGGTATGGCCCCGGAGGAAGTCTCTTTCCAGGTTTCCCGTTTCCCCTTTCTTTTCTTTTTCAAAGCCGTCGTGGCGCTCTGGGGGGGGGGGCTTGCGCTGTCACTCTCAACCCTTACCCGTTTTCCCCAGCTTTCCCTTGTTTTTATCGCCGTGACGGCTGGTGCCGTGGCATTCTTCTCACGGTGGCACCCGTGGATGGAAAGGCTTTACAACGTGCCCCTTTTCGGCACCGTGGAATCGGCGACTCTTCATGGGCAGCTTGGCAGTGATCCCGATTCAAAAGCTCCTCACCTTGTTTTCATGGCTCATTATGATTCAAAATCGCAGCTTCTCCCCGGCTTCATAAGGGCTCTAGTGAGCTTCCTCGGCCTTTTTGCTCTTCTGGCGCTCTCGGCGGCATCTCTGGTTGTGGTCTTCCTGCCGGGATGGGGCAGCGGCGTGCCCGCAGTTGTTGCCTATGGGTCGGGAGCGATCATGGCGGTGATGATTCTCCTCATGCTCTTCAATCCCTCTCAGGACAAGTCTCCGGGGGCGATGGACAATGCCTCGGGAGTAGCGGTGCTTCTTGCCCTCTCGAGGCACTTCTCACTTGAGCCTCCCGGCGGCGCCGTACTTCATTTTCTTTTCACCGGAGCCGAGGAGATAGGCCTCTGCGGCTCCTTCAGGTTCCTTGCAGAGAGGCAGCAGGACTTTCCGCCGGAGAGGACTTACGTGGTCAATCTCGATGGCGTAGGCGGCACTGAAAAGCTGCTTGTCGTTGACAGTTATGGCTTCCCTCCCTCCATCACCGCCCGGAGGCTTGGAAAATTCATAAGGAACAGGGCACGGGCCCTGGGAGTGAGGCTTCATCGTGCTCCCCTCGTGCTGGGCGCTCTCTGGGATCATGTCGTATGGGGAGCCCGGGGCTATGAATCGGTGACGCTCAGCGTGGGCGGATGGGACAGGGCAACGCTCAGCGTGCACAGCTCCGATGATTCTGAAAGGCATATCAACGCCGGGGCCCTTTCCCTGGCTTTCAAAATCTGTGTCGATTGGGTCTCCTCTGGAGAGGAAATGGAAGGATTCGCACAGAACAAATAGGGTGGTGCCGCCTGTGGCACCTGAAGTTATGTACAGGAGGAAGTCGTCGTGAAAATCCTAGTATTGAATTGCGGAAGCTCGTCAGTGAAATTCCAGCTTTTTGCCATGACCCATGAAGAAGTCATCGCCAAGGGCATTGTGGAAGAAATAGGCTCGGCGAACGCCATAGTAAGATACAAGGCCATCAATAAGGATGAGCACAGGGAGATCAGAGAGGTAAAAGACCACGAGGAGGCCCTCTCATGGGTGATTAGGACCCTTCTCCACCCTAAATACGGGGTGATTAAAGATGAAAGCGCCATTGTGGGCGTTGGCCACCGCGTGGTCCACGGAGGTGAGACCTTCTCGGGCTCCGTGCCTATCACCAAGGAAGTGATAAAAAAGATGGAGGAGTGCATCGAGTTCGCCCCCCTCCACAACCCTCCCAACCTCAAGGGCATCGAGGCCGCCACCAAGATGCTTCCCAATTCCGTGCAGGCCGGCGTATTCGATACGGCGTTCCACCAGAAGATGCCCCCCGTTGCCTATATCTACGGCATTCCCTATGACATCTACAAGAGGATGGGAATACGGCGCTATGGCTTTCATGGGACCTCCCATCTCTATGTCTCGCACAAGGCTGCAGAGTATATGAAAAAGCCCATTGAGTTCCTCAAGATAGTGACCTGCCACCTGGGAAACGGCGATTCCATGGCATGCGTGAAAGGCGGCACATCAATCGACACCACCATGGGCTTCACCCCTCTCGAGGGCCTTCTGATGGGGACCCGGTGCGGGGATATCGATCCCTATATTCCCCTGTATCTTATGGACAAGATGCAAATGACCACCGAAGAGATGAATTCATTTCTCAACAAGAAGTGCGGCCTCAAGGGAATCTCCGGGATGACCAGCGACATGCGCGAGATTGAAGAGGGACTCCTTCAGGGCAACGAGCGCTGCATGCTCGCCTTCGATATCTTCTGCTACCGCGTGAGGAAATATATAGGCGCCTATGCCTTTGCCATGGGAGGCCTCGATGCCGTCGTCTTTACAGGCGGCATCGGAGAGCACTCGCCCCTTGCCAGGCAGAAGATCCTCTCCGATCTCATCTTTGCAGGAATCGATATTGACGATGATAAGAATGAAGCCAATGAGCTTCGTATCGGCAAGGGCAAAGTGGAAGTCTTTGTGATCCCCACCAACGAGGAGCTTGTGATCGCCAGGGAGACAAGAGCGATCATCAGGACCGTCGAGTCGGCAAAGGCGTAAAATGGCATGAATGGTCACAGGGATTCGGGTGCCTGGAAGGCATACCGGGGATTTCTCCTTCTTGTGCTCTCCCTTGCCGCAGGGATAGCCCTCCTGTGGGGGATTCTCACGGCGGCCACAGGGGGCCGCTTCTGGCGGGATTTTACCGGCCAGCACCTTGAGGGGCCTCTCTCGACGGTCTATATAGCCCTCCTTTATTTCATGGCCCTTTTCATTTTTATAAAATACTGGAACATAGTCTCCGGGCGGTCTATCAAGGCCGTGGGCATAGAGTCCCTGGACCTGCGCCTCTTTGGAAGAGGGGTGGCCCTTGGAACTGTGGCGCTTCTCTTCTATTTTGTACCCCTCGTGGTGATGAGGGCCGTGACGCCTGTTGACGGGAAAGCCGTGGCAGCGGAGATGGTGAAGGCCTTCTTCTGGGGCCACATCGCTCTTAACGCACTGGTCTGCCTGGCCCTGGCCTTTACCGAGGAGCTTGTCTTCAGGGGCGTCATTTTCCAGAGCTTCCTCAAGCATGTCTCACGCTCTCATGCCCTCATCTTCACTGGTGTTTTTTTCGCGGCAGTCCACATGTTCTGCTCGGGGTCGCCGGCCTTGAAGGCCATGTATTTTGTCACGCTTTTCTGCTTCAATGCCGCCCTCTGCTCCATGGTGCTGCTGTCAGGATCCCTCTGGAGCGCCGTGGGATTTCATTTTATTCTTATTTTCGTCATCCTGGTGAGAAATTATCTGAAGGTGCTGGAGATAACGCCGCAGGCGGCGGGCGTCATCTTTGGAATCTCGCAGCACCCCATGGCGGGCCTCTGGAGCATCTTCACCTTCCTGGTCACCCTTGCCCTGCTCTGGCTCCTTTATGGGAAGAGAGGGATAGTCCTGCGGGACTGCGGGCCGCAGGCAGAGGAAGGGAAGGGGACGCCGCTAGAAGCCGAAGAAGAGCTGGCCTGACTCCAGGGCCGGCAGATGGTTTGACTCGCAGAAATACTCCTCGCAGGCCCGGCTGATCATCTTCATTTTCTCCGTGAGGCCCGGCGCGATGAAGACGTAGAATTTCCAGAGGTCCCGGTGCTTTTCCATCAGCACCTCTATCTCGGGGATCTTGAGCGTCGAGAGCATCCTGGGAGGCGAGGAGTCGATTTTCACCATCACGTTGGCCTCCTTGAGGGCCATGTCGGAAGAGGGGCAGTAGATGATAAGCTCGCCTTCCCTGAGGCGGAGCTTCTTGGTGAGAAAATCCTCGGCCTCCTCGCGGAGATGAATGTTGCGGTGGTAACGGCTTATAAGGTCCTGCTGCTTCTGGGGTCCGAGCCTCCTCGTGAGGATATAGCACCGCTTGTAAAGCTTCCTTGTCATGAGAAGCTCCAGGAGCATCTGGATGGTCTTCAGCTTCCCGAATTTAATGGAGAGCAGGGAGAGAAGCCCCTCGTCTCTCAGGGGGAAGAGGTCCCCCTTGGTGAGGCCGTTCTTGACTCCTATCTCGACGGCCTTGGATATCATGGCGCCTGATGCCGTCTTGGCGTGGTGAAAATAGACCCTTTCCGACATGAAGTAGCGGAGCCTCAGGAGATTGATGATCTCCGAGAGGACATCTTCCCTGATTATCCCCTCTTTCTGGGCATCAAGGAAGAACACGCCGTTCTGTATCCTGAAATACCGGAAGATACGCTGGTCATAGCCGTGGGAGATTCCGCAGAAATAGCCGTCGCGGGCAAGGTAGTCCAGGAGATCGGCGCATATGGTGCCGTTTATTATCTCCGAGAGCGCGGGGTTGCTCCCCGTCCGGTGGAGCACATCGGTGACCTGTGCCGAGATGCCCATGTCGCGGAGCACTTTTGCCACGGTGCCCGTGTTCAGGAAATAGGCAATCCTGTCAGGCGTGTCATGGCGGTCAAAAATCTGGCGCTCATCCTCAAAGGTGTGGCCGAAGGGGATGTGGGACACGTCGTGGAGCAGGGCCGCCGCGCGGGCCACGTGCTTTTCCTCATCGGAAAAGAGGCTCTTCCGCTGCTGGCCTTCTATGGTCTCGATGATGCGCTGCGCCACGAAGCATGTGCCCAGGCTGTGCTCAAAGCGCGTGTGGACTGCCGAGGGATAGACCAGGTGTGCCGTGCCGAGCTGTTTTATGCCCCTGAGGCGCTGCATCTCCGGAGTGTCAAGAAGGGGGATCTCATGCTCCACATCAAGGGGAATATCGCCATGGATGGGATCCCTTATGATTTTTTCGCTTTTTGGCGGTGTCATTTTACTGCTTGTTTTCCGTGACAGAGCCTATGCTCACTGCCTGCTGGTTTATGGTAAGATATGAGGTGGCGCGGGCCATGCGCTCCTCTAAGGCCACTTTCTCCCGCTTCCACGTCTCAAAGTATTTCTGGTCCTCGTCAATACGCTTCATGTTCTTTTCAATGTGCTGCTGGAGCTCCTTCACCTTCTTTTCCAATTCAGCATTCTCTGCAGTGAGGCGCTCGGCGCGCTTTGTTATCCTGCTCGAGAGAAAGAGCTCAAACTTGTCCATGGCCTGGTCATGGTTGAAAGCATTGACCAGGAGCTCCTCGGGCTTGGCCTTGTCCACTTTCATTGCCCCCAGGAGGGCCATTTTCGCGTTGTTTTCCCCCATGGCGAGATTGGTATCCATGTAGTCTACCACCTTGAAGACGTTCCAGCCGTGTCGGGGAGTCTGGATGTTGGCCTTCTCGAAGATTGTCTCAAACCGGTAGGTCGTCTCGTCGCCTTCGGGGACAAGCTCCTCGAAGCTGTCCACCTTGAGCTTTTTTGACTGTTTCTTGAGGTCATCGAAGGTCACCACCCTAGTTGACGTGACCTTCACCTTCTTGGCCTCCTGCTTGGAGGGCGCTGCGGTGTTCTTGATATTTTCCTCGCCTTCTATCTCTCCGGCGATGATGTGGGCTTTCTTCAGCAGGGTGATGAAGGGATTGTCTTTCTTCATGGTCATATCTCCTTTAAATTCTACTCCAGAGCGAGGCTTTCGGCATCATTCTGCTTGAAAGTATAATGAGCGTCAGTGAATCTGCCGCTTGAGCTCCATGAGCCTTGCATCAATCTCCTCGTTGGGGGTTTTCCGGTATTTTGCCGGGAGGAACCGGCTGTCGGTGCATTCCTTCACCGCCACGAGATCCATGTATTCCAGGGCCTTCGTGTGGGGGGAAGGGCGGAAATCTTTGCCTATCAGAGCGACGATCTCATCGAGGGGCTTCTTCTCCTCGCCCTCCTTCTGGAGGTCGTAAACCCTGTTGGCCCTCACCAGGAGGGCCTCCATCTCGTTCCCACCCAGCTCGACTCCCGGGGGAAGCCTGGGAAGCCTGTCCTCGCTTAGTTCCACGCCGAGCTTCTTGGCCACCACCTTGAAGAGCTCGTTGCGCTCCCCGTCATCCTGCGGCGCGAAGAGAGGAATATGGACATCAAGGCGCCCCTGGCGCTTCAGGTCCACCTCCAGGAGATCGGGCCTCGACGTGGCGAGGATCCATATGATCTTTCCGCGGTTTCGCGTATCGCTCATCTTCTGGGCAAGCATGGAATACACGCGCCCCGAGACGCCGGCGTCGCCGCCTCCCGAGTCGCGCTTTCCCGTGGCCTGGTCGGCCTCGTCGATGAAGACCACCACCTGCCCCAGGGCATCGAGGACATTGAAGATTTTCTCCAGGTTGCCCTCGGTGGCGCCCTGCCACTTGTCGCGGAAGTTCTTGAACTTCACGAAGGGAATGCCCAGGTCGCCTGCCCAGCACGTGGCAAGGTAGGTCTTTCCCGTGCCTATCCCTCCCGTGAAGAGGTATCCCATGGGCACGGAGCGTGTTTTTCCGGTCTTGATGAGCTGGGCATCTTCACGGAGCCAGTTTTTCGCCTCCCTGTGCCCGGCCACCATATCAAGGGTATAGGGGGACTCGATAAACTCGAGCAGCTCATTGCATTCCTTTTCTATCATCTCCTTCTTGTTCTTTGACAGGAACTCCGGGGTTATCTCGTGCTTGTTGTTCACTGCCAGCGACACGAGGGATCTTATGCCTACCCTCGTGAGGCCCAGGAGCTTCTGGGACAGGGCCTCATTGGGCACCTTGCAGTACTGGGGAAACTCGGGGAAATGCTTCTTCAGTGACTCCACGTACTCGGTGATTTCCTCATCGCCGGGCATGGAAATCTTCAGCTTTGCGTTGTAAGGGCTCTCCACGATGAGCTTGTTGAGGTCGTTCAGGTTCTCCGAGATGAGGCATGTGACGATATTGGCGCCCATTATCGAGGGGTCACTTCCCCAGTCCAGGATTTTTATAAGGATCTCGCTCGTGTCGCCCAGGAGCTGCATGAGATCCCCTCTTGGCGCCACATACTGGGCGTAGTCTATGACGACGGCTATTTTGAGGGGATTGGGCACGCTCTTTTTTTCGCTTTTCTCGGGGGCCTCCCTGGCGGCATTGACAAACTGGATGCGCTGGAGGCCCACCTGGATGAAGCGGTCCATGAGCTCGAGGGCCCGCTTGGGATCCCTGGGGATCTGCCCCGGGAAGGTGGCATAGTTGGTCTGGTTGAAGCTGTCGTAGATGGAGAGGTATTTCTGAAACTCCTCCATCCCTTTTTTCACCCGGACCCCCTTGCCACGGTCGTAGAAGATGACCACCTCGAAGGGGGCAAAGAGCGTCTCTTCCAGGTAATGGCGGAGTGAGACAAACTCCATGTCGTCCTTGTCCTTCCTCGAGGGCACCAGGTCAAAGACATTCCCGTAGAGGATAAACTGGCTCGTGGTGCCTCCCAGGAAGATCTCGCGCATTTTTTTCGCCCAGTGTACAAGGGTGCTCATGGCTCTCTATCCTTTCCCGAAGCCTTACGTGGTAGTAGTATCAGTGCTCTTGAGGCTCTCGATGATGCCGTCAGGGGGGCCGGCAAGCTCCTCCTCGATGGGACCGAAAAGCTCGGCATTGGTCTTCATCCACTCGTCGGTTTCATTGATCGAGGTGACGGTGCTGTCTATCTTGTCAGAGAGGGTTCCTGACTGGCCGTCAATGGCGGCCACGTTCTGGAGCAGCTCAAGCTGCTCCTCGATGCGCAGCAGCTCAAGGTCGATGGTCTTTATCTTCTCGTCGGCAGAGGTGATGTTGCCGAGCCTTTTCTTCATGGTCTCAATGGTGGACTCAAGGGTCTTCTTTATGCGCTCGTTGCTCTCGTTCTGCATGTTTTTTTCCATGTTGTCTATCTTTTTCTGAAGGTTGTCCCTTGACTCGTTCTTGATGTTCTTGATGATGACTTCCCTTGACAGCAGCAGGCGCAGGGCAAGCCAGAGGAGCTGGTTGAGGATTGCAAGGCGCGAGGTGTCCAGGTGGCCTGTCTCAATAGAGGCCGTCTCGTAGATGCTCACCACGTTCTGGCACTTTCTCTCGAGGTCCTGGTAGCGCGCCCGGGCTCCCTGGGAAAGGCGGTTGAAGATCCTGGTCTTTTTCTGCTCCCATTGCTCGCGCTTCTTAAGGAGCTCCTTCCCCTGGATGACTTTCTGGAAGCGCGGGTTGGTGCTCAGCATATAGAGGTAGCCCAGCTCCGCTCCGGCGCCGATGAGAAGCATCGGCCACCCGACGAAAACACCTGCCGCCGCTAAGCCTCCCAGGGCGACCCAGTTGACGGGCACCTTTCCCATGGCAGGCACCTTCACCCTCAGGTTGAAGGCTTCCTTGACGTAGTCGCTCCAGGTGAGATTCTCTCTAGCCATACTCTTCCCTCTTAATCGTTAAACTCGTTGAACTTCTGGAATGCCTCGGTGACAATCATCACATTTTCCTTGAACTCGGCCTTTTCCTGCTCCATAAGAGCCCCGGCCTGCATCTGGGGGAGGTTCCTTATTTCCATCGCAATCGTTCCCGGCGAGTTGGTGAAAATCCATATCCTGTCGCCGAGGTACACGGCCTCGGCAATACTGTGGCTTATGATGAACACGGTGGCTTCCACTTCCCGCCAGAGCTCCAGGATGAGATCCTGCATCACGAGGCGTGTGGGCTCGTCAAGGGCGCTGAAGGGCTCGTCCATGAGTATTATCCGCGGCTTGAGAGCCAGAGTCCTTGCGATGGCCACGCGCTGCTGCATGCCGCCTGAGAGCTGGTGGGGAAATTTCTGCTCGTTCCCGTCAAGACGCACGCGGTGGATCCACCGCATGGCATACTCTTCCATGTTCTGCCTCGTGGGCTCGGCGCCGATGAGCTCTTTCTGGTCCTCCCGGCTCATGAGCTCGATACCGAAGGTGACATTGGAGAGGACGGTCCTCTGGGGGAAGGAGCTGTATTTCTGGAAAATCATCCCCCTGTCCTTGCCGGGGCCCATGATGGGGCTGTTTCGCACGTACGCCTCCCCTGTCGTGGGGGGAAAGTGGGGTCCCAGGCCCGCGATGATGTTGAGGACAGTTGATTTTCCGCACCCGCTCGGGCCTATAAGGGCTATGAACTCCCCTTTGCCAGGGATGTCATCGACTTCGAAGTTGACATTCTCTATGGCGGTGAACTCCCGGGGAGTCCCCTTGAAAAAGGTCTTGGACACGTTCCTGAAGGTCACCACGGCCGGTATGTCGGTGGTTTTTGCAATGACGGGGTTTTCAGTTATCTGGAGAGTGCTCATCAGCGCGCCTCCTTGTACCTGAAGAGTGCCCGGTAGCCCAGCTCCCAGAGCTTGTCTATCAGGAAGGCGATAAGCACTATGACGGTGAGCACGAGATAGACAATAGAGCTGTCGGCTCCCCGTGACTGGGCGTTTTTCAGGATGAATCCCAGGCCGCTCTCGGCGCCGATCATCTCGGCCATGATGATCCAGGTGAATCCCACGCCGAAGCCCAGGCGCAGTGAGTTGTAAATCTCGGGGAGCGCGATGGGAAAAAGTATCTTCGAGACAATGTGCCACTTGTTCGCCCCGAGGGTATAGCCAGTGTTCAGGAAGACATCGTCAACATCGGAGATGGCCTTTACAAAAGCCGGCAGCAGGAACACAAAGGTGGCGATGGCAAGAAACCCCACTTTCTGTTTTTCCTCCATGCCGAACCATACAAGGGTGAGGGGCACGAGGGTAGGGATGGGGATGTATGAGCCCACGATCATGATAGGGGCAAAGGCCGCCCTGAATTTCGAAAAGGAGCCCATCAGCACGCCAAGAGGCAACGCGAGAGCCGTGGCGATGAGGAACCCGCCCGTGATCCTTGCAAGGCTCACCAGAATACCGGCGCCGAGCCGTTTCTCAGGGGTCAGGATCTTCGGGATGGCCTGTACGAATTCCTTGGGGCTCGGCATGATGATTGAGGAAATGACCCTCTGCTCCACGGGCCCCCATGTCACCAGGGTCCAGATTATCACCAGGAGCACAATGGGGATCATTGAAAGGAGAAAGGCCGTAAAAGGCGATACATCCTCCCTGATGGCAAAGATGCTCCCGGTGAACTTCGCCAATTGAAAGGCTTTCCGCTGCCTGGGAGGAGCCTCTTCCTGTTTTTTTTCAGGCTTTTCCCTTGCAGGCTTTTCCCGCACGGGCTTGATTTTTTTTACCTTGGTCTCTTTTTTAAAAAAAGCAGGCAGCTTCAAAACTTTGGAGCCTCCCTTCGGCGGCTTGCTATCACAAGAGCGCACATGGTGCGCTCCACGTCAGCTTTCTTGCGTAAAGCAGAAGTCCCTGCCTGCCATGTCCCCATGGCAGGCAGGGCGCGCTGGTACGGAATATTATTTTGCCTCGGGCTGGTACACGGAGATTTCCACTCTCCTGTTTTTCGCATGGTTTTCGGGGTCGCCGGGATCAAAGGGCTTGTCCCAGCCCGCTCCCTCGACGACAAACTTGTTGGGATCGAACTTGTATTTCTCCACGAGCTCCTTTTTCACCGAGTTGGCCCTGGCCATGGAGAGCTTTTTCACGGCCTCGTCAGGCACCTGCCCTTTCCGTGACCCGTCGGTATGGCCCACGATGGCGATGGTGGCCGCTTCAAACTGCGCGGCGAGGCGGGCTACCTTCTCAAGGGTGGATTTTGAGTTGGGATCATAAGTGGTGTTTGCCAGGGCATTGCCGAGCTCATCATGCTGGGGCTCAAAGATGTTTGACGAATTGGGATAGAAGTTTATCCTGATGGTCTGCGTGAGAATTGGCGCCTCGGCCTGGACCTTCGAGAAGGAGGTGGGCGCGAAGACTGTCTTGTAGCTGTCTTTCTGGTGGGCGAAGGTGCCATCCTTTTCAATGTCAGCCATCACGCTGAAATCCATCACCTGGTCAAACTGCACCGGCGCGTCAATAAGGCCCAGCTCCCTGTACACGAAGCAGATGGTCTTCCATGTCCTCTCGAAGTTGGCGGGGTTGTTGGCGTTCATGAAAAATTCCTTGTTTTCGGCGAAGTTTGTGGAGTGGGCGTCCTGGAGCATCTTCTTTATCTCGCCTACGTCAAAGCCATAGAGATCGGCCATCCACTGGCAGGCCTGGACCCTGTAGCTCTCGTTCTGGAGCTTGTCCATTCCTTCAAAAATCCCTGCCACGATGCCCTTGATGATGTCGGGGTGATCCTTGGCGAAGTCTGCGCGGACCGCCCATACGTCGGCAATGAGCTTGTTGGCGTCGGCGGTCGTGGAGAGAATCTTGGTGCCCTTCACCTTCTCGGGGATGTTGTAAATATCGGGGGCCCACGAGACGACGGCGTCAATCTGATCGGACTTGCCCGTTGAGGCCACGAAGGCGGCTGCCGCTTCAAAGGCGGTGTTGGTGTACTTGTGCTTCACCTCGGAAGGCTGGATCCCGGCGCTTATGAGGAGGCTGTTGATGTAATACTGGCTCGGCGAGTTCTGGGCATAGACCACGGTCTTGCCCCTCAGATCCTGGACGCTCTTTATCCTGTCCCTTACGACGATGCCGTCGCCGCCGTTGGACCAGTCAATCTGCTGGTAGATGCGCGGCGCCGTCCTTGAATCCTTCATCAGCTCGGGGGCGAAGAGGACCATCATGTCGAGGGTGCCCCAGAGAATATGGCTTTTCCCGGCGGCGAAAGCGTTTCTTGCCGCCACGGGGTCGTCGATCAGGGTGATGTTCATCTGAAAGCCGTACTTCTTGTAAAAAATGCTTTCCTTGTTGGCCTTGTGCCCATGGTTCGCCGCGATGATGGGGAGCCACCCTATCCAGATGTTGATGGGGAACTCCACGATCTTGCTGTTCTTGTCCCACTTGTAGCCGCTGATAGCCTTGGGATCGACTGCGGGGAGCTTTTCCTGGGGGACGTACTTGTATTCCTGGACGGTCGTGATGCCCTTCAGGTCAGGAGCCTCGATGTTGAGCTTGGTCATGTCGATGGTCTTGCCTGGAGAGGGGCCGGTGCTTCCTCCCGTGCCGCCGCCTTTTTTCAAGAACCCGAAATAGACGCCTGCACCGATGAGGCCCACGATGAATAAAAAGACAATTACCTTTCCGAAGGGAGTAAGCCCTTCCTGTTTATCCTGTGCCATATTGCTGCCCCTCCTTTTATAATAGAGTGATTTCCCCGCCCCGGGGTCGAATATTTCAAGGTGTTATATGGTTTCCTCACGCTCCAGGGGACCCATTGCCTTGGTGCCTGCAGGCGCTTCAAGCGGTGCCTCCATACCCGGCATTTCAATTCCCACGCTTGCGGCAAACTCTGAGAGAGCCTGCTGCTCAAGGGCTTTCATCTCCGACTCCTTCATGGAGATTTCAGAGGTGTCGGCCGAGTCCTTGGCCACCATGGCTCTTCCCGTGGCTTCCTCGATGCGCTCGTCAAGGTGCTCCTGGATCCGCGACATGGTGTCGCCGTCGCTTCCTATCTCGGCGATCATGGCCTGGGACATCTCACGGAGCTCCGCCTCGGCCTCCTTCATCTCCACCTGGGAGAGCTTTCTCACGAGCTCGTCGATCTTGTTCTTTGCATCCCTGACGGTGACTTCCTTGGTCTTCAGGAGATTTTCATAGACCTCCTTGGCCGACTTGAGCTGCGACCGGTACTCTACGAGCTGCTCCCTTATGGTTTTCAGCTCCATGGCGTACTTGCCTGCAATGTCCCTGTTCCCCGCCTTGAGGTTCGCCTGTGTTTTGGCGATGTAGTCGGCCTCTTTTTTCTGCCCCTCGGCAATGAGGCGGTCGAGCCTGGACACAAAGCCGGCCTGCTTGGCCAGGTTCTGGTTGTACTTGGCGACTTTCTCCCTCAGGGCCTCCTTTTCAGCTTCAATGAGGGCCTTGGGGTTTGAGCTCTCAATACCTTTGATGAAGAGGCTCAGGAAACCCTTGAAAATCTTGTTAAGTCTTTTCCACAAGTGGAATCACCTCGTTTCTTTATTATATGCCTCCCCGGGAGGCAGTCTGCTGCATGCCGTGCCTCTCTGCAAGCAAGGCACTGAACCTATTTCGCCATATAATTAATTATTCCTGTGATACCCGTGCGGGAGGGCCCTGCTCTCTATCCTGCTCTCATCAGTTCCTTCCATTTTATTTTGCAGGGGCAGCTGAAAACAGAAAGGACCTTCCTGTCCTGGGTGGCATTGAACTCCCTGACAAGCTCCCTGGCTTGTTCGTTGCAGAGCTCGCAGTTTTCCGCAGTCCTGCCCGCGGCAAGCCCTTCATCACTGAGGCCCACCTCTATCTCCACGGGGAGGGAGAAAGTGGCTCTCAGCACTTCGATGACGCTCCACAGCTTCGGCGGGGTGAAGAGGCCCTTGAAATAGAGCTCTTCCAGGGGGGTATTCTGGGGCACAAAGGTGGGCTGGAGGGCCACCTTTACCTGAATCCCGAGGGACTTCCCGAGATCATTGAGGTAATAGATGGAATCAATGGCATCACGGACTGCCTCCCCCTCGCTGAGTCCCGGCGGCTTGAGGAGCACATAGGCAAGAAGATGGATCCCCAGGGGCGCGAGTACTGCCGCCGCCTCGTTGAACTGTTCCAGCGTGAAGCCCTTCTTGAGGACTTCCAGCCTCAGGTCATCCCGCTTTGTCTCCAGGCCGATGCCCACCTCAAGCATCTTGTCGCCAAGGAGGCCCTTGAGCTTCCCAAGCTGGCTCTTTTCAGAGACGATGTATTCAGGCCTTGATTCTATCAATATCTTTCTTATGTGGGGATGCTCCGATATCTTGGAAAAGATATGCTCTCCCACAGGGGGAGGTATCTCGATCCTGTTGAGAAAGGAGCCTGAGTTGTAGATGTCGATCTCGGCGATATCCTCATTGAGCGTATAATGAAGGAAGAGGGCCTTTTCAAACTGGGTGATGATATCAAGCCCGGGAACAGGCATCCCTTTCGTCGAGAGCTCCTTGAAACCGCAGAAAGCGCATCCGCCGCTGCTTCCGAGGGCATGGCTGCAGCCCCTGGTTCTCAGGATCACCATGAGGCGCTTTCCCTTTTTCCCCTCTATTCTTGTGGGCGCTATATGAACAAATGCCGGCGTCTTGAGATCCATTCCGGTGCGCTCCTAGCGTTCGCAGATGAAGTTTCCCATCACAAGTACATCGAACCGGGTGTTGAGGAACGTGCGCACGGCATCTTCCGGAGTTGCCACTATGGGCTCCTGGGAGTTGAAAGAGGTATTCAGGATAAGTGGGAGACCCGTGATCTCATAAAATTTCTTGATAAGCTTGTAGTAACGGGGATTCTGCCGCTCGCTCACCGACTGGATACGGCTTGTCCGGTCGGTATGGGTCACGGCATCAATCAAACCCAGCTTCTCGGGCCGCACGTCAAAAATCATGAGCATGTATGGCGAGGGGTAGAGGCAGTCAACCCACTCACCTGCGTGCTCTTCCAAGATGCTCGGGGCGAAAGGCCTGAATTCCTCCCTGTTCTTGATGCCCATGGCATTGATTTTCTCCTTGATCCTCCCGTCGGTGGGGTTGGCAATGAGGCTCCTGTTCCCCAGGGCCCTGGGGCCTATCTCGAGCCTTCCCTGGAACCAGCCGATGATTTTCCCGTCTTTCAAAAGGGTGGCCGTTTTTTCAGTGAGCTCGTCGAAGTTCTCATATTCCCTGTGCTTGAGCCGGTAATCCTCGATGACGGCCAATATCTGCTCCCTGGTGAACTGGGGGCCATAGTAGGGCGCGACAAGGATCTGCTCGTCCACCTTGGGGTTGCCAAGGACCATGTTCCAGAGGTAATAGGCGGCGCCCACGGCCGTGCCGGCATCATGGGCGGCGGGCTGGATAAAGATGTTCATTTTCGGGTATTTTTTCTGGATTTTCGCATTGGCCACTGAATTGAGGGCGACGCCCCCTGCCATGCAGAGGTTGAGGCATTTGGTCTTTGAGACGAGATAGTCCACCATGTGAAGAATCACTTCCTCGGTCCTTTTCTGGAGGGCTCTTGCTATCATCATCTCCTGTATGGTCGCCGTGGGATCTATGGCCTTGTCACGGCGCTCCTTGAAGAACCTCTTCGCAAGCTCGGAATAATCCTCGTTCCTGAACTTCATGATGGTATCGTCGATTTCAAAGCCCCCGTCGGGCAGGATCTTCACGATCTCCTCGAAGGTCTCGACGATATATTTCGGGAGGTACATTTCAGCCGACGTGGCGAGGCCCATCACCTTGCAGGCATCGTATTCGGAGAAGCCGAAATACTTGGAGAATTTTTCCCAGAGGAACCCCAGCGAAGACGGGTAGTCAACCTCCTTTATCCTTTCGAGCTGGTTCCCTTTCCCGAAGCCGAGCCATGTGGAGGCGAATTCCCCTATTCCGTCCACGGCAAGAATGTTGGCCTTGTCAAAGGGAGACATATAAAAGGCGCTCCCTGCATGGCAGATATGGTGGGGAATGAAGCGGAAAATACTCCTGATATCCCTTCCTGCAATCGCCGAGAGCTTGCCGGGCACCTGCTTAAGCTTGTGGAAGTAAAGCTCCTCTCCCTCCCTGCTCCCGAAGTCCATCGTGGCAATCCTGTAGGGATGCACATGGGCGGTATTCCTGCGGAACCGCTCCTCAGGATCGAGAGAGAACCCTATATGGTCAATATCGTTCCATGTAATCCTCCCATAGCGGAGACAGAACTCCATGGCCTTCACGGGCAGCTCGTCGGGATTGCTGGTGAGAGCTTTTTTCCCATGCTTTTTCCTGTTGAACCTTTCCTCCTCTGCACAGGCAATGATCCTGCCGTTCTCAAGAAGGCATGCCGATGATTCGTGATAGGCTGAATTGATGCCGAAAATATAGGTTTTTTTCTCTTCCTGTGTCACAGGTGAAACTCCCTTCGCGGTATTTTTAGTGTGGCCCCTATGATTCTTTCCATAGTATTCCCCACCGGTTATTTTTCCCCTTTTTGCGGGAGTGCCCCGCCGGGAGGTGAAAAAGTCACGGCGACCCATTGACATGGTTTCTCTCCCATGGGATGATCTCCTTATGAAACACTTTCTTCCCTTCGAGCAGGTGCGGCAGTCCCATGGGAGCACCCTTGGGAATAAAGGGTACACGCTGGCCCTTCTCTACAGGAAGGGGTTTCCCGTGCCCCGGGGATACTGCCTTCCCTCCACGGCAGGGAAGGAATTCATGGATCCCCTGGTGGCAGCGCATGAGCTTTATCTTCTTCCTACCGGGGAGCAGCGGCGCCGCCTTGGCGCTCTTCGTGACTCCATCAGGGGGAGCCCTGTGCCTCCTGGTATCGCCGCTGATATCACCGAGCTTTTCTCCCTTCTTGAAGGTCCTTTCATCGTGCGCTCTTCGGGATCCGATGAAGACGGGACCCTTGCCTCCTTCGCAGGGGTTTTCACTACGGTAAGCCCCGTCTCTTCTCCCGGGGAACTGGAGGATGCCATACGGCATGTGTGGGCATCGCTCTGGTCCCATGAAGCTTTTGTGTACCGGGAGGTCCACCATATCCCTCCCATGAGCGCTTCAATGGCGATAGTGGTGCAGAAAGAAATCAGCCCCGCTCTTTCCGGGGTGCTCTTCACGGTAAATCCATTGAGCGGTGACCATGAAATGGTGATCAATGCCCATGAGGGTCACGGAAGGCTCATAGCCGAGGGAAGCGTAACCCCCACGGAATATCTTTTGAGAGCGCAGGCGCCCCCGGGGACTTGCCCGGTTGAAAGAAGAGGGAAGCTTGAGCTCCCCGGTGAGCTTGTTGAATCGCTTGCCGGGACGGGGAGATCTCTTGAGAGGCTTTTCGGCTGGCCCCAGGATATAGAATGGGGCTATGACGGCACCCTCTGGATCTTCCAGTCCCGTCCCCTTTCCTCATCCCCGGGGTGCCGCTGGGTCCATGATCCCCTGGTGGACGTGGTGCCCGAGTTCCTTACCCCTTTTGCTTCTGATTTTTACAGGGAATATATCGGAGGGAGGATGGGAGCGCTATACCGGGAGCTTGGAATAAGGCTTCCCGCCCTCCCCCTGGTGAGAGAGTTCGGCGGCAAGCTTTACCTGAGCACGTGCATTGAGAGTGCCGTCATGGAGCAGGCAGCTTCAGAGCAGGGGCGGGCCCGTCATATGGCGGCAGCCTTTTCGATGCTGAGAACTCTGCAGGGCAGGCTCTGGGATTACAGGGCAAAGATGGAGAGCCTGGCCCTGCGGGGCGAAGAAGGGGGGGGTGATCCCTGGGAGCTTCTCCGTGAAGCCCGTGAGCTCATATGCCGCAATGACCCTGCCCTCTTTATCACGCACCTTTACGGGTATTTACGCGAATCTCTTGCCCGGCTCCTTCCCGGGGGAGGAGCTTCATCGCTTGACACGCTTGAGGAGGCCCTCGCCCCGGGCCCCGGAAGTTCTTTTGAAGAAGCGCTTTTCGATGATCTTGCCCTCCTTGCCGGTGAGCTTGCTTCCGGATTTTCACAGCCCTGCGCCGTGAATGAGCAGGCAGCTCTTCTCTCCCATCCCGGGGTGCACCGTTTCAGGCATACCTATCGCTACTGGTCTGACAGGCCTCTTGAGCTTCAGCACGGCAGGCTCGGGGAAAATGACGGGCTTTTCCTGGCTCTCATGAGGAGCAGTGCATTGGAGGGGCGGCGAAAAGCCGCGAAGAGAAGAGAGGCGTGCCGTGAGAAAGCACGGCAGAGCCTCTCGGAGCTCAGGGCTCTTCTTCGCTTGGCGGCAGGGCAGAGCTGCGGGGAGGACCTTCTTGAATGGCTCCTCTTTCTCTCCAGGGAGAGAGAAGAGCAGAGGCGGTACACCATGGTTGCCGCGGCACTCCTGAGGACCCTCATGCGGCAGGGGGCCCGCATGCTCATCAGGCAGGGTTTTCCTGAAGACCTGGAGGAAGGCATATTCTTTCTCACTCTCGATGAATTTGGGAGTGTAAAGGGAGCACACTCCCATGCCGCCTTATGGCAGGCCCATTATCGGCATGTAATGGAGGAGAGAAAGCGGCTCCAGACCATGGGGCTTCCCGACGAGTTTGAAGGGCTCGTGCCCAGAATCCACCGCTCGCAAGGGGCGCCGCTTTTTTCCGGTGAATCTCTTAAAGGAATCTCGCTTTCCCGGGGGCGTGTAACGGCGCCCTGCAGAGTTATGGATGACTCCTTTTCCATGGAAACTTTCCAGGGAGGGGAGATTCTCGTGGTGCCAAGAAGCGATCCCCTCTGGGCCGCGCTTTTCCCCCTTGCGTCGGGCTTTATCACCGGAACGGGAGGGCCTCTTTCCCATGGCGCCATCCTGGCCCGTGAATTCAAAATCCCCGCCGTGAGCGGTATGACTTTCCTTGTCTCTCATGTAAAGACCGGCGATATTCTTACTATTGACGGTGATGAAGGCACAGTAATGCTCCATGGGTCCTGCGGGGAAAAAAAAGAAGAGGCGTAAGCCTCTTCTTTGCTGCTCTTTTCCTTATGAGTTATGCCTGAGCGTAAGCATAGGCGCCGTAGCCTCCATATCCGCCGTAGCCGCCGCCGTAACCGCCGCCGTAACCGCCGCCGTAGCCGCCGCCGTAACCGCCACCGTAGTTCGTGTTGCAGCCGTAGTAAGGCGGGTACCAGGGCCTCTGCTGTTGCATCTGGGTGTAATTGTTCCTGGGATCGACATAGTCAATGCTTCCCCTGCCGAACCAGCCTGAGGGGAAGTTATAAACGCTGTGGGTCTCGTTCTTATCAAACTTTCCGTCCTGGTTCGAGTCAACTCCCACGCGGGCCCCGGCCTTGTCAAGCTCTTCGGCGCTGAGTTTTCCGTCGCCGTTCTTGTCAAATTTTTTCATCTTTTTCTCATAGCCCTTGGCCTTGATTCTCTCGAAAAAGCTCACCTTTCCGTCGCCGTTCAGGTCGTAGTCGCCGCCGAAGGCTTTCATCATCTGGTTGCTCTTTTCAATCTCCTTGGTGGAGAATTTCCCGTCGTGGTTTGAATCAAAAGCGATGACGCCATCCTGACCTTTCTGATACCTGCCGTCTCCGTTGAGATCGAGGCCGTAGCCCTTGGTGTCCTGTTTGAACCAGAGATGATTGTGCTGGCCCACGTTAGCGTCGGGCATATTCTGGTTCCACGTGGTAAAGCTCTGCCAGGGGTTCCAGTACTGGGGCGGATACTGAGGCATGCCGGGATAATAACCTCCCCCGCCGGGGAATCCTGGCATGGGGGGATAGTAGGCACCCGGGGGAAGCTGGGGATAATAAGGCTTCGCAATCATTTTTTTACTCCTCCTTGTTGACAGATCTCGCTTAATGCATGTATCACTTCATTTTCTAGTATGGTAAAGGGGGTGAAATGTAAAATCTATGTTAACTTTTATAGGAGATTTGTTAACAAAGGTAACAAGTGTCCCCGTATCAATCGAAAAACCGGCCCTGAAGCCGGTTTTTCGATTATTCATTGGGGAATTTGCCAAGGGATGATATTCTTTTTTTTGTGCGGGCTTCCCCGCACGGTGATGGTGATTTTCACCTCCTTACCTGAGTTCCTGGTATCTATGTTCACCGTCCTTCCTTCAGTGTTTCTTTCATCTTCTCTATCACCTGCGGCGATGAATTATTGCTGAAAAATTAATGAAAAATCCGTGAAATTGAATATATCCTGTAAAATATTTGTAAATTGAAAAGGTATCTTTTGTGCCAAGATGGAAACATGATGAGGAATCAAGAGGAGGGTGAAAGCCTTGTACCGCCTGCCGCTGAAGGAATGGAGATGCACCATGGCAAGAGGTATCCCTTCGACTGTGGCTGCCGTTGTCTTTCTCATGGTTCTCATGGTGTGCGCCTCTCCCTGCTGGTGTGCCTCCTTTTCACCCCTCATCCTCACTTCAGCCAATGTGGGCCAGTTTGAAAAAATGCTCAAGGCCGCCGGGGAGAAAAGCTGCGTCGTGGTCCAGGTGAAACCGGAGCTCTTTGACGAAAAGAAGGCGAAAATCCTTATGAACTGGGTCTCTCTTGGGGGGACACTCTGGTTCTATGACTCCCGGCTTGCCTCCTATTTCGGGATGAAGGCCGATCCCTTCGAGGCGAAGGACTTCCCCTACAAGAAAATGGAAGCGGAATATGGTTCGGAAAAGAATTTTTCCGGGATCGCCGTCGGATGCGAGGCCCAGGCCACCGGCACCGTCACCATGGGGATAAGGAAGGTGGTGACCTTCGTGCTTGAAGTGGAGAAGAACAGGTTCAGTGCCGTCAGGGACGGAGAGGGAGTCACGCCCTTTCTCAAGATAATGAAAAGCGACAGTTACTGCATCGCGGCCATGAAGGTCGAAGGGTGCGGGAAGGTGATCTTCAAGCCCCTGTTATGGGAAGATCAATACGACGGCAGAGACTTTCAGCGCAAGCTCTCAGAGTATTCCTCGAAAAAAAGCGTGCCCTTTTTCAAGGGTCCGGAAGCAGAGGGGAAGAGGTGAGTTTCTTGCTCCGTGAGGGAAGTGGATCTCTTTGAAAAAGAAAGGCTGGTTCAAATCGCTTATTGAAGGCTTTACAGGAGGGGGCTATGATTTCAATACCGCTGCAGGCTGTATTGAGGCCCTTGCAGATGCGAATTATGAGCTCCGCCTGAAGGCACTCCAATCATTGCTGGCACTGGGTGAAGTTCCTGATCCTGAGCCGCTCATCAAGGCTGCCCTCAGTGACGAGAGCATGCCTGTCAAGGAACTTGCCTGCGAGGTGCTGGGAACCCTCAAGGTTGCTGACGCCCGTGCCCCCCTTCTTTCGCTTCTCGAGGCGGATGACCCATGGATAAGGGTGAAAGCGGCTCAGTCACTTGTTGCCATGGGTGCCGAAGATATCGTCGGCCCGATAAAGGAGGCATTTCATATCACCCAGGGCGATGCCCGCAACATTCTCGCCGTGACGCTCTCCAACCTGGGTGATGACGAGGCACGCAAGGAAGTCCTGGAAACCAGGGTGGAGAAGAAAAAAAAGTCGCAGTCCACAGATGCCATCATTGAAAAGCACCTTGAAGAGACGGAGAGGGAAACAAAGAGAACCGTCTTCGGGATAATGAGCGAAAAGGATGACCAGAGAGCCTTCAGCTACTTTACCATTGCGAGGAGAGAGAAAGACGAATCGGCGATAAAGCTTCTTATTGCCCTCATTGATGAGCCCGATGAGAAGATAGCCGTGCAGGCCCTCATCGGCCTCAGCCTTCTCGAAAAGGCTGATTCTGTCGTAGAAGGTCTCATTAAAGGTCTTGGCAGCAAGTCCCTGGCAGTGAAAAAGAAGGCTCTTGAAGTGCTTGCCAGGATTGATCGCGACGATGTGATGACCGCCCATATAAGCTTGATTAATGACGGGGATCCTCAGGTGCGGGAGGGTGTGGCCGGCTATCTGCTTGCCCATCAATCCCCGGAGGTGACGGCCCTCCTCATGAAAAATCTCCCCTCAAGGGACATGAAACTCCGGATTAATTCAGCAATGCTGCTGGCAAGGATGGAAGAAGATGCAGCACTGCCGCTCATCAAGATGATTCTTGAGGATAAGAATACGCCCGGGCAAGCGCTCACCGACCTCATAGAGGTATGGCCTCTCCGGAGTTTCCAGTTAATCCATGACACCCTCCCTTCGCTTTTCGCGAGGGGAGACAGGAATGTTCTCAAAAGCATCGGGGACTTCTTCTGCAGGCTGGAAGACACAGGCCACTGGGAATGGCTTATCCCCCTCATCAAGCACAGCGATCCGCGCGTGAGATACGGAGCGGCATACATTATCAGCAAGATCAGCGATTTGAAATCAGCTGAATCGCTCGTGATACTGCTTGATGACCCCTATGACGAGGTGAGGGTGCAGGCAGCCCGGTCCCTGATGGGCTTCCCCTATGAAAAGTTCGGCCCCTCCCTGGAGAGAGTCATCCACCACGACAAGAATCCTGAAGTGAAAAAGGTAGTGCTTGAAGCCCTCTTTGAGCAACGGCGGGAGGAATCCCTTTCCTTTTTTCTTGCCATTACCGGGGGAAATGACCTGGTGCTCCGTCTCAAGGCGATCAAGATGCTGGGAGAATACGGTGGGGAAGACGTTATTGTCGAAAGGCTGAAAGAGCTTATCGATGACAGGGATCCCAGGGTGGTCTTCTGTGCCATCGGCTCCCTTTTTCGCGTGAACAAAAAGGCTCTCCTGGAGCTGGGAAAGCGCCCGGTGGGCATAGTCACGGCTTTTCTCAATGACAGCAAGCAGCCCTTTGTGCTGAGGAAGGAAGCCGTTGAGACACTCAGCGTTCTTGAGCCCGAGGGCAGCATCACCCTCTTCTCCGAGATACTGAAAAAAGGAGAGGACAAGGCGCTCTGTGCCGAGATAATAGGCTCCATGGGAAAAATCAAGCTTCCCGTCGCCTCCCGTATTATTCTGAGAGCCCTGGATCACGAAGAGCCCGCCATCAGGAAGAAAGCCATAGAGGCGCTGCCGGATACGGACTTGAAGCCCTCTTCTGTGATTGTCCCCCTTGTGAAGCTTATAGAGCGTCTTCCCAGCGATGATCCCGCCCTTCCCGTCGGAATCGCCTATGTGAAGAACGCTCTCTTTTCCTATCCCGACATCAGGATACTTGATTCCCTCTCACAGCTGTCACGGAAAGACAGCGTGACGGTCCGCAGGTTCGCCATTATGGCGCTTGCGCTCCTCGGTGCAACCCAGGCCAGGGAAATTTTTGCAAGAGCGCTCTCCGACGAAGCCTTTTCCGTCCAGAGGGTCGCGGCCTTCGGTCTGGCCCTCCTCGGCGATCCCCGCTCATCGGGAGCCCTTATTGAAATCCTGAGGGAAAAAGTCTTTCCTGACGATGCTGCCGGCGAGAGGGATGATGAGCTTGATCTTGCCGCCAAGATTTTTAATGATTTTGAGGGTGATTCGCACCTCATGCGCCCTCCCCGTGTTGACGGAGCCGATGAGGAAGCGGTGAGGAGGCTTCGCCTTGCGGCGTCAGCGCGGCTTCTGGGAAGAATGAAGGAAAACAGGGCTTTCAATATCCTCAGGGAAATGATGAATGACAGAGACCGGAAAGTAGCGGCAGCAGTGATTCATGCCCTGGGAGATATAGGTGAGGAGGAGATCGTGCCTCTTCTTTTCCGGATAAAATTCGGCATCAATGATCATGAGATTCAGAAGGCCGTGGATTTTGCCCTTGACCGCTTTGGTGATCGCATTGAAGATTCCCTCCTCAATTTTGTGCTCTCCGAGGACAGGGCCATCAGGGAGGAGGCCCTCAGAAGGCTTGCCCTGCTGGGGGTGCTTGCGGCTGAGAAGCCTTTCCTCAAGTGCCTCAGGGAGGAGCATTGGCAGGTGAGGAGGTGGGCAGTCCGCGGCCTTGGGAACATTGCCACTCCCAAGGGGCAGGAGGCTCTCATACCGGCTCTCAAGGACCCCCACCCTGTCGTGAGGCTTGAAGCGGCGAGAGCCCTGGGCAGAATGAGAAACCGCGATATTCTTCAGCCGATTTTCTCCCTGGTCCATGATCCTGACAGGCACGTCCGTGAGGCACTGCCCGGAATTCTTGGTATTTACGAGGAATCCGTGGTAGGGGAGACGCTCTATCAGCTTATGTCAGATTCCTCAATGGTGGTGAGAGCTGAAAGCTGCAGGGTCCTGGCGGGAATGATGTCCAAGAGGTCCATACCGCGCTTCATGGACCTCATTGCCTCATCGGGGGGCTTTGACCGCATATGGGCGCTCCTTGCCATCGTGAAATTGAAGGATCCTGAAAGAGTTGAAGATATAGTGGCGTACCTCGATGAGGAGGGGGATCTGGACCCCCGGGAGATAGTGGCCTTTGACAAGGGAGAGCTTTCTCTGAAGGCATTTTCTCCCGAAGAGAGGCGGGCCGTCTCAACAGGCATTCTTCCGGCTCTTACCCTCCCATGGGAAGATTTTGAAGACCTCAGGCGGAGAGATAAATCTGTGCTGGACTGGTATGGAACAGGGGCCTTGAGGGAGCAGTTCGTGGGGGTGCCCATCACGGTAAGGATGAGAGAGTATCTCAGTGCGACGGAGGTTCTCGGAGAGATTGGGGGATATTATGCTCTCGAGGTTCTCGAGCGACTCCTCTCTCACCATAACGATGAGGTAAGGGCGATGGCCGTTGCCTCCTGCGCCGCCATAGGGGCCGAACAGGCGTACAAGCTTATCATGAAGAACTTCGTCGAAGGAGAAGAAGAGATCCCGCACAAGGTCAGGATGCTTGCCCAGAATCCCAAGATGGAAGCTTTCAAAGAGTATCTCAGCGATATAGAGAAGCGCGAAGACCTCGATCCAGTGAAGCGGGTAAGGATAAGGATACTGCTCGGCACCACGTCGCTCCTCAGGAGCTCACAGTCTGCTGAGAGATGAGTAGATGGGAATGAAAAAGGAGAGCAGAATAAATCCCACTATCAACCCGAGGGCTGATATGGCAAGAGGCTCTATGAGCTTTGTAAAGCTTTCCATTGTTGAAGTGAGCTCAATCTCATAGAGCTCGGCAGTCTTGAGGAGCACCTCGGCAAGCTCCCCCGATTCCTCGCCTACCTTTACCATCGCCACAAGGATTCTCGGAAAGATATCTGGAAACCTTGCCATGCTCTCGTTGAGGGTCTCTCCAAGCTTGATGCTCTCTCCTAGTTCGTGGAAGGCGCCGCCGATAAAAAAACTGTCGCTTGTCTCGGCGGATAGTTCAAGGGCCTGCAGAAGGGTGACACCCGAGTTGGTGAGGGAGGCCAGCACGATGAGGGCATGGGTAAGGGATGCCTTGATTTTCAGGTCCTTGATGAAGGGGAGGGACAGAAGGAGGCGCTCCCACCAGATTTTTCCATGGAGCGTATTCTCTATGAAGACGAAAAATCTCTTTACCACGAAGACTGCAATGAGCACGAGGGGAAAAAGAATATAATAGCGCCTGAGGGCATCACCGACATTGATCATCATCTGGGAGTAAAGGGGGAGCTTCACGCCCATGTCATTCACAAGTATCTGAATATAGGGGAAAATCCAGTAGCAGACCGCCAGGGAGCCGATGAGGCCTATGAAAAAGATCATCACTGGGTAAGTGAGAGCCGCACTGATCTTTTTCTTGAGATCTATCTCCCTTTCCATGACATCGGTGAGGTACTCTATCCCGTTATCGAGGAAGCCTCCTTCTTCTGACGCCCTGATAATGGCACGGTGGAACTTGGAAAAAATCTCCGGGTACATTCCCAGGGCCTGGGCAAAAGTCTTCCCCTCTTCAAGGGCTTTTTCTATGGTGTGGAATATTTCCCTGGTGATAGGATCTTCTGACTGCTTGTTGAGTATATCGAAGGCCTTCTTGATGTGAACGCCGCTTCTGTGCATCACGAGGAGGCGCCTGAAAAAAAAGAATACGTTGTCCAGGTTCCAGTTTTTCAGGGTAAGAGGGATCTTCCTGACAACCTTTTCAATCGATATGATGGTAAAGGCTCTTTTCTCAAGGAGTCTTATCGCTTCCCTGAGAGAAGTGGCGTTGAGCTCGCCCTTTATCAGGGTGTTATGCTCGTCCTTTATCACATAGAGATATCTGCTTTTTAAGGCCGGTCCTTCACCGTGGGGTCCCGGTCGTGATGCTTTTTCCTGGGAGGGGTTTGTCCGCTGCCGGTTCATCATTGAATGAATGTTTGACAGGCAGAGGCTATCTCCTTCCATTTTCCACTCCAGAGCATAACTGACAACATCATTGTGATTTACAATGTTCGTCAGTATATCACCATGGCAAGAAGGCAAAGAGAGAATCTTAGCGAATAAAGGTATGGTTTATCCTGAAAGGCGGCTATGTATCGTGCCGGAACGTGAATCTTACATCAGTCAGAATGGCGACTATACCGGGCTGAGGCAGGACAATGCCCTGGTGGTCTTCTGGAGCGAGAGACCTCTCTGGTCGGCTGCCCTTACGGAGCTTGACTTCATAGTGGCAGGCCTGGGGAACAACGGGATGCTCCTGGTAAAACGCAGGAACGCCCTCATTCGATACATGCAGGACAACACCGTTCTGCCCGTGGAGAGTGCAAGGATATTCGAGAGAAGAGAAAATGCGCCATCCATGCAGAAGGTGACTATTGACAGCCTTGGCCAGACAGTCATTCTTGAGACGGTGGAACAGGAAGTGTCCAGAGAAAAGAAAAAATTCATAAGTTTTTCTAAAACCGCATCCTCCGAGAGGATCATCAATATTCACCGGATCATCTCCTTTGACCTGGAATCAGAGGAAAGGCATGAGCTCTGGCGCTTTGACCGTGAAAGCTCCACCTACGGCTCCTTTCTGTGGGACATCACCAAGGACGGCAAGCTCCTTGCCGTGGCCGGGACCGCGCCACAGGAGGAAGACCCGCGGATTTTCCTCACGCGGATCTACCTTCTCAATGTTGCAGAAGACAAGAGTCTTTTCCAGATCAATCTATCCAATGTGCAGGCCAGGTCACTGAAGATAAACAATGAAGGGGAGGTCCTTCTTCATATTGTTGATGGGACAAGGAATGAATATATTGTCATTGATAAGCGCGGCGAGAAGAGCTTTGTGACCTCTCCCATGGGTGAGTCAAGGCCTCTCTATTTTGGAAAGGATCTCATCGTGCTGGAGCTCATACCCTCGAGGCTGCTTATGTTCAAAAGCTTTGACGACAAGCTTGTTTATATAGTGGACCAGGTGATGTACGAAGCGCTGGGCTTTCTTTACCCTGCCATGTTCAAAGCCAACGATGAGATGGTCTTTGCGACAGTGGACAGGGAAAGATACCTTCTGAAAAGGTTTTTTTACTCATGGCGGGTGAATCAGCTGCAAGACATTTACCATAAATAGCCCGAAGGGAAGAGAGGTCTCTCAATTCATGATAACCTATTACGGAAGCGGGAACTCCCGGTATTTTGTCTGGCAGAGGGGGAATACCGTAGCGCTGCACCGCGATTTTCAGCCTATATGGAAGAGGGAAATGCCTTATAAGCGTTTCAGGGTCATAGGCGTGGGAAACAACGGAAACGTGTCGCTGGTCACCGAGGAAGGCCTCTATATCCATGTCCCCTCTTCAGGCGCTCCTCCTGAATTTGTGCAGCGCTATTCAAAGGAGGCTCTCAAGAAGGATGGCGCATATCTCGGAAAAATAGTGATGCACGAAGACGGAGAGGGCTTCTTTATCGAGAGCATCATGGCCAAGAAATCGGGCATGGAGCAGATCCTGGGACTTTCCTCGTCACAGGGCAGGGGGGCAGCAGAGGAGCACAGGATCAACTTCCTTGACCTCAAGACCAGGAGGCACAAGCGCTTTGATACGACCCTCATCTCCAGGGACCTTGAGAAAAGCTTTCTCTGGGATGTGTCGGGATATTTCACCTTTTTTGTTTTTGCAGAGCCCAGGAAGGCAGGCGGCACCTTCAGCTACAAAATCGCGGTGGTCAATGTGCAGACCGAGGAGATATACCTTGAGACAGAAGTGCAGGGCACCCATCTCTCCAGCGTCAGGGTCAATGACGAGGGGACTCTTTTTCTGGAGAAGATCGAGGGGGAAGAGAAGAAGATAGAGATACTGACCCAGGACAAGTCCAGGTTTCTTCTTGCCGTTCCCCTCGATTATACCCTGCTCCACTGCGGGAAGAAGTTTGTCGCCTTCGAGACCCATCCCGTGCCCTCGCTGCTTGTCAAGTCTTTTGAAGACAATCTCATGTGCCATGCCGATCTCCGGTCGCTTGAGCATCTGAAAGTGCATTATGCCATACTCTTTAACGACAGGGACCATATAGATTTCCTTTACCTTGTGGGCGACGACCTCAAGCTGGTGAAGACCGAGGTGGACCTTTTTATCGCAGAGGCGCGCCGCTGGGAGGGCATTGCCTCGCAGAAGATGAACGAACCTCAGGAAAAGCTGAAGCATGAGCAGATGGAGCAGGAAAAGACGCAGTCGAGGGACCATTACCTCGAAGGCAGAAAGAGCCAGCTTTCCGCCCAGCTTGCGAGCATAAAAGAGGAGAAGCAGACGAAAACCGTCACCACTGCGGCAGAAGTGAACAATGCGCTCGAGGCCCTCAAGTTCCAGTTCGTGCTGGGGAATATTGACGCAGACGAATATGCACAGAAGAGGGAGGAGCTGCTGAAGCACATTGAAGGTTCCTCCCTGAAGCCTCCCCGGGAGGCTTCAGGGAAAGATACCCTTGAGCCGATTCCTTTCCAGAGAAGAAAGGAAGCGCCGCAGGAGTCCCCGGCCTCTGAAAGAAGAAAGGAGGCGCCTCGGGAATCCCTTGTCATAGATGGCCGGAAGGAGAAGCTGCCGGAGCCGGCTTCCAGGGGCAAGAAATCCCTGGAAGAGAAAGGCGAGCCCGAAGGGGAGCGCCTTGAAAGGCTCATGTCGGCCCTTGAGGAGCGCTTTATCATGGGGCAGGTTTCAGAGCGCTCCTACCTTGAGCTCAAGGAGAAATATGAGAAACGCCTGAAGGAACTGGGCAGGCTCTGAGTGCCGCCTTCCCGTGAGGGACTGCCGTCTTCCTGAGACCTTGTGCAGAGGCCTGGAGCAGGAAAATTTCGCTCCTGATTGAATATTAAGAAGCCAGAAAGAGAGAACTCCTCGAAAATCGGTCCGGCAAGCGATGTGGGGATATTATTATTTATGATGGAAGGTGAAAAAATGGTACACAGTCTGCAGGAAAAACAGGAAGAAAAACAGGGCACCTCAAAGAGAGTCTATGCCTTTGAAGAAGGCGACGCCTCGATGAAGGATCTTCTCGGCGGAAAAGGTGCAAACCTTGCCCAGATGACCAAGATGGGCTTTCCCGTCCCCCCGGGTTTTACCATCACCACCGCTATGTGCGTGAAGTATTATGAGTCAGGAAAAAAGCTCCCCGAGGGGCTCATGGATGACGTAAGGGAGAAGATGAAGGATCTTGAGAAAAAGATGGGCAAGGGCTTCGGCGATCCAAAGAACCCCCTTCTCGTATCGGTAAGATCGGGGGCAAAATTCTCCATGCCGGGCATGATGGACACGATCCTGAACCTGGGCCTCAACAGCGAGACGGTGAAAGGTTTGGCGGAGCTTACTTCCAACGAGCGCTTTGCCTATGATGCCTACCGCAGGTTCATCCACATGTTTTCTGACGTGGTGCTCGAGCTCCCCAAGAGAAGGTTCGAGAACATTCTCCAGGAGAAGAAGAAAGCCCGGGGTGTCAAGGAAGACTCGGAGCTCACGGCGGCCGATCTCAAGGAACTCGTCGAGTCTTACAAGAAACTGGTCCGTGACGAGACGAAGCGTGAGTTCCCCGAGAAAGTCATGGAGCAGCTTGAGCTCTCCATCGAGGCGGTGTTCCGCTCATGGAACACGCCAAGGGCAATTGTTTACCGCGACAAGGAGAAAATATCCCACACCCTCGGCACGGCCGTCAATGTGCAGTCCATGGTCTTCGGGAACATGGGCGATGACTCAGGCACCGGCGTCGCCTTCACCCGCGACGCGAGCACCGGTGAGAACACGATACGCGGCGATGTGCTCTTCAACGCCCAGGGCGAAGATGTGGTGGCAGGCATAAGGACGCCCCTCTCCATAGAGGCTCTGGAAGAAAAGAGCCCCGAGATTTATAAGCAGTTCAAGGATATCGCCCACAACCTGGAGACCCATTTCAGGGATGTGCAGGACCTGGAGTTCACCATGGAAAAGGGCAAGCTTTTCATGCTCCAGACCAGAAACGCGAAGAGGACTGCCCTTGCCGCCGTCACCATTGCCGTTGACATGGTGAAAGAAGGGCTCATCACCAAGCAGGAGGCCGTTGAGCGCATTACTGCCGATCACATAGATCAGCTCCTTCACCCTTATTTCAAGCCTGAGGACAAGAACAAGGCCATTGCCGACGGGCGCCTTCTCGCCAAGGGAACGGCGGCTTCACCGGGAGCGGCGTGCGGAATGGTGGTCTTCGAGGCCGATGACGCGGTAAAGCACAAGAAGGAGGGCAAAAAGGTAGTGCTGGTGCGCCCTGAAACCTCACCTGACGATGCTCATGGCATGGTTATCGCCGAGGGTATCCTCACCAGCACGGGAGGTCCCACTTCCCATGCAGCCCTCGTGGCCCGCGGGTGGGGGATCCCCTGCGTGGTGGGCTGTGAAGCCATCAGGGTGGACCTTGAGAAAAAAGAGTTCTCCGTGAAGGACAGGAAGTTCCATGAAGGCCACATCATCTCCTTTGACGGCGGCACCGGCGAAGTTCTCGATGGCGAAGTGGTGAGGGTGCACCCCACAGAGCTCATCCCCCAGGCGAAAGAAATCCTTTCCTGGGCCGATGAGATCCGCACCATGGGAGTCCGTGCCAACGCTGATAACCCCAAGGATGCCCAGAGGGCGAGAAGCCTTGGCGCCGAGGGAATCGGCCTCTGCAGGACCGAGCACATGTTCATGGAGTCCGACCGTCTCCCCATCGTGCAGCGCATGATCCTGGTTGCCAACGAGGCCGAGGGCGGCAAGCGCATTGCTGACCGCCTGGAGCACCAGATTGCCGAAGCCGATGAGCACAAGAGGAACGAACTGGAGCAGCTGCTCGCTGATGCGAAGAAGCATATGCAGGCGAGCTGGGATACTTACCAGGAAACGCTCAAAAGCCTTCTTCCCATTCAAAGAAAGGACTTTGAAGGGATCCTCGAGGCCATGGAAGGCCTCTGGGTCATCATCAGGCTTCTTGATCCCCCCCTCCATGAGTTCCTTCCCGATTTTGAGAAGCTCCTTGTCGAGACGACGGAGCTCAGAATCACCGGTAAGGATCCGGCCCTTCTGAAGGAAAGGGAGAAGATGCTCGAGAAGGTGCGCGCCACCAAGGAAGTGAACCCCATGCTGGGCCTTCGCGTGTGCCGTCTTGGCATTGTGTACCCCGAGATATACAAGATGCAGGTAAGGGCTATCTTTGAAGCAGCCTGTGCCCTCAAGAAGAGGGGCGTCGATGTGAAGCCCGAGGTCATGATCCCGGGCGTGGCCCATGTGTCGGAGATGAAGTACACCAAGGAGATGGCCGAGGCCATTGCCCATGAGATCATCAAGAGGGAGGGCGTGGAGCTTGAGTACAAGATAGGCACCATGATCGAGCTTCCGAGGGCCTGTGTCGTTGCCGGGGAGCTTGCGAAATACGCGGAGTTCTTCTCCTTCGGCACCAACGATCTCACGCAGACCACCCTGGGTTACAGCCGTGACGACGCATCAGGAACCTTCATCCCCGTTTACCTGGAGAAGGAGATCCTGAAGGTCGATCCCTTCCAGCAGCTTGACAGGATAGGGGTAGGGCCCCTCATGAGGATGGCAATCGAGCAGGGAAGAGCAACAAACAGCCATCTTGAGGTGGGAATCTGCGGAGAGCACGGCGGTGAGCCCACATCAGTGGAGTTCTGCCACATCCTGGGCCTGAACTACGTGAGCTGCTCGCCTTTCCGTGTGCCCATAGCGCGGCTTGCCGCTGCTCATGCAAAGTTAAAGGAAGGGAAAAAGTAACAAAGCTTCTTAATCACTGAAAATGAGCTGATTGAATGAGCCGGATTCCTGTCCGGCTCATTTTTCGGCTCCCGGGCATGGGTGCCCAGTCCTGGTGGAAGGATTCAAGGGATTGAAAACACTGAAAGCTTTCGGAGCATTGGTGTGCCTGGCGGCGGCCCTTTTCCTGAGCTTTTGCGGCTGTGCCAAGAAGCAGGAGAAGGGCACCATCTTCTTTGTATCAACAAGGACGGGGATAGCGCAGCTTTTTTCTATGAGAGCTGATGGCTCACGCCAGAAAAGGGTCACCAATGACTCTTTTTCAAACGAGGCGCCATGGTGCTCTCCTGACATGAAGATGGTGGCCTATTCCTCAAAACGAGGAGCCACCTGGGATCTCTTTGTCATGCACACCGATGGCTCCTCGGCGGTGCAGCTCACCAGGAACTCCGGCGATAACTGCTTTCCATGCTGGTCGCCCGATGGCACCATGATTGCCTTCCAGTCAAACAGGGATGGTCTTTTCCGGATTTATACCATGAAGAGCGATGGCACCGGGCAGCGGGCTCTCAGCATGCCGGTTCCGAAAGGCAGAGAGCCTCTGAAGAAGTTCCAGTACACCCACCCGGCATGGGTTCCAGGCGGCAAGACTCTTCTTGCGGTGAGGGAAAACGGGAAAAATGGCATTGTTGTTGAAACTGATATGGAGGGCAAGACAAGCCTTCCCCTTACGGAAACCAAGGCTCTGGATACATGGCCTTCCTTCGAGTCCTCGGGGAAAATCCTCCTCTTTGCCTCGAACGAGAGTGATGTTTTCCAGATATATGGCAAGGAGCGCGGTGAAAAAGGAAAGCGCATGGTGACAGGAGCCTGGCCTGGCCCCGACAATTTTGAGCCGCGCTGGTCTCCTTCCGGCGGGAGTATTATCTTTACCTCCAGGCATACGGGCACGAGACAGATATTCAGGATGCCGGCGGGACCAGGCGGTGGCAGAAGTCTGCCGACGCAGCTCACCAGAGATAAATTTGATAATTACCACCCCTACTGGGGGTCATAATTTCGAGGCAGGTGATATCACATGGAGGCTCAAAAGAGTACCATAAGGGAACGCCAGGAAGGGCGCGAGCGCGAAATACTCTCACCGCTTGCCGCGCTCGCGGTGAACACGAGAGGAAGGCTGAAGCCAGAGGCAAAGTGCCACATCAGAACCGACTACCAGAGGGACAGGGACAGGATTCTCTACTCAAAAGCCTTCCGGAGGCTCAAGCACAAGACCCAGGTCTTTCTCTCGCCTGAGGGCGATCACTTCAGGACCCGCCTCACCCACACCCTTGAGGTCTCGCAGATCAGCCGCTCCATTGCGAGGGCTCTCAGGCTTAACGAGGATCTTACCGAGGCCATTGCCCTTGGCCATGACCTCGGTCATGCCCCTTTTGGCCACGCAGGCGAGTATGTGCTTGATGAGCTCATCGGGCAGTATGACCCTGAAGCGAGGTTCCGCCATAACGAGCAGTCCCTCCGAGTCGTCGATGCCCTTGAGGGGGGATCGGGCCTCAACCTCACCTATGAGGTTCGTGACGGGATACTGAAGCATACCAAGGGAAGGAAGAGCATGCTGCAAACGCTGACGGGAGAGGAAGAGGGCGATGATGCGCCCCTCACTGCCGAGGGCGAGCTCGTGAGGATTGCCGATCGCCTGGCCTATATAAACCACGATGTCGATGATGCCATAAGGGCGAGGATCATCACCATTGACGACCTTCCCCGCGAAGCGGTGGAGACCCTCGGTATCAAGATCTCGGAGCGCATCGGCACCATGATAGTGGATGTCATAGAGACAAGCCTCAGCAAAGGCCGTATCGCCATGAGCCCCAGGATTGCCGGCGTCGTGGAGCGGCTTAAGGATTACATGTTCCAGTACGTCTATGTGGGATCAGCGGCGAAAGTGGAGGAGGAGAAGGCAAAGAAGCTCATCACCCACATGTTTCATCATTTCATGGACAATCCCTGCGAGATTCACCTTCCCGGGGAAGGGGTCGAGCTGGGCACCCTCACCATCAGGGCACGGTGCGTCTGTGACTATATTGCAGGAATGACCGACAGGTTCGCCATCAAGAAATACGAGGAAATTTTTATTCCCAAGGTGTGGGCACTCAATGACTGATCAATATTCCCGTGAAGTTGTCGGAGAGGTGCTCTCAAAGACGCGGATAGAGGACGTCGTCTCGGAGTACCTCAAGCTTCGCCCCTCAGGGCGGCGCTTTACCGGCGTATGCCCCTTTCATGGCGACAAGGACCCCTCCTTTTCCGTCAATCCCGAAAAGGGGCTCTTTTACTGCTTCGGCTGCGGCGCCGGGGGAAATGTCTTTACCTTTCTGATGAGAATAGAGAACCTTACCTTCAACGAAGCCCTTGCGGTGCTTGCAAAACGTGCCGGGGTGCAGATTGTCGTGGATGCAAAGAAAAGCGAGGAGCTCTCAATCAGGGAGCGTCTCATGGCAATCGTGAAGGAGGCGGCCCTTTTTTATCATGGGCAGCTTCTCAAGCCTGATAATGCCGGCGAGGCGCTCGAGTACCTGAAAAAGAGGGGCATCTCCCAGGAGACGGTGAAGCTCTACAGGCTTGGCTACGCCCCGAGGGGAAAGATAAACGCCCTCTACTATCTTGAAAAGCGGGGTTTCACCCGTGAAGACATCGTGAAGTCGGGCATGGTGATGAAGCGCATGGATACGGCTGAATACGTTGACTATTTCAGGAACAGGGTCACCATTCCGATCACCGATATGCAGGGGCGCTTCATCGCCATGGGGGGGAGGAGCCTCGAAGAGGGCGGCCCTAAATATCTGAACTCTCCAGAAACACCCCTTTTTTCCAAGGGGAGAAACCTTTTCGGCCTGTATCATGCAAAGAAGGCCATCCAGAAAGAGGATCAGGCCCTTGTAGTCGAGGGGTACATGGACCAGATAATGCTTTTCCAGCAGGGCTTTCATCACTCGGTGGCCTCGCTCGGCACGAGCCTCACTCCTGATCAGGCAAAGCTTCTCAGGAAATTCTGCACCCGCTGCGTGCTTGCCTATGATGCCGACAATGCAGGGAAGCTCGCCACGGCCCGGGGCATCGATGTCTTTGAGGAGGCGGGTATGGCCACGCAAGTCCTTGTGCTCCCCCAGGGCGAGGACCCCGACTCCTTTTTCCGCCACCACACCAGGGAGCAGTTCCAGGAGCTGCTCTCCAGGTCCCATGACCTGGTGGAGTACAAGATGAAAACCCTCAGGGAGAATCTGGACCTCTCGACACCGGCGGGGAAAGCCGATTATGTAAAGGAAATTCTCCCCGTCCTTTCCCGGATTATCGATCCTGTCAAGAGGGATGAGTATATCAAGAAAGTCTCCGAGGAGACGGGTGTTCATGAGGAATTTCTCAGAAAGACCCATGTCGAGGGCAGGAAGGCAACTCACCCCCAGGCGGGATCCCTCGAGCACCTTATCGCCAGCGCTTCGGCCGAGGAAAAACTCCTCCGCCTCCTTCTCCTCCATCCCCGTCATCTTACGACGGCAAAAGAGGGCCTCAGCCTCTCGGAGGTCGGTGACAAGAGCCTCAGGAGCATCTATGAGGTCCTTTTCTCCATGAAGGAGAAGGACTCTCTCTCAGTTGATGATTTTGTCCCGTACCTCCTCGAGGAAGGAATAATGCACAAGGTGACTGAATTTATCATGACGGGAGAGGCACCTCCCCTTTCGGGGGAAGCCTTAACGGAGCTTATAAGGGAACTTCTCCAGAAAATAAGGGATGAAAAGTTGAGAGCCCGGTTCAAGGCGCTTGAAAAGGAGGTAGAACAGGCTCTTTCCAAGAATACTATCAGTCATACTGATGAGCGGTTTATCGAGTACCAGCGACTCTATCAATATTTCAAGGGACGCAAATAAGGAGGAGAATGATGACGGAGAACGGTGATCTCACACCAGAAGTGAGAAAGCTCCTTGAAGTCGGGAAGAAAAAAGGAGTTCTGACCTACGAGGAGATAAGCGATATCCTTTATCAGAAGGAAGATCTTGCCCCCGAGCAGATTGATGAGTTGCTTGAGAAATTCATCAGCGAGGGTATTGAGATCGTTGAGGACATCAAGGATCTCGAGATCCCCGAGATGGAAGTCTATGAAGATGAGGAGACTCTCACCGAGGGGATTGCCCTTGACGATCCTGTCAGGATGTACCTCAAGGAGATAGGGAGGGTCGAGCTCCTCACCCCTGAAAAGGAGACGGAGCTCGCCCAGCAGATAGAGGAAGGCGAAGAGGCCGAGCACGGCCTCGTGATGATAAAAGAAATATGGGATATTGCCTATGAGAACCTCCAGAAGAAGGTCGATACCGCCGACACGGCAAAAAGGGAGACTCTCACGAGAGATCACCAGGAGACTGAGAATATAGCCCGGCTGGAAGATCTCCTCGCCGAGGGAAATGATGCCCAGACCCTTATTGAGAGGATAGCGTTCCTGAAGGAGACTTCCACTTCCTCGGAGGAGCGCCTCATTCTCCTTGAGGCGAACAAGCAGGTGAGTGATCTCTGGGAGGAATCAAGGGAGGCATACAAGGCCAGGAACAAAAAGCCGAAAGGTGCCCCCTCCGTCGAGGACCTCAATAAAATGGAGCGCCATATCAGGACGGGCTGGAGGGCGAAGCGCGAGCTGATAGAGGCAAATCTCCGCCTCGTGGTGAGCATCGCCAAGAAATATGTGAGCCGCGGCATGCTCTTTCTGGACCTTATCCAGGAGGGAAACCTCGGGCTCATTAGGGCAGTCGAGAAGTTCAACTACCGCAAGGGCTATAAATTCAGCACCTATGCCACATGGTGGATAAGGCAGGCCATTACCCGCGCCCTTGCCGATCAGGCACGCACCATCAGGATCCCTGTGCACATGGTGGAGACCATCAACAGGCTCATAAAGGTGTCGCGCCATCTTCTCCAGGAGCTGGGCCGCGATCCCACCGTGGAAGAGATCACCCAGGAAATGTACCCCCTCGATCCCGAGGAGGTAAGAGTCCAGGTTTCAAAACAGATGGAGAAGGACCTCCCTTACGAGAGCGAGCTTGTACAGGAAGAGATAAAGCGCCGGGAGCGCTTTTCCATTGAGCGTGTCAGGGAGATCATCAAGATCGCCCAGGAACCCATCTCTCTTGAGACGCCTATCGGCGAGGAGGAGGATTCCCACCTGGGAGACTTTATCGAGGACTCTGATGCCGTCGCTCCCGCCGAAGCAGCCTCTTCGCTGCTTTTAAGGGAAAAGATGGAGGATGTGCTCCAGAACCTCACCTCGCGGGAAAAGAAAGTGCTGCAGCTCCGTTTCGGCCTTGAGGACGGAAGGCCCCGGACTCTTGAAGAGGTGGGCCAGGAGTTCGGCGTCACCAGGGAGCGTATCCGCCAGATAGAGGCCAAAGCCCTCAGAAAGCTCCGCCACCCGACGAGGAGCCGCTGGCTGAAGGATTACTGGATGGGCCAGTAAAAGCCCCCGGGTGGAGGTGGCTTTTAAGGGTGCTGCAAGGTAGAGAAAAAGGAGTGACACGTGAAAAAATATCTTGCTTTTCTGGTGCTTGGCGCCATACTGTTCGCCTCGATGACTGCTCCCCTCCCGGCCCAGGACAAGGAAGAGAAACTGACCCAGTGCATAACCCGCCTCTCGCAGATCCAGGCATACCTTGAGTTCTACTTCATGGGCACCGGTGACTATCCCAAGAACCTCGTCGATCTTGAAAGCATCTTCAATGAAGACGTGCTCAAGGACACGGAGAAAATAAAGATGCCCCGCGATCCTGCCACGGGCAAGGAGTTTGTCTATGAGGCGGGAAAAAACTACAAGAGCTACAGCCTTTCATGCCCTGATCCCTCCCAGTACGGGGTGAAAAAGCTCTCCCTTTCGCCGGTGCCATGGGGATGGATGAATGTCGTGGCGGAGGGCAAAAGCAGGAGAACGCGGGCGCAGTGCTGCAAGGGGTACGAAGAGGTCCTCACGGCTGCGATCAAGAAGTTCGCCGAGCAGAACAAGAAGCTTCCCCAGGACCTCAAGGAGCTTGTTCCCAAGTATATGAGGCTGGTCCCGGCCTGCCCCCAGTGCTCCAAGGAATACCTCTATACGGTCAAGGGAAATGATTTTGTCATTGGCTGCCCGGACCCCGCCGAGCACGGGTTCACGGTCTTTGAATGCACCTCCAGGGAGGGTTTCAAGTTCAAGCCCATTGAGCCGCCGAAGAAGGAGCCGCCCGTGGAGAAGACTACAGGGAAATGAGGAACTCTTTCCCACTACGCGTGAATTGAGAGGTGAGAAAGCTATGATTGGTGCCTTGGACAGCTTTATATCCAGGCTTCCCCTCACAATGATCTTTTTCGCCTGCATGATGTCCGGTGTGGCATATTCAATGATAATTCTGCTCATGGGGGGCGGCCAGAGTGACAGCGGAGACGGCGGGGGAGGCCATCACGGGATTCTCTCCGATCTTCTGGGAGGAAACGGCCACCATGGCGATGCCGGTACAGCAGATGGAGGGGGAGCAGACGGCGGGGGCGCTGACGGCGGCGGCCACCATGCGGTCCATATCAGCTTTTTCAGCCCCCTTTCCATCACGACCTTTCTCACCGGCTTCGGCTCCCTTGGCCTCATCTCGCTCCATGCCCTCCAGTGGAACCCCCTGCACAGCATATTCGGCTCCGGCCTCGGCGCCGCGTTACTCAATATTGGAGTGACCTTTGCCATCTACAAGATATTCATCTCCACGCAGGCCTCTTCAACGGCAACGACAAAAGAGCTTATTGGCATTGAGGCATCGGTAATCACTGCCATTCCTGTCACCGGCGTCGGCGAGATTGCCTATACCTCACCAAAGCACGGCCGCCAGACAGCCCTGGCGAGGTCAATGACGAGAGAGCTCATAGAGAAGGGTGAGACTGTCGTGATCATGAAATTTGTAGGCACCGCGGCTATTGTAAAGCTGGCGGATGAGAGCGGGCTCGGGACAAAACCTCTTCCCGCCGGGGAAGAAAAGCCCGCAGGAGAAGAGGGACCGGAAAAGAAATAAACTACAGAGAAAAGAGCCCCCTTTTCCCCGGGAGGAGCGTTTACGACCTGAGCCGCATATCGGTATGGCATATTCAGAAAATATCTGGCCAGGGTGGCCCTGCACGGCAGTTCCATCAGGCGGCCAGGTGTTGAAAATAAAGCAAAAATAAAGGAGGGAACACTATGGGTGGAAGTTCTGTGAGTCCAATGCTGATCTTTGCAGTATTTGCCATTGTCCTGGTCGTCTACGCGATATTCGCCCAGCTGGCAAGACTGTATCAGAAGGTCGGCCCCAACGAGGTGCTCGTCGTCTCTGGCGGCGGCGGCATCAAGCTCATCACGGGCGGCGGCCAGGTGGTCTGGCCTTTCATTCAGAAAGCAGACCGATTCTCCCTGGAGATCATGACCATCGACGTGGTGACGCCGGAGGTGTACACCAACATGGGGGTGCCCATCATAGTCGATGCCGTGGCGCAGGTGAAGGTGAAGAATGATCAGGCCATGATGCGCACGGCTGTGGAGCGCTTCCTCACCAAGTCACCGGCCGAGATCATCGACATCATCAAGCAGACCCTTGAAGGCCACACGAGGGCCATCATAGGCAAGATGCAGGTCGAGGAGATCATCAAGGAGCGCGACAAGTTCGCAAGCAATGTCGCCGAAGTATCCCATGATGACCTCTCCAACATGGGCCTCGTTATTGACTCTTTTGCCATCAGGGACATCAGGGACAACCAGGGCTACCTTGCAGCCCTCGGCAAGCCGGAGACGGCAGCGATAAAGAGCCGGGCTATAATTGCCGAGGCAGAGAGGAACAGGGACGCGGCGAAAGCAACTGCCGACGCCACCAAAGAGGCGCAGGTGGCCCAGGCCATCGCCTCGAAAGAGTCGCAGATTGCCCAGGCCAGTGCGGCCCGTGACTCGGAGATTGCCAAGGCGAATGCAAAGAAGGATGCCGAAGTAGCCCAGGCGATGGCGCAGCAGCAATCTGAGATAGCCAGGATCGATGCAAAGACGAAGGTGGCCGAGAAGGACAGGGAATACAGGATCAAGCAGGCCGAGTATAATAAGGATTCGAAGCAGAAAGAGGCCGAGGCCGACCTTTCCTACGATCTGCAGAAGAACATCACGCAGCAGCAGGTAAAGGAGCAGGAAATCCGCATCAACGTCGTGGAGAAGGAAAAGCAGATCGAGGTCCAGGAGAAGGAAGTAGAGCGCCGTGAGAAGGAGCTTGAAGCCACGGTGAAAAAGCCCGCCGAGGCGCAGCGCTTCCAGATTGAGACCCTTGCAAACGCCAAGCAGTTTGAACTGAAGGCCCTCGCAATGGGTGAAGCCGAGGCGTCAAAGCAGAAAGGCTTCGCGTCGGCAGAGGTCGTGAGGGCCCAGGGTCTTGCCGAAGCAGAGGCGGAGAAAGCCCAGGGTCTTGCCCGCGCCGAGGTTATCAGGGCCACAGGATTCTCCGAGGCTGAAGCCATGACCAAGAAGGCCCTCGCCTGGAAATCATATAATGAGGCGGCAATCCTTGAGAAGTTCATTGAAAAGATGCCCGAGATTGCCCGCTCCATAGCAGCGCCTCTCGCAAAGACCGAGAAGATAATCATGATAAGCGGCGATGGCGGCGGAGGCAGCGTTTCGAAGTTTACCTCCGACATGACCAGGGCCGTTGCAGAGATTCCTCCTGTCATGGAGGCCCTCACCGGAATCAAGATAAGTGATATGATCAAGAAAGTACCCGGCCTTGGAAGCGGTATAGCCGAGGAAATCACAAAGCAACTGCCGGGGGCTTCACCACAGGGATAGAGACTCTTTTGCTGAACGAAAAAGGGTCCTGCAGCAGCAGGGCCCTTTTTGTTTACAGGGACTTCTTTTTCAGGGGAGATCAAGGTGGGCAACTTCCATGAGGGGCCGGCCGAGAAGCTTTGAGCCTACCTGCCGGAACTTTCCTGCATCGCCGCTCACGTAAAAACGGTGGCTGACCTTTTCTTTATTCGCGGAGAGAAGCCCCGCCTGGCCAAGGATTTCCTTGAGGGTGAGGGCCGTGAGCTCCCCGGGATCGATGATGTTGAGGGGAGTCGAAAGAAGGGCCCTGATGGTCTCCTCCAGGAAGGGGTAGTGGGTGCAGCCCAGTATGAGGGTGTCGGTGCCGCTTTTCTCTATGGGGCAGAGGTATTCCCTCAGCACTCTCTCCGTCTCTTCGCCCCAGAGCTGCCCCTCCTCCACGAGGGGGACCAGGTGCGGGCATGCCTGGGGAACAATTTTCACCCCGTTGCGGGAGATGCGGGTGAGGGTTTCCTGATGGGCGCCGCTTGCCACGGTGACGGCATTGGCAAAAAGGCCTATGGACTTTTTGCGGGAGACCCGGAGGGCTTCCTGGATGGCAGGCTCAATTACGCCCACTATGGGCATGGCGTAACGCTTTCTTGCATGCTCAAGCACAAGGGCGCTCGAGGAGTTGCAGGCCATGACCACTGCCTTTGCCTTCTGAGAGACAAAGAAATCTATGATGCGGTACACGAGCTTTCTTATTGTTTCCGGCTTCTTTTCGCCGTAGGGAACATTGGCTGAGTCACCGAAATAGACGATCTCCTCGCAGGGAAGATGAGCGAGAATCCTTGACGCGACAGAGAGTCCTCCCACACCGGAATCGAGAATGCCTATAGGCCCTTTCATTGCAGCTCCTCTGAAAAAAATATCGGTAAATATTCTCCCTCCTTCTGATTAATCCTTCTGCAATACCTGGTATGGTCACCTTGGAGGCGATGGTTTTTCCTCCCCGAAGCCAAGGCATCTGAAAAACCCTTGGCCGGTGGGAAAAGAGTAACACCAGGTTGTAATCTGTTAACAGAAAGTTAACATCAGAGCTATTTACCTAAGGGGGAATAGATGGTATCATATGGATGAAAGAAAGATGCAGCAGTAGTTGTACGAGCAGCGGAGGTGAAAAAAATGGATTCAATCAGCGGATCCAAACCGATACAATACACGCCCCAGCAGAGATTATCTGATGCAGGCGGAAACTCAAAGGAACCGGTCTTCGTAGACGGCTTTGAGAAGAGCAATTACGAAGCTCCGGCCTTCAACAATGCCGATGCCCTTAAGCGCATGGCAGCCATCAACGGGAAAGCCGAGGTGGGAAAGGTAGAAGACGCAAGACCGGCAGTTGCCGATGACTTCAGTGATCTTGCTCTCAGCGGCCCCAATACCAAGGAACTGCTCTGGATGGGGATATAAGAGGCAAAGGGAGTTTTCCCGGAGGAAAAGAGTCGGAAAAAACAAAAAGTGAATATTGAGAAGAAAAGAGGAGGCTTGCAGGTCGGTATAGAAGAAATTAGCCTCCTTTTTATGTACTTTTAAGGGCAGATTGAAAAGTGAATATGCGGTCAGAAGAGGCTCGTAGATCGTGACATTGAAGAGGTTTGTTGCAAGGGAGGAATATTTTGGCTCTCTGATTTATGACAGACAGAGATGCGATTATATTCCCTTCGACAGGGACGCCACCGTTATTTTCAAGCAGAGCAGTGAGGGAAAAACCACTGACGAGATATTTCCCACTGTGGCGAAGAATGTCTCTGAGCAGAATTTCAAGACCTTTGTACAGCTCTGCCAGTCTATCGAGCTCATCGACGGCCAGGGGCATTTCGTGGGGGATTTCATCAGCAATCCCGTCGAGGACGGCCTGCAGGCCCTCTCTTCGCCTCTGAGAGTTCACCTTCAGGTGACCAATGAATGCCAGCTCAAATGCCGCCACTGCTCTCAGGATACCCGCGATGCTTTCCAGGATGAGCTTTCTCTTGAAGAGATTAAAAAGCTTATCGATGAAATGGCGGCAATCGGGTCGTTCGAGCTTAACGTAGGCGGAGGGGAGCCTTTTCTCAGGGAAGATCTTGTACAGATAGTTGCCCATGCCCGGAAAATGGGCATCAGCGTATCCATCTCTACGAGCGGTCTCTTTGTGAGCCGGGTGGTGGCCAAAAAGATAGCCGAATTGGGCCTCAAGAAGCTGAGAATCAGCTTTGATGGCGCCACGGAAAAATCATATGACTATTTCAGGGGAAAAGGGACTTACCGGCGGGCCATCAGGGGGATAAAGACCCTGAGAGAGCTTTTTGATATTCCCATCGTGGTTCATACGGTGCTTATGAAGCCCAACCTGAGCGAGATGCTGACCATTCTCAGGGCCGTGCAGAAGCTGCGGTGCACCACGTGGAGCGTCGATTTCGTAAAGCCCGTGGGAAGCGCCAAGGGCCTGAAGCAGTTCCTGCTTGATCCTGCCGATGCGGCGCAGGCGATGAAAACGATAAGGCGCCTTGCCGAGGCCTCGTCAATAAAAATAGTGATGCCCCAGTTCCCTTACAAAGCCCCCAAGAAAGGCATTTACAGGGGATTTGGATGCGTGGGCGCCAATCTTTACTGCTTTGTGAGTGCCCGGGGCGAAGTGAAGCCCTGTTCTTTTGTCTCGGGAGACTATTTCTCCGGGAATATCCGCCAGGCCTCTCTCAGGGAGCTGTGGCAGAAGGGCCCGGGCCACCAGAAATTCAGGGAGCTTGCCGGAAACGAGAACTGCCTTAACTGTGAATTTTATAACTCCTGCCGCGGCGGCTGCCGGGCCAGGGCCATCTATGAAGGAATCCCTGACGGAGTCGATCCCCTCTGTTTTGTGCAGTATGAGCGCCCTGAGCCAGAGCCGGTGAAGAAAGTTGATTCACTCGGTTTCATGTGATATACTATTTTTACATCCCTCGCTCAGTTTATAAAGGCATTTTTTCCCATTTAGGAATACCTTTCAATGCAGGTGGTATCTTGTTGATGAGAGGCCTTTTCCTGAAAGGCAGGTAAGCAATGAAAACATTCCAGACAATCGCCGTTGAGGAAGTGGACCGGATGGCCTGGATCACCATCAACAGGCCCGAAGCAAGGAATGCCCTCTCGAGCCAGGTTCTTGACGAGCTTGCCGCGGCGCTCAAAGAGCTCTCTCATACCCCGGAAGTGAAAGTGATCCTCATCACCGGCTCGGGAGACAAAGCCTTTGTGGCGGGAGCCGACATCAGGGAGCTCGAAAGCCTTGACAGGCAGGGCGCCATCGCCTTCTCCAGGAAGGGGCAGGCCCTCATGGAGCTCATTGAAAGCCTGGAAAAACCCGTCATAGCCGTGGTGAACGGCTATGCCCTCGGGGGAGGGTGCGAGCTTGCCATGGCCTGTGATATGAGGATTGCTTCGGAAAAAGCGCAGTTCGGGCAGCCTGAAATCACCCTGGGCCTCATCCCGGGCTACGGAGGAACGCAGCGCCTGCCAAGGCTTGTGGGAAAGGAGCGCGCGATGGGGCTGCTGCTCACGGGCAGGATTATCACGGCGCAGGAAGCGCTGAAGATAGGGCTTGTCATGGTGGTGGTACCCCATGAAAGTCTGCGAGACGAGGCCCGGGTCCTTGCTCAGAAAGTGTCTGAGAAAAGCGGCCCCGTTGCTGCCCTTATCAAAAAGGCGGTGAACAGGGGGATGGAGGTTACGCTCGGGGTGGGCTGTGCCGTGGAAAGAGAGCTTTTTGGCTCAGCCTTTGAGCTGGAAGACAAAAAGGAGGGCATAAGCGCCTTCCATGAAAAAAGATCGCCTCGCTTCGCCGATAAATAAGGAGGAGCTCCCGACAGGATCGGCCTGGCTTGAATCTTTTTGCGGTTTTGTGCACCTATAAGTGAGACAGAGAGGAATAAGCGGCACAGGGAAGTAATATATTGACTCACGGGACTGATGAGATTTCATGATGATAAGAAAAAAGCACTATGAACACCATCTGAAGGCCAAGGCTCTTGAGCCCCAGGAGCGTTTCTGCGCCCTTATCAAAAAAAGAGTCTGCATTCTCATTGAATATCAGGATTACAAGAGCATCAACGTCAAGGGCGAGCCGGGAACGCTCTACTGCGAGAATATCATTGACTGCTATCAAAATGACCGGCACTGCAAGTGGAGCGGTATCAGCCCCTCGTACCCGGACCCCCTCGTTCCCCTTGAGGAAATGGCACGGTTTCTCGAACCCGGAGAATCTGTGGAGGAAAAAAGGCGCTGTTCATAAATCTCTGCCCGCGAGGCTACGGTCTTTGAGGGGCGTTCCTTTCGCTTCCAGAGGTCCCCGTGAGTTTTTCCATGGTAGTGAGGCTTTGCGGCATATCCCTGGTCTGGCTCAAGAGCTCCTTATAAAGATAGGTAATAAAAAAGACATAATTCCTTGTTTCCGAAAAAGGCGGAATGCCGCTGTATTTTGACACATTGCCCGGCCCCGCGTTGTAGCTTGCCAGTGCCAGGGCTGTCTGGTTGGGCTTGCCTTCCCACATGGCAAGCAGGGAGCTCAGGTATTTCACGGCACCCCCTATATTCTGCATCACGTCGTCGGGATCGACCCCCAGCCCTGCGGCGGTTCCCGGCATGAGCTGACCCAGGCCTATGGCGCCGCTCCACGAGACGGCATCGGTATCCATGGCCGATTCGATCGTGAAAAGGGCTGTCATGAGCCTGGGATCAATGCCACATTTCTTGCAGTAATAGATGATGCTCTTTGTTATCTGAAGGGTGAGATCCTTGGTATAATGTGGATTATGCATCTTTATCCAGTAAAAGAGATAGGGAGTGTAAGGAGAGCTTACCTGGTAAGTTTCTTTTCCTGCGGAAAAGGTAAAGTCATCGGGAATGCCATAGAGCTCCCTCGATGCGCTGAAGCCGCTTTCCTGCCCTGCCTCGAGCAGGATGATAGACCAGGCGTCAAGGTAGTAAAGCCTGTTCTGCTTGTCGAGTACGATGGTCCCCTTGATCCCGACGCGGTAGCCTTTCCTGTTGTAATCGAGGTTTCTCGCCGTGTCATCGGCCAGGGCCCATACATAATCATCGCCAATCCTCAGGAGCATAAAGGAATAGCCATCCTGGTAAGCAAACTCCTCGATGATCCCGGTCCAGAATACTCTCCCCGCGCATGCTTTTTTAAGAGCCTCGAGATGCTCCTTCGAGGCTGGTGCGAGCCTCTCAAGCTCCCGCACTTTTTTCAGGGTGAGCTTTTCATTGACAAGGTTTTTCTGGAATTTCCACTGGGGCTCCCAGGATCCCGCCATGGCCTGTCCCCCTGTGAAACAGACCAGCGTGAGCATCATGAGGAGTGCCAACCCCATGCTTGGTAATGCTTTCATATATTCCGGCCGTCCCTCCTCAATTGTGCCTGATGGGTATGAGGTTTCGCCCTTCCCCGGAATTGTCCTCCAGGAAGGAGCCCCGGACCAGAGAGGAAGAAAGCAACTTAGCGAGAATATAGTCCTTTCATGCCGGAGGCCCTTTCAGGTTCCGGAGTGTTCCCCGAGGCGGGAAAAAGGAGGTTCCATAATGAAAAAATTCCCGGGAATCCTGGTGGCATTTTTTTTGATATCGGTCATGGCGCTCCTCTGCGGGTGCGGTGGCAAATTCCAGCCGGGGCGCCGCGGGAAGCCCTCGCCGTCCCCTACGGCCTCTCCTTCGCCGAAAAATGACTCTTACGAGAACAAGACCGTAGGCTACCGGTTCTCCATTCCTCCCGACTGGGTGGCTCCCAATCCTGAATTTGCCGGTGATATATACCTCGAGTACGGTGAGGCACCCTTTTCACCGGTCCCCTCATTTAACAGCCAGAGTGAGAAGGTGAAGGGCGTGTCAAGCGCCGATCTTCATGATCCCAAGTACCAGAGAACTCTCAAGGATGAAATTGAGCCGGGTCTCAAGGCTGCGGAGGAGAACAATATAAAAATGGGTTCCGTGCCTGCCTACCAGATTGTCTATGGCGTTGATCAGGGCGACAACTCCATCATCATCCACCAGACCTATGTATATCACAATGGATATCTTATCGTTTTTACCGGCGGCTGCAGGGAGGACAAGTACCTCGAGTTCGAGTCCGTCTTTGACGGCTTTATCGAGTCGGTAGTCCTGGACTGAGCCTATTTCTTCTGTGCCTCTTCCTGGGCTTTCTTCAGAAGCTCCGTGGCTTTCTGGACTTTCTGGAGTTTGCCCACACCCTGCCAGATGATCTGTACTCCGGCGATGAGGTTGTTCTTGTCGCCCTGCTGGATGTACTGCCTGAAAAAGGAGATGCCTGTGAGGATATCGTCGGTGCCCTCTCTGAACACTTCCTTTGCCTCCTCGAGCATTTCCTTGATCTGTATCGCCTGTTCCCTCTGCTCGCCCTTGAGGGAGTCAAGGTTTACCTGCGGGAGGGGGCCGTATGCCTTTCTGCCCTCGACGACAAGCAGCTCAAGCTCGTTGACAATCTCGGTGAATTCCTCTATGGCGATGTGTCCCTCAGAAACCTTGTTCACCGCGTCGAAGACCTTGTAAATATTCTCCGTCATCGTGATTTCTTCGGTGGGAGCCCTGCCTTCTACATGCTCGTCTTGCTCGTCAAGCTCGAAGGTCCTCGCGGGCTGCAGCATTTCCGCCGAGGCGGGGAGCACGGCACCGCATTTTTCGCAGGTTTTCCTGTCGGAAGGATTATAGTGGGAGCACCTGATGCAGGGCGTTTTTCCTTCGCGCTCGGAAATTGACTGGAAAATTTCGCTCGTGGCCTGGAGCTGCTTTACTCCCTCTGTGAGCTTTGAGGCGGCCTGGGCGAGGAGGAGCGTGTCTCTCACCTCCAGGAACCGGTAATAGTCTGCAATAGCCCCTTCATAGGTGGTGAGGGCCTTCACGGCGTTCTCCATCTCTTCCTTCACAAGCACGGAATCGACGGGGTTTCTTCTCACTGCCTCAAACTGCATCTTGGTGTTCAGGAAGTTATCTTCAAGGGTCTTCAGGGCCTCAAGGAACATCTCCTCGGACTCTGCAGTGGCTCCAAGGGTCATGCTCAGGTTGATCACAAGGTTCGCCTGAGGTGACGTAGTGGGCATCTGGGTCATCCGCTTCAGATTTACGGCAGGGATAAGCTCCATTATGCGCTCAGCGGCATGGGTATAATTGTCAATGCCGGCCTTCACCACGTCATTGTCCTGATTCTTGATGCCGGACCTTATGTCGGCGCAGGCTTGCTGGTGGGCTTCGTAGGCTTTCTTCAGGAGTTCCTCCTCGGGAATGAGGTTCTGCCTGTTGAGCTCTGCCATTGCCCTGTGAACGACGATATATTCGCGCTCGATGATGGTCTGGAGCTTTTCGGTCCACGCGGGGAGCTCCTCTTGAGATGCCTCGTTGAGGCTGTTGAAGGTGGAGAGGACAAGGTTCAGGATAGGAATCGATGTCGGTCCCATGGCAACGAGGGCCCTGTTGCGGTAAGCCAGGAAAGCATCATTCATGCTGCCTGAGGCTCCTCTCACCTTTTCGGCGCCCCTTACAATGTCAAACTTGTCGCCGGTGCGGAAAAATTGTTCCAGCACGTCAAGGGCTTCGTAATAGGCGGCGAAGCACTCCATGGCCTGTTCGGTCTCTCTCTGGCATTCCTGCTGTATCTGAGGAGGCTGCTCCTGGGAGGTTTTCTGGAAATCGGCCTGCATCTCTCCCAGAGAACCCCGGGTTTTCTCTATGGCTTCTGCGAGCTTTTCCTTGTCGGCTCTTCCTTCAAGGACATCAAGGCAGATATCAAGTAGCATGTGTCCTGTTTCGCTTGTGGCAGGTGCATTTTCTCCCTGTAGCATGGCGCTCCTCCGTTGTGCTTTTAGTGTTTTTTATATATTTTGATTCTCTGCAGCGGAATTCCTCTAATTTCATGGTAAATTTGTGGCTCCCCGGGGATCATGGCGGGCAGCGGCTGAGGTGAAAAATGAAGGAGAGGCATTTCTGCCTCTCCCTGTGCTTCTCCTCCGATGCGAACTCTTTGTTATTGCAATTTCTCTAGGTTCCGCCAAGCCTCGGATCGTCGTAGAGATCATGGACGTGCTTGTTGTTCCACCAGTGGTTATCAACGCGGGCCAGATCCCTGTACATCGGCGTCACGTTAAGGTTCTCATCCTGCTTGTAGATGTCCTTGTAAATGAAGTTCCCGTTCCTGCCGTAGCCGACATAGGCGGTCTCGCCGTCTGTCTGGTTGGCATCGTTCCAGTAACGCTGGTAAGGATTGTAGCTCACGTTCTGGATCTTGTTGCCGTTGGCGTCAATCTTGATCGACTCGGCGCCGTCATAGATGCTGTAATTCTCAATGACTCCCTGGGGACCTGTGGCATTCATGGTGATCTTGGTGCCGTCGGCAAGGATGAGTGACCTGGTCTTCTCGTCCCAGTCCTTGATGTGCTTCCCGTCAACGTACTCGTGGGGATCACCTGAATGCTCCACCTTGTGCTTCCCTGAGGGATCAGTTATGGTGAGCTTGCCACCGTTAATCTCCACATTCCAGCCGCCGCTTGTTTTGTAGGTGATCGGCTTCCCTGCGCCATCCTGGCTGAGCTGGCCGCCGTAGTTCATGGGAGGCTGGGGCTGCTGGTAAGGCGGGTAATATCCTGCATTGGCGTAAGAACCGCCCTGGCCTGCGTAAGCGTTCGCGTAGCTGCCATAGTTGCCGTAGGAACCATAGCTGTTGTAACCCGGGAAGCCCATCAGGCTTGTGGAATTGCCGCCATACTGATTATATCCACCACCGCCGTAATAAGGAGGCTGCGGGTAGTAGGGGCACATCTGGCTCTGCTGGGATGACTGCTGGTTGTTGCAGTTATTGAATATAAGAGCGAGAAGGCCTGCCGTGGCTCCTCCCATGATGGCGCCGCCCAGAGGGTTGCCCATGGTCATCCCGCACAGGCCGCCCATTGCCGCGCCTCCCAGGAAGCCCTGCATGGGATTTCCCTGAATGCCTGATGAGGCTCCGAACATTCCCGATGCGAAACCGAACATTCCGCCAATCGGCCCAAACATGATTCCCATTGGAATCGAACCCATCATTCCACCGGCTATGCTCTGCATGAAGTCGCTCATTATGGTCACCTCGCTGTTTAGTTTTTCTGAGTATATTATCTCTCATTTTTCAGAAGAAGTCAAGAGGTGTTTTACAATGTTAACAAAGATTTAACAATGTTAACATATTGGCAATAAACAGGCCATGCCGTTTGTGGGGAGGCAGGGCTGAAAAGCCCTTCATTATAAGGAAAACAGAGGCTTGCAGGATTTTATGACGACGGGTTCAATATATCATAGGTATCATGGGAAATGCGCTGATGAAGTTTCCCGGTGCATAGAGAAAAAGAGCGCACAGGGCATGAAGCAGACCTGCCGGAGGCACGAGTCGAGCCATGGATGAGAAAGTAATAGGTTTCCTCTCTTTCCGCGAGAGCCTTCCCGGCGCCGTCATTGACGAGATAAACAGGAGAAGAATCGACGGGGTGAGGGCTGAGCACTGCAAGGTCTCCGAGTCAAGGATCGGGGAGAAGAATCCTTACTCGGTCATCGTTGACAGGGTCTCTCATATTGTATCCTATTACAAGCCCTATCTCAAGAATGCCGCCCTTTCAGGGACCTACGTGATAAACAATCCTTTCTGGCTTCTTGCCGATGACAAGTTTTACAATTACAGCCTTGCATCAAGGCTCGGCGTGGCCGTTCCGCGCACCGTGTGCCTTCCCTCAAGGACCTATCCTGTTGACACCGATGAGGGCGATCTTCACAATCTCGCCGGCGAGATGGACTGGGCAGGCATCACGGAATACGTGGGCTTCCCCGCGATACTCAAGCCCTATGACGGTTACGGGTGGCGCAATGTCTACCGGGTGAACACGCCGGGAGAGTTCTTTGAAAAATACGAGGAAACTGGCGAAATGGTCATGGTGCTCCAGGAATATATTCAATATGAACATTACATACGGTGCATTGTGATCGGCAGGAGCCACGTGCTCCCCATCAGGTATGATCCCTCGCAGCCTTTCGGCGGGCGCCAGTATATAGTGGATCATGAGCACCTCACTGCCGAGCTGGGGCAGCGCATCGTGGACGATTGCATCACAATCAACAGGGCCCTGGGTTACGACATGAACAGCGTGGAGTTTGCCATCAAGAACGGAACCCCCTATGCAGTGGATTTCATGAACCCGATCCCTGACACTGAGCCTGAGCGGATCTCCGCGGAGTATTTCTCCTGGGTCGTGAACAGGCTTGCCGACGTGACGATAGAGTATGCGCTCAGCGGGAAGAAAACCATAGATTTCGAGAAGCTCGAGAGAAAGTTGAAGGCTCTGCCGCCACCCTGCAAAGAGCTGCAGGGCGGCAACGCTCCGCAGGAGCTACAGAGCAGCGATGCTCCCCAAGAGCCCGGATAGTAAAATTTTATTGGAGGAGTGACTACCATGGCATGCAAGAATCTTGAAGGCGTGGCGAAAAAGATCTCAAAGCGGTTTGACGGTCTCAACGAGGCAAGAGACAGGATCCTGAAAGTCCAGAGAGATATCATCAGGGCTTCGTCGCTCTCGATCAGGGCGACCCATCGAGGCGAGTTTGAGAGGGCCCGTGAATTGCTCGGGGAGGCCCGCAGCCTTTTCACGGGCAATGCGGAAACCCTCAAGCACTATCCGGAGCTTTACTATACGGGCTTTGTACAGGATGCCCAGAAGGAGTACGCCGAGGCCTCGATCACCCTTGCTCTCATCCTCCGCGAGCCCATATCGGATCCCGACGAGCTGGGCGTGGAATACGCCTCCTATCTCAATGGCATGGGCGAGGCCGTAGGTGAGCTCAGGCGCTACCTCCTTGACAGGATAAGGGCAGAGGACGAGGCGACAGGAGAGGACATCATGGAGTCCATGGATGAGATTTACTATGTCCTCACCTCAATGGACTATCCTGATGCGATAACGAGGGGCCTCAGGAGGACCACCGATATCGCGCGCTCCACCATAGAGAAGACAAGGGGCGATCTCACCCATAACCTGGGGCAGAAGCGGCTGAAGAAAAGTCTCATGCACCTGGAAGAAAAGCTTGCCTCCGGTGGTATGGCATGATGAGGGGGGCAGCTCTCCACCCACCCATGAAGGAGGAATCACCATGGCGGCTCTTTTTAGAATCTCCGCGCTGATATGCCTTATAAGTATCCTTGCCCTGCCCTGCCTGGCCAAGGAGAAGGTACCGTCCCCCCTCCCGGGGGAGATCCCCTCTCAATGGTCGCCTGTGGATGGCGCCCAGGGAGTGCAGTATGCCCCCGGCCAGTCCTATGACATCTTCCGGTACACTGACGGATATTACTGCCTGAACCAGGGGAAGTGGTACAGAAAGGCCGATGAAAAGGCTCCATGGAGCGTAACGGTGAATATTCCCCAGGTCTTTTTCCAGGTCCAGTCGGGCTATTTCAAGTATCCCCCGGGCTGGGCCAAGGGCAGGAAAGCGGGCTGGAGCGGCGCACCGGTGCCTCCCGGTCAGCTGAAAAAGAACACCGGCACGAAGGGCGCCAAAGTGCCTCCGGGACAGGTAAAATAGGGGGGGGCTATTCCCCTTGACGGGGTGCCCCGTCAGGAGCCGATCCCGAGGGAGGTGGCTCAGGGGGAGGGGCTCCCGGTGCCGCAGGTGTCCCCGGGTTGGGTGGAATCCCCGGTGCGGGGGGCGCCGTGCCCGTGAGCGGCGGCTTCTTCTCTTCCTCGTAGAGCTTCTTCTTGATCCACTCGTACACGTGGCTTCCAATGAAAAAGAGGGCCATGATGACAATGGTCCACAGTATCATGGTCTTCATCATCTTGATGGCTTTGAGGAAAGCCTTGATGATGGCGATGATGATGGCGATGATGCCTCCGTAAGCGAGAAACCTTGCGAAATTCCGCATGACACCCACCTTGTGCAGAAAGATGTGCTCCCTGCCTCTCTGCTGCTCTTCTTCCCGCAGGGAAACAAGCCTAATTTCTCATGTGAGCATGGCATTTCCTTCTTAGGGCATGCATCGGATCACATTTTCCCATGCACTTTCTCCCCCTCACAAATCACCAGCCTATGAGATAGCCGGAGAGTTTTGCCGGGAAGTGCGGCCGCACCCAGGATTCAAAACGCAGATAAAGAACCTGGTAAATATGCCCTTCAATCACTCCTGTCCTTCTTTTTCCGGAAAGAGCCGGAATATATCGCGCTTCCAGTGAAAGCGGCACAGCATAGCATTCATGAAGTCTTCAAAGGAGGGACAGATCCAGTTCGCGCCATCACCGCCACCAAATACCCGGGTCAACGGGCCAAGACCATACCGCTCAACTCCAATCATCGCCGCGGTCTCCCAGAAATTATCGGCGTCCATCAGTCCGCCGAAGTAAGTTTTCCGGGTCACTTCATACTCACCATTTCCCTCAGTCCCCCGCCGGGGACGCTTCCCCTCATACCATAATCCCAGGCGGATTTCTTTTTTCGCGCTGGCTTTGGGCGCCCTTTTCGAATCATATCATCACACTGGCTTAACATTGAAGAAAGGCCGTCACGGGAAGATTCAAAAGTGTTCTGCCGGAATTGTTCACTTATCTGCTCATAACCCATTCCCGGCTCAAAAGAGATCTCAATAGGAGGAGGCTGGTAGCGGAGCACGAAGGGTTCTCTGAATTCAATGGTATCGAGAAAATCAAAATCCTTTTTGAGTACTTGTGCATCTATTAACATAGGTCTGCTACTCCTTTGGCTTAATGGTTTTGCACCTATAGAGATGAAAAAGAGTGGCAGGCCGCTTCATTTTTCCTGAACAATATCTTTACAGACAAGTCGATGGGCCTGGGGAGAGTGTGGATAAGCCCCGGGAAGGGTGATGGACCACGAGGCTTATCCAAATCCTGTGGACAGCGAATTGTCACAAATCTTCTCCTGTCCACAGGATGGCACTCTCCCCGGGCATCCACCTCCGCGGCAAAGATTAGTTATGAAAGGAAATCTCTGGAGAGGCCCCAGGGGTGATCGGTGTGACGAAACTACCGGGGAAAACATGATCCGATGTACTCCCGCCTGCCGTACCATAAGTATAGAGGTTTGCTGTTGCCTCAGGATGTCCCTGATGTTAAAGAAGCTTGGATTATTGTAAAAAT
>JAVHLM010000025.1 GCA_031082125.1 Candidatus Eremiobacterota bacterium
GGAGGTGCCTAAATTCATTCGGGAATTTGTCCCAAAACTATTGACAAGTTCCGAAGCGATTACCGAGCTTGGCTTGAGGAAATGCAACAGTAAACTTTATCCCAAAGATACAGTATTCATTACTGCCAGAGGAACGGTTGGGAAAATCATAATGCCCTCTATGGACATGGCGATGAATCAATCGTGTTACGCACTTCGCGGAAAGCAAGGAATAAGCCAACCCTATCTCTTTTTTGCGACGAGGGAGCAGATTGATTATCTGAAGAAGAACACAGGTGGCGCGACGTTCGACACAATCGTCGTCGATACCTTTAGACGAATGCTTGTTGTAAAACCGAGCAATGAGGTTGTTGTTCAGTTCTCGCAGTTTATTCAACCAGGAATGGAATTGATTCTAAATATCTTAAAGAAAAACACACTCCTCCGCTGCACCCGCGACCTACTTTTGCCCAAACTCATCTCCGGCGAGGTGGACGTGTCGGAGTTGGACATCACCGTTCCCGAGGAGGCTGAAAGATGAAAGCCACTGAAGCCAAGTTTCTGGATTTCATCAAAAAATCGCCGCAGTTTGTCATTCCCATCTACCAGCGTACCTATTCGTGGACAGAGAGGGAGTGCCGACAGCTCTGGGATGATATTATCCGTACCGGCAGCAGTGAAAATGTGTCAGCCCATTTCGTCGGCTCCATTGTCTACATTGAGAAGGGGATATATCAGGTGACGAGCCAATCCCCTCTTCTGGTCATTGATGGTCAGCAGCGACTTACCACGATGGCGCTCCTGATTGCCGCATTAGCCAAAGCGCTGGAGAATCTTCACGAAGGAAACCGAGAGCCGGTGGACGGATTTTCGCCCCGGAAGCTGCGTAATTACTATCTCATAAATCCTGAGGAAGAAGGCGAGCGGCATTACAAGCTCATACTCTCCCAGACAGATAAAGACTCGCTCATTGCGGCAGTCGCCGGTAACGAGCAACCCAAAGAACATTCCCTGCGCATCGTTGAAAACTATGGGCTCTTTGAATCATGGATTGCAGGCTGCAAGGGTGAGTTTGCCACGCTGTGTAAAGGTATCGCCAAACTAGTAGTGGTCGATATTGCGCTGAGCCGGGATCAGGACAATCCCCAGTTGATCTTTGAAAGCATGAACTCTACCGGTCGGGAACTGACCCAGGCCGATTTAATTCGTAACTTCATTCTGATGGGATTAGAACCGGCATTACAGACCCGACTCTATGAGAACTTCTGGCGACCTATGGAGCGAGATTTCGGGCAAGAAGGCTACAGCACTCACTTTGATAGTTTTATGCGTCATTATTTGACGGTAAAGACCGGCGATATTCCCAACTTGGACGCAGTGTACGACGCCTTCAAGACTCATGCCCGGTCCCCCAACGTAGTGGAGGCAGGAGTAGAATCATTAGTGGCCGATATTCGAGAGTTTTCACGCTATTTTTGTGTTATGGCCTTGGGGAGCGAGCAAGATCGCGATCTTAATCTCGCATTCCATGACTTGCGTGAGCTGAAGGTGGATGTTGCTTATCCATTTCTTTTGGAGCTATATCATGATTATGCGGGGAACATTTTATCAAAGCAGGATTTTCTTGCAGCAGTGCGCCTTGTCGAGGCGTATGTCTTCCGCAGGGCTATCTGCTCAATTCCTCCAAACTCACACAATAAGACATTTGCGACCTTCACTAAGATTCTCAAGAAGGATAGCTATCTGGAAAGTATCCAGGCTCACCTGCTTTTACTTCCCTCCTATCGGCGCTTTCCAAATGATGAGGAGTTCAAACGGGAATTACAGTTGCGCGATCTTTACAATTTCAGAAGCCGCAGCTATTGGCTGAGGCGATTGGAGAACCACGGACGCAAAGAGCGCTTAGAGGTTGACGAATATACCATTGAGCATATACTGCCTCAGAACGAAAAATTGTCCAAAGCATGGAAGGAAGCTCTGGGGGAAGAGTGGGAACATATCAGAGAAACAAAGCTTCATACCCTCGGGAACCTTACCCTGACAGGTTATAATTCGGAATATAGTGACCGCAGCTTTATAGAGAAGCGCGATATGCCTGGCGGCTTCAAGGAAAGCCCTCTTAGATTGAATCAAGGACTTGGTCAGCTTGAAAAGTGGAATAAAGAAGCCATCAGTAACCGCGCTCAATGCCTTAGCGAAAAGGCAGTGGCAGTCTGGCGTGCTCCGCAACTGGCCGCCGATGTTCTTGCAGCATACCGGCCCAGCAAGGAGAAGACCTTGGGCTATTCAATAGAGGATCATCCGCACCTTCTCAGTGGTGTAGGACAAAAGCTTTTCGATGCATTTCGCAAGGAAGTAATAGCAATGGATCCCGTAGTCAGTGAAGAGTTTCTCAAGTGCTACGTGGCTTATAAGGCCGAGACCAACTTTGTCGATGTGGTTTCTCAGGCCAAGCGGTTGATACTTACGTTGAACATGCCGTTTGCTGATATTACTGATCCGCGAAATCTGTGCAGGAACGTTTCCGGCATGCGTCGTTGGGGCAACGGTGATGTGGAAGTGGGGTTCGCCTCACTCGAGGAATTGCCATACATCATGGGGCTGGTGCGCCAGTCATTCGAACGGCAGATGGGGAATGGGGGTGGGCAATGACTCCTACATCAATTGTAATCACGAAAGAGGCCGGATAATGAAAACCAGCGATCTCGAAATTCTGCTCCAGGAAGGCGAAGGCGTGCTGCTGGAGTATAAGGAAGTCCTTTCCTCTTCCTTTGCCCGCGAGCTTGTGGCCTTTGCCAACACTGCGGCCCACCCCGCAAGTACCCCGCAGGAACCCCGCAAGTACCCCGCAAGTACCCCGCAAGTTCTGGCTGTACTCAATGCCGCTCTATCGGGAGAAAAGACGCGGGAAGAGCTGCAGGAAGCAGCGGGAATCATTGACAGGGAACACTTCCGCAAGCACTATATTGAACCCCTTCTCTCTCAGAATTACTTGGAACGAACCATCCCTTCGAAACCCAGAAGCTCGAAGCAACGGTACCGAATTACCATGGAGGGGCGCAGGGCTCTCGAAGCTTCAGCGAAGGAGAATGAACCATGACCCCCACCGGCTACACCGAAGATATCCTGGTCGAGCAACCGGCCATCGCCTTGCTGGCGGAGCTTGGATGGGAGACTATTAGCGCCTATCACGAGTTTGATCACGGAGCAAGTACACTGGAACGGGAGAACCGGGCCGAGTTCATCCTCACCTCCCGCCTGCGCCCAGCCCTGATGAGGCTGAATCCAGAGGCGCCACCTGCAGCCATAGCCCAGGCTATTGAAGAATTGACCCGCGACCGTTCACGAATGAGCGCAGTGGCTGCCAATCGTGAGCTCTACCACCTGCTTAAAAACGGCATCCGGGTCACTGTGCCGGATCCTGAAGGTGATGGCGAGACGGTGACAGTGGTGAGGATTATTGATTGGGATGACCCGGCCAACAATGACTTTTTGCTCTGCTCGCAGTTCTGGGTCACAGGCGAGATGCACACCCGCCGGGCTGACCTGGTAGGCTTTGTCAACGGTCTGCCTCTTCTGCTCATTGAGCTCAAGGCCGTACATCGCCGCCTGGAGACCGCATTCACCGGCAATCTGCGCGACTATAAAGACACCGTGCCTCAGCTTTTCTGGCCCAATGCCCTTATCATTCTCTCTAACGGCAGCCAGAGCCGCGTGGGGAGTGTGACCGCCGGCTGGGAGCACTTTGCTGACTGGAAGAAGGTGGGCAGTGAGGGCGAAACGGGAAGGATATCATTGGAAACAATGCTGCGTGGCATATGCACCCCCGCACGGCTGCTGGACCTTGTGGAGAACTTCACTCTATTTCAGGAAGTTCCCGGCGGGCTGATCAAGCTGACGGCCAAGAACCACCAGTATCTGGGCGTCAATAACGCATTGGAGGCCCTGGCTGACATACAGCAGCGGGCGGGCAAGCTCGGTGTGTTCTGGCATACCCAGGGGAGCGGCAAGAGCGTTTCGATGATATTCTTCGCCCAGAAGGTGCTGCGCAAAGTGCCGGGCAACTGGACTTTTGTGATAGTTACCGACAGACAGGAGCTGGATGGGCAGATCTACAAAAATTTTGCTTCTGCAGGAGTGGTGACCGAGGGCCGCGCCCAGGCAGAAAGCAGTAAACATCTGCGGCAGTTGCTCACAGAAGATCACCGCTATATATTTACACTAATCCACAAGTTCCGCACAGAGAAAGGCGAGGCTCACCCGGTGCTCTCTCTGCGGAGCGATATCATCGTCATCACCGATGAAGCTCATCGCAGCCAGTATGACACGCTGGCGCTGAATATGCGCACCGCCCTTCCCAACGCTGCGTTTCTCGCTTTTACGGGCACACCCCTGATCGTGGGTGAGGAAAAAACCCGGCAGGTCTTTGGCGACTATATCAGCGTCTATGACTTTCAGCAGTCGGTGGTTGATGGCGCGACGGTGCCACTCTACTATGAGAACCGCATCCCGGAGCTGCAGTTAATAAACGAAAGCCTCAACGAGGACATGGAGCGGCTGCTGGAAGAGGCTGAGCTGGACGAGGAACAGGAAAAGAAGCTGGAGCGAGAGTTCGCTCGCGAGTATCACCTGATCACCCGCGACGACCGCCTGGAGGCAGTGGCGAAGGACCTGGTGACACATTTCACAGGGCGGGGATTTCAGGGAAAGGCTATGATGATCTGCATTGACAAAGCGACGGCCATCCGGATGTACGACAAAGTAAAGAAGTGCTGGGGTGAGAAGATTTCGGCATTGCAGGTAGAGCTTGCTGGTGCAGACTGCGAGGCCCGCCAGGAGCTCGAACAGCGCATTGCACGAATGAAAGAAACCGACATGGCGGTGGTTGTCTCACAGGGACAGAATGAGATCGCAGATATGGCCGATAAGGGTCTGGACATTCGCCCGCATCGTAAGAGAATGGTTGAGGAAGACCTGGAAACGAAGTTCAAGAATCCCGAGGATCCCTTCCGGCTGGTCTTTGTCTGCGCCATGTGGATGACCGGCTTTGATGTGCCGAGCTGCTCGACCCTCTACCTCGACAAACCGATGCGCAACCATACACTGATGCAGACCATTGCCCGGGCCAACCGGGTTTATCCCGGCAAGGTGAGCGGTCTGATCGTTGACTATGCGGGAGTATTCCGAAATATAGAACGGGCATTGGCCATCTATGGCGCTGGTGGTGGAGGCGACAAGCCGGTGGAGGACAAAGCCGCTCTTGTGTCTGCACTGCGTAAGGCGCTGGAAGAAACCCGGGATTTTTGTCAGGAACAGGGAGTAAGCCTGGAAGCCATCCAAGCCGCCGAGGGATTTGCCCGTGTCGGCCTGCTCGATGATGCTGTAGAGGCACTGGTGGCTTCCGAAGAAGTCAAGCGCCGCTTTCTTGACTTGGCAAACACCATACAGCGGCTCTATAAGGCGGTGCTGCCAGACCAGGCTGCTCAGGTATTCTCAGCCGAGGTGATACCCGTGGAGGTAATCGCCTGTAAAATCAGGGCATTGACACCACCGGCAGATATCTCTCTGATCATGCAGCAGGTGGAGGCACTGCTCGACCGCTCTATTGCCACAGAGGGTTATGTAATCAGGGAGGCAACCCCTCCTTATGGCGACGAGCACTGGATTGACTTGAGCAGGATTGACTTTGAAAAGCTTGCCGAGAAGTTCCAAACGGGCCACCAGCGCACAATCAATGAGAAGCTCAAGGGGACGGTGGCTCAGAAAGTAATGGCCATGGTGAGGCTCAACCGCACGCGCATGAATTATCTGGAGCGCTTCCAGGAGATGATCGAAGCCTACAATGCGGGGAGCCTAAATGCCGAGGAGTTCTTCAAGCAGCTTCTGGCCTTTGCCCAGAGCCTGAATGAAGAAGAGAAGCGGGGCCTGAGCGAACAGTTGAATGAAGAAGAGCTCGCCCTCTTTGATATCTTGACCAAGCCAGAGATTGAAATGAGCGATGCGGACAGGGAGAAAGTAAAATCAACCGCAAAGGAGCTGCTTGCCACCCTCAAGACAGGCAAGCTGGTTCTTGACTGGCGGAAGCGGCAGCAGGCCCGGGCTGAAGTGCGGGTCACCATTGAGAAGGTGCTGGACCAGGGCTTGCCGAGAGCCTACACGCCGGAATTGTTCGAGCTAAAGACGACGGCCGTTTTCCAGCACGTCTATGACTCCTACTATGGCGCGGGTCGTAGCTTATATGCCGCAGCGTAAAGATGTGGAAATAAGAAGCCACTCTGAATATTGGGTAAAATTTTAGGGGACAAGAAGGAAAGTATCAAAAATGGAAAGGTCTTCAAAATCTCATTCATTCGGCGGAGATTGGACAGAAGAGAAATTGCTCAAAGTCCAAAAGTATCTCCAGGAATATACGAAGGCACTCAAAAACCAGCCTTTCATTACTTATTATATCGATGCGTTTGCGGGTACCGGATACCGCACTGTTAAAAAATCGGCTCACAAGGATGACCTTTTATTTCCCGAGCTTGGAGAAGATGACACCCAGCGCTTTCTTGATGGCTCTGCAAAGAAAGCACTTAAAATCATAATCCCGTTTTCACACTATATTTTTATCGAGAAGAGCAAATCCAAGGCAAAAGAACTGGAAGCTTTAAAAGATGAGCACCCGGAACGAGATATTCAGATAGTAATTGAAGATGCGAATCTTTATCTTGAGAAATGGTGCACTGCTATGGGCAGCTATGACAGAGCTGTCCTTTTTCTCGATCCTTTTGGGATGGAAGTGAAGTGGGAGACCATATCACATATAGCACAGACAAAGAAAATTGATATGTGGTATCTCTTCCCGGCAGGTGGTGTAATGCGGCACCTAAGGCGTGACGGGAAAATTGATGAGAAAGGACTGAACAATCTCAATACAATATTTGGCGATAATAATTGGTTCAATCATTTCTATGATAATATCAGGCAATTAGGCCTGTTTGGAAATGAAGACTATATTGTAAAAACTGCCGATTGTGAAGCCCTTAAGCAATTTCTATTGAAAAAGCTGAAATCGATATTTTCGGGAGTTGCAGAGAACCCTCTTATCCTCTGTAATTCCAATAATACTCCTCTTTATATTCTCTGCTTCGCTGCAGGAAATGAAAAAGGAGCTAAAGTTGCTTTGAAAATTGCGAATTATATTCTCAAGAGGTGAGCATATGGCATTGCAATCGTCGATAGAATGGACCGAAGCTACGTGGAATCCCATTACTGGGTGCAGCAAGATCAGTCCGGGTTGCCGGAATTGCTATGCGGAGCGCATGGCGAAAAGGCTTAAGGCTATGGGGCAAAAGAATTATTCACGGGGATTTGAGGTGCAGGTCCATGACCACTGTGCTGAATTACCGCTCCAATGGAAAAAGCCACAGATGATTTTTGTGAATTCCATGAGCGATCTTTTTCATGAAGCAGTTCCCGATGATTTCATTCTCAGAATCTTCGGCATTATGGCACACACCCCCTGGCACCGCTTCCAGATTCTCACTAAGCGCTCTGATCGCCTGAAGAAGATGAGCAGCAGGATCCCTTGGATGCCTCATATATGGATGGGAGTGAGCATGGAAAATGAAAACTATCAGTTCCGACTTGACGATTTGGTAACCACAGGGGCTCATTTGAAGTTTCTTTCACTGGAGCCTCTGCTTGGGCCTCTTAAAGAACTCCATCTTGGCGGAATCGACTGGGTCATAGCGGGTGGAGAGTCCGGCCCTCATGCACGGCCGATGGAGCCTTCCTGGGTCATAAACATTCGGGACCAGTGCACAGGCGCAGAAGTGCCCTTCTTCTTTAAACAGTGGGGCGGAATGAACAAGAAAAAAAACGGGCGGCTCCTTGAAGGCCGCACCTGGGACGAAATGCCAGCCAGTTAGAGCCCAGGGGCTATTCTCCTCTTAAGCAAACATTTGAGATTGTCGCTGCAGGTGTAACGGAATACAGACAATCTCTGTTTGCCGGGAGAATGCCCCTGGGCTCACTCTGCAGAGTTTTACAATGAGCGTCCGGCATAAAGGCGTTTCTGGCTCCGGTTTATTCGAAGCCTGCCGCATGGATGCGAATCTTTCTTGACAAACGGGTTGCAGCACATTATACTATATTTAATCTCAATGCTTGTAATCAAATATCCTAAGAAGAGTTACCGAAGATTTCTGACAAAAATCTTTCAAGAAGCTCCACATTATTGACTCTGTAACCTAAAGCACACACTTCAGGAGGGAACAATGACAAAGAAATCATCATGGCTTCTGATCCTGCTGCTTCTGGCGGTGCCCCTTATGCTTGACGGTTGTTCAGGCTCCTCAGGCGGGGACTCATCCACTCCATTTACGGGAAGCAGTGCGCCAATCGAGACGGGCAACCCGAATGGCCTGAGCTCCGAGATCGGTGCATACTCTCACGATAATATTGTGACCTTCACTACAGAAGAAAGCACTATTACTTTTTCAATGACGGGATACGACATTACGTCAGGGCAGCCATGGGATGGCGTCACCACTTCGCCTGAGGACGGCTTTCTCACTATTGACGTGAAATGCGGGAGAAAAGGCTCCTCGGGTCCCCTCAACTGGGTCAAAGACTGGGTGAGCGCCCACAATGCCAATCTCGTCTATGCCGATCAGAGCAACCCCTATTACCCGGGATCAATGAATTTTGCCCTCACCGGCATGCTGACCGTGGGGTACAGGACTTACAATATCTGTCTCGGACAGTACGGCTCATGGCCCGCCAACGTCTGGATGTGCGCCGGGGAGAATTTCACCGTGGGCAGCTTTCTTGGAAGCAGGGCAATACTTTCTCCTGACAAAGCGTATTATATCCTCGGCACCGGCAAGGACTACGAGTTCGTGGTAATGGACTCGGATATCGCAGGGGCTCAGAAAAGCAAATAATCCCCCGGCAGACTGACCTGGCATCAGCTTCAATATGAGGGCGCCTGAAGAGAGACGAAGAATTTTGACAGGCTCCTGAATCGAAGTGTTGAAGCCTTGCGGCGGTAATAGCGCCCCTCTTCGTCAAACTTTATGAGGCCCTCTTTCACCGCGAGGTCAAAAAACTCCCTGCTGTGCACGTAGTCATCGAATAATCTCACCAGCCTGTCATCCCACTGGTGGATTTCCGGGTCGCCCAGGATCCTTAGGGCCTCCTCCACAAAGAAGGCTTTCCTGTATGGCCTGTCGCTCGTCATGGCGTCAAAGGCATCGGCTATGGAGAGTATTTTTGAGCCGACAGGGATCTCGTCGCCCTTCAATCCCATGACATAGCCCTTTCCATCAAAGGACTCATGGTGGTAGCGCGCGTAAAGCCGTGCCCGGTCCATATGGTGAAGGTTCTTGATAATCTCGTCAGTAAGGGGAACATGCCTTCGAATGAGCTCCTGCTCGTCCCAGGAAAGGCCTCTCTTCTTTTTCAATATTTTATCGCTGATACCGATTTTTCCAATATCATGAAGCACGGCTGCCATCGAGACATCCTCGATTTCGTCCTCCGGGAGGCCCATTGCCCTCGCAAGCCCCGTGGAGTAAAGGCGCACCCTCTCCACGTGGCCCGCCGTGTATTCATCCCTTAACTCCAGGGCCCTGTTGAGCGACTCAATGAAATTCACCAGGATCTTCCGTTCCCTCTCCCAGAGGGAAGAGAGATTGATGGCAGTGGCAAAAAGGGTGCTCAGGTATCCCAGCCTCTCGAGGTCGTCCTGCCTGTAATAGCCATGCTCCTTCTTTGCCAGGTGGATATTGGCAAGCACCCTGTCCTCGTTTACCAGCAGGTAGTTCATCCACGACCCGTTCTCCAGGTATTCCGAGAGGGCCCTCGCGGCAGGCTCCTCTTTCCTCGTATCGGGAACAACCCGCGATTCCTTTTTCTCCAGTGAGAAGCGCGTGCTCTCCATCAGCACCCCTGAATCCTCAAGGCGCTTCCATTGCTCCTCCCGGTAGCCGCGCTTCAGCCGGAACCGCACCGCCGCCTCTTCCGTCAGTTCCATCGCGGCAATGTCAAACTCCTCGTTGTAGACGGAAATCTCTCCCATGTCGGCGTCAAATATCTCCATCATGAAATCCAGGATATCGAGGGAGGTCTTTTTCAGGTCGCAGTGGGCAGTGTTGATCCGCTTGAGGACCCTGTTGTATTTTCTTTCAAAGCCCATCGAGACGTTGATGGCCGTGGCGAGCAGCTCAGAGAGGCATCCCAGCCTCTCGAGATGCTCGCCGGTGTAATAGCCATGCTCCCTCTTGCCGAGGTGGACATACGCAAGCACGGTGCCGTCCTTGCACAGGACATGATTCATCCATGAGCCTATCTCCAGGAACTCCGAGAGAGCTTTCAGCCTCTCCTGCTCCGATCTCGTATCGGAAACCATCCGGGACTCTTTCTTTTCCAGAGCGAAACGTGCTCCTTCCCGCAGGATTCCCATTTCCTCGAGGGGCTTCCACTGCTCCTCGCTGTAGCCGTGCCTGAGGCGGAATTTCACGGCTTTTTCCTCATTGAAGGGCATCGTGCGGATATTGAAGTCCTCGTTGAAAACGGTAATCTCTGCCTTATCGGCGCCCAGAACATCAACGATGAGGCTCAGGACCTCGAAAGAGGTCTCCCTGAGATGGCTCTGCGAGGTATTGATCTTTTTCAGGACCCTGTTGAACTTCTGCTCAAAACTCTCCGTGAGAGGAATTCCCATTTTTCCACGCTCCTTGAAGTTCCGCCCTTTCACTCCGTGCCGGGGCGATTCACCCCTCACCACGGCAAATCCCGTCGATTCTCCCGTGGAGCCCGGGCAGCCCCTCTTTTCTGCAGGGGGTTTTGCGGTGACGATGAGATTATAGCAGAAGTGAAGGATTAAAGCAAAGCCCGGGAAAGAGGGGCCCATGAAAAGGGGTCGAATAAGAACAGGACTCAGAACCGCCTTAAGAGATGAAATATGGCACAGCAAAGAATCCCGGCGAGTCGCCAGACAACGGCTCACAATGAGTCTCCTGCGCAGAACGAGAACCCGGCAGAACAGGAAAGCCGGCCCCAGGACTGGGCAGCCCTTTCGATCAGGATCAGGGGGATTGTGCAGGGCGTGGGATTCAGGCCCTTTGTCTATTCCCTCGCCGGGGCCTGGAATCTGAGCGGCTATGTGCTCAACGACAGCGAGGGCGTCATGGTATGGGTGGAGGGACCGAAAGGCCGGCTGGGGGGATTCCTGCGCGAGCTTCCCCTCAAAGCGCCTCCCCGGTCCAGGATCCTGGAGCTTGCCGCCTTGCCCGGAGATCCCGAGGGCATTGAAGGCTTCACCATAAGGGAGAGCATGGCCCTGCAGCGTCAGGACATCTTCATCTCCCCTGATATCGCCACCTGCCCTTCCTGCCTTTCCGAGCTGCGGGACCCCGGCGACAGGCGCTCACGCTATCCTTTCATAAACTGCACCGATTGCGGCCCGCGGTTCACCATCATTGAGGGAAGCCCATACGACAGGCAAAAGACATCGATGAAAAGATTCCCCATGTGCCCCGAGTGCGGGAAAGAATACGGCGATCCTTCATCAAGGCGATTCCATGCCGAGCCCAATGCATGCAGCCTCTGCGGTCCTGCACTTACCCTTCTCGATGCGAAAAGCGAGCCGGTTTCGGTCGCGGATCCTCTCAGGGAGACGGTGAGACTGCTGGCCGAGGGCTTCATCGTGGCCGTCAAGGGCCTGGGAGGCTTTCACCTTGCCTGCAGCGCCTCCCGCGAGGACTCGGTTCACAGGCTTCGCAGCAGGAAGTACAGGGAGGACAAGCCCTTCGCCCTCATGGCCCCCGGCATGGAGAGCATAAGGCTCCACTGTGAGGTGAGCGCTCACGAGGAAACCCTCCTTGCCTCGGAGAAGCGGCCCATCGTGCTCCTGAAAAAGAAGCACCCTGAAAAGCTTGCGCCTTCCCTGGCGCCTGGCTATGACACCCTGGGCTTCATGCTCCCCTACACTCCCCTCCATCACCTTCTCTTTGATGAAGGGGCACCTCTCCTCGTGATGACCAGCGGCAACGTGAGCGACGAGCCCATCTGTTACAGGAACGAAGAAGCTCTCAGGCGCCTCGGGGAGATTGCCGATTACTTCCTCGTCCATGACAGGGACATTTACATGCGCTGCGATGATTCAGTCGTGGTAAGCTTAGAGAACCGTGAAATTCCCCTGCGCCGATCAAGAGGCTCCGTGCCTGAGCCTCTTATAGTCCCCCTGGTGTTCAGGCGCCCTCTCCTCGCCTGCGGCGGTGAGCTGAAAAGCACCTTCTGCCTCGGAAGGGAGAGCCTCGCATTTCTCTCCCATCATATAGGCGACCTGGAGAACCTTGAGACCCTGGATTCCTTTGAAAAAGGTATCGCGCATTTCTGCAGGCTCTTTTCACTTGAGCCTGAGGTTGTGGCATGTGATATGCACCCGGAGTATCTCTCCACGAAGTATGCCCTCGAAAAGTTCGGCGGGAAAGTTGTACAGGTGCAGCACCACCATGCCCATCTGGCGGGCTGCCTGGCAGACAACGGTATTGATGAGAAAGCCATGGGCGTCATTTTTGACGGCCTGGGCTATGGCGACGACGGAACCCTCTGGGGCGGCGAGTTTCTGCTGGGGTCTTACAGAGAATATGAGCGCGTTGCTTATTTCAAGCCCATCCCCCTTCCCGGCGGCACGAAAGCCATCAAGGAGCCCTGGCGCATGGCCCTCAGCGTGCTTTACAACGCAATGGGAGAGGATCTCTGGAGCGCCTCCATCCCCTTCGTAAAAGCAATTGACCATAGCAGGTGGCCGATACTCAGGAAGATGCTGGAAGGGGGCCTCGGGAGCCCCCTCACCTCGAGTGCCGGGAGGCTTTTTGATGCCGCAGGAGCCCTCCTGGGCATAAGGAGCGAGATCACCTACGAGGGCCAGGCGGCAGTGCTGCTGCAGATGGCTGCCACCGGCAGCACTGCTGAATGGTACGACTATGACGTCGTGCCCCGGGGCAATCCCTTTCCATATATCATTGACACAGGAAAAATGTTTACGGCAATGGTCCATGAGATTGAAAGGAACACTCCCCTCCCGATTATGGCTAAAAAATTCCACAACACCATGGCTCGAATCGTTGAAACGGTCTGCAGGAATATAAGGAGATCAGGTGGAACATCATTGGTGGCTTTAAGCGGCGGAGTTTTCCAGAACATGCGGCTCCTGGAGCTGTGCCAGGGGCTCCTGCTTGAGTCGGGGTTCACAGTATTGCTCCATGGAAGGATCCCACCCAACGACGGCGGCCTTTCCCTGGGGCAGGCCATGGTGGCAGAAGCGAGGTGTCGGTAATGTGTCTTGCGATTCCCACAAAAGTGATAAGCATTGAAGGAAAAAACGGGAAAGTGGAGTTCGGCGGCGTGGTGAAGGAAGTCTGCCTGAGCCTCCTCGATAATGTACAGGTGGGAGACTATGTGCTGCTCCATGCAGGCTATGCCATCGAGCGCATCAACGAAGAAGAGGCCTTTGAGACCATAAGGCTCCTGGAGAGCATCGTGAGCTATGAGGTTTAAAGAGGAGTTCCGCAACCATGATATGGCCCGGGCTCTGGCGGAAAAAATAGCCGGGGAGTCCTCCGGGCAGCCTATGACCTTCATGGAAGTCTGCGGGACTCACACTATGGCCCTTCACCGTTATGGAATCCCCGGCCTTCTCCCCTCCTCCATAAGACTCCTCTCGGGCCCCGGGTGCCCTGTCTGCGTGACGCCCAACGAGGCTGTGGACAGGGCTGTTGCCTATTCCCGCAAAGAGGGCTGCATTCTTGCCACCTTCGGAGATATGGCCCGCGTGCCGGGATCGGAATCGAGCCTCATGCATGCAAAGGCAGAGGGAGCCTCGGTGGCTTTCCTTTATTCCCCCCGGGATGCCATACAGCTTGCACAGTCGCGGAAGGACCGTATCGTTGTTTTTCTTGCAATCGGTTTTGAGACGACGGCACCCACTGTCGCCTCCATGATTGAGGAAGCCCGCGAGCTCGGCATCGGGAACCTCCTGGTCATCACGGCGATGAAGACCATCCCCATGGCTTTGAAAGCCCTCGTGAGCACTGAAGAGCTAGGCCTCGACGGCTTTCTCCTCCCGGGGCACCTGAGCGTCATCACAGGAACTTCCCTTTACGAGTTTCTCCCCGAAGAGCATGGGATTGCTTGCGTGGTGTCAGGTTTTGAGCCCCTCGACATCCTGCAGTCGCTTCTTATGCTGGTGAGGCAGGTCCGCCACAGGAGCCCCCTGGTGGAGAACCAGTATATCCGCGTCGTGAAGAAAGAGGGCAACAGGAAAGCCATGGCTCTCATTGCAAAGGTCTTCAGGGAAGGGCCCTCCCGCTGGAGGGGAATCGGCGACATTCCGGCCTCGGGGCTCTCCCTTGCCGGGGAGTACAGGGACTTTGATGCACTGGAAAAGCTTCCCGTAAGCATCGATGAGCCCCGCGAGAAGGAAGGGTGCCTCTGCGGGATGATCCTGCGGGGCCTCAGAACCCCCCGGGAATGCCCCCTCTTTGCCAGGGCCTGCACGCCGGAAGAGCCCGTAGGCGCCTGCATGGTGTCATCAGAAGGCACATGCGCCGCCTGGTATAAATACCGCCGCGGGGAGGAAACACCATGAGCGCCAGGGAGGAGAACATCCTGATGGCTCATGGGAGCGGGGGCATAGCCACCCACCGCCTGGTGAAGGATCTCTTCCTGCCCCTTCTCCAGAATCCCGTGATTGAGGCCCTCGATGACGCAGCTTCCCTCGAGATAGAGGGCAGGAGGCTCTTCTTCACCACCGACAGCTTTGTCGTGACGCCCCTGGTCTTTCCCGGCGGCGATATAGGGAAGCTCTCCGTCTGCGGCACCATCAACGACCTCGCCGTATGCGGCGCAGAGCCCCTGTATCTTTCATGCTCCCTCATCATGGAGGAAGGTCTCTCCATGGCGGTCCTCCGGAAGGTTATGGAATCATTGGCACGCACTGCCCTTGATGCAGGGGTGCCCGTCGTCACGGGAGACACCAAGGTCGTGGAAAAAGGCCATGCCGACGGCCTCTTTATCACCACCTCGGGGATAGGCATAAAGAGGGGGCACCAGCCGACAGGCGCCATCGAGGCGGGAGATGCCGTGATCATAAGCGGGACACTGGGGGATCACGGCGTTGCCGTCCTCTCTGCCCGCGAGGACCTTGCGCTCGAATCTCCCATAACAAGTGACTGCGCCCCCCTCCACAGGATGACAGCAGGCCTTCTCTCCGGATGCGAAGGCGTAAGATTCATGCGTGACCCCACCAGGGGAGGCCTTGCCACCACGGCCAACGAGCTGGTGGAAGGGATGCACTTCGGCATTAAATTCAGGGAATCGGCCATCCCGATAAAAGCCTCCGTCGAAGCCGTTTGCGACCTCCTGGGATTTGATCCCCTCTACCTTGCCAACGAAGGGAAGATCCTCGTCATCATCGACAGTGCCGAGGCACAGAAAGCCCTCGAGGCCCTTCAGAGCTTCCCCGAGGGAAAGGATGCCGCCGTCATCGGTGAGGTGACGGCAGATCACCCCGGGCGCGTGGTGATTGAGACCGCCATCGGGGGGACCAGGATACTTGATATGCTCGCAGGAGAGCAGCTCCCGCGGATATGCTGAAAGGAGATGCCATGAACACCGCTGAAAGTCCCTCTCATAAAGAAGCCACTGATCCCGTTCAACTTGACGACAGGTCCCTCGCCGCAGGACTCATCATGATAGAGCGCCCCGGCACTGAAGTTGACGGGAGCTTCAGAGAGGAGTACCGCCAGAATCCCTGGGGAGGCATTATTCTCTTCGGCAAAAACATCGCAGGTGCTGAGCAGCTTCGCGCCCTTACCGCCTCTTTCCAGGAGGCTGCGGGGGCTCAAGTCCCCCTCCTCATAGGCGTTGATCATGAGGGCGGCATCGTGTCAAGGTTCTCCTTCCCCTCCATCACGCCGCTCTGCGGGAACATGGCCCTCGGCGCCGCGGGAAAAAAGGAGTATGCTTACGAGTCGGGCCGGATCTGCGCCTTTGACCTGAGGGGCCTGGGAATCAACACCAACTTCGCTCCCTGTGTCGATGTGAACAGCAATCCCCTCAACCCCATCATAGGCGCCCGCTCCTTCGGCGAGTCGCCGCAGGCAGTGGCGGAGCTTGGAGCGGCCTACGCGAGGGGCCTCATGGACGGGGGAATCATTGCGTCGGCAAAGCACTTCCCCGGCCATGGCGACGTGTCAATAGACACCCACAGCGCCCTGCCTGCCATAAACCGATCCCGCGAGAGCCTCGAAGAGACTGAGCTTGTGCCTTTCCTCGCAGTAATACGCGAGGGCGTGGATATGGTGATGACATCCCATATCACCTTCCCTGCCCTTGATCCCTCGGGGCTCCCGGCAACGCTCTCCCGGGCCATCCTCACGGGGCTCCTGCGAGAGACCCTTCATTACGAGGGTGTCATAATCACTGACTCCATGGCGATGAATGCCATACGGAACGGCTTCGGCTATGCCGAGGCGGCCATCATGACCCTGGAAACGGGGGCCGATATAGCCATGCTCTGCGGATCCCGTGAAGAGCAGCTCGAGGCCCTTGAAGCCATCGTGAAGGCGCTTGAAAGCGGCAGGCTCAGCCGCGAAGCCTTTATTGCATCTTACCGGCGCATCCTCAGGCTGAGGGGAAAGGCCGGGGACCCCGTGCCTTCGGAGAGCCCTGTGAGCCACGAGAAAAACGACGGGGCGATGAAAGTCATCACCGAAGCATCAATCACCCTGGTGAAAAACGAGGGGGGAATGCTCCCTCTCACGGAGAAGGCAAAGCAAGACATCCTGCTGGTTTCACCTTCCCTCTTCCCCCCTTCGCCTCTTGGCGAGGCCCATATCAAGCCTACCCTGGCCCGTCACCTTGAAAAATTCGCCCCCCGGGTCACCTCCCTTGAGTTCGACGTGAAGTCCGGGGCCCATGACTCTGAAAAGCTCGCCGTGCTCGCTGAAAAAGCCTCGGCAATCATCTACACGGCCTTCTGCAACGGGAGGCTCCCCGAGGGCCAGAGGAAGATCGCCGCATCGCTTCTGCGCCACAGGGAAAAGCTCGCAGTGGCCTCTCTTAACAGCCCCTATGTGCTCATGGACATTGCCGATGTCAAAGCTTGCGTCAACTGCTATAATTACGGCGACCTCTCCACGGATGCCCTGGCGCGTGTCCTTGAAGGATCACTCAACCCCACCGGGAAGCTTCCCGTGAGCCTCCCAGGGCTTTACCCCCTGGGGCATTCACTATCATACCGTTAAGAGGAGCGCTTTGTTCAAGCAGGGAGATGTCATCCAGTCACGGTACACCGTAAAGAAGATCCTGGGCAAGGGGGGGCAGGTCCAGGTGTACCTTTGCGATGACAACCGGTCGGGAGGCGCTCCCGTGGTCCTCAAGGAGCTCCTCTTCAAGTGCTTCAATGAAGACGACAAGGAGAGGGAATACGGCCTCTTCTGCAAGGAGGCGAACATACTCAAGGATATCAGCCATCCCAGCCTGCCCAGGGTCTATGATCTCTTCGAGGAAGAGGGAAGCCACTTTATTGTGGAAGAGTATATCGAGGGGACGCCCCTCGATAAATACGCGAAGAAAACCGGAGGGAAGCTCAGCGAGGACCTGGTCCTCTCCATTGCCCTCCAGATGACAGCGGTGCTCAGCTACCTCCACTCGCAGGCCGTGCCGGTGGTGATAAGGGACATCAAGCCTGCCAACATGATCCTGACCGATGACGGCAAGGTATTCTTCATAGACTTCACCATCGCGAGGCACATGGTGGCTGACAGGGAGGACACCGTCCGCATGGGCTCCCCGGGGTACGCACCCCCTGAGCAGTACAGGGGCCTGAGTGACCCGCGCTCCGATATCTTTGCCCTGGGTGTCACGCTCCACCAGTTCCTTACGGGCCACGATCCCGTCGAGACGCCTTTCACCCTCCCCCCGGCATGCAAGCTCAACCACCGCCTCTGCCCCACCTGGGAATCCATAATCTGCAAGGCCACCCAGCTCTCACAGGACCTGAGGTACCAGGAAGCCGGGGAGCTTAAGGCCGACCTTGTCCTGCTCAATGAGGCCATGAAGGCGCGAGCCGCGCTCCGCCATGGGAAGAAGGCGTTCATGAAAAATGCATGGGCTGCCTTGCTCATACTGGCTATTATCGCCCTCGTGGCGGGAGGGAGCCTCATTCTCTTCAGGCAGTATGTGAAATCCGAATATGAGAAGCTCTATGGCTGCTTTGAAAATATGAAAGCTCTCTCCGATGCCCTGGAGCGCCATTATGACCGCACCGGCGAATTCCCCGATACCGTGGAGGAGCTCATTCCTCTCGATCTTCCTTCCCTACCCCTCTGCCCCAAGGCCGGGAAAGCCACGTATTCCATAGTGCGCCTCGATGAGAAGAGGGAATTCACGGGGGGGCGGGAGTATGTGGTCGCCACTTACAAAATAGGGTGCAGCGGCACCTGGCACAGGAACCTCCCCATGGAGCCCTATAAGTATCTCACCTACCGAAAGCTGGCGAAAAATGCCGGCAGGAACACCGTGAAAGGGGGAAAACAAAATGTCCCGTGAATCAATGCTCAAGGACGACCTTGAACAGGCCCAGGCCCTCATGAAGATACTCTACAGCCGCATGAAGCCCCTGGAATGCGTCAATGACGAAAACAAGGAGACTCTCTCTTACAGGATAGCCGAGATTATGACGGCCTGCAAGAACCTCTATACCAGGATACTCCCCAGGCTGCTGGACGACACGACAGGCGAGGATTTCTGGGATCTCCTCTGCGAGATGAGGATGCATTACCTGAATATCCTGGACATCATCAACGAGTTCGACGAGACTTTCCTCGCCTCCATCAAGCAGGAAGAGGAAGAAGACACCGGCGGCGGGGAAGATGACGACGAGGAACAGGGCTGAAGCCCTGCGGCGCTGCGTTCAGTGAGCGTGAAGGCCTGCAAAACCCGCTGCGGCGCTGTCAGCAAGTATAAAAGCCTGCTCCCTGGCTATCCGTCCTGCCGGGATCGAGTCATCGCCGCTCTTCAGGCGTGAGAGCGCATCGGCTTTCCCGCTTCCCGCCACAAGCCACAGGATGCGCCTTGCGCGGTTGATGAGAGGAAAGGTAAGGGTCATTCTCATCCTTCCCTGGTAGGTCCCCGTCAGGGCGACATCTCTATCGGCCACGTCAAGGACAGGGTCGCCCGGCACCAGCGAGGCCGTGTGGCCGTCACTGCCCAGGCCCAGGTGGACCAGGTCAAGCTGTGGCGGCGTTCCCGCGATACCGCGGAGAGCTCTTGCATATTCTCTGGCCGCCAATTCAATATCCTGCTGTTCCACGGGCATTGCCAGGATCTGCTCAGGGCGGAGCGGCGAGGGGCCGAGAAGGCATTCCTTAAGGCCGGTGAGGTTCCGGTCTGGACCTCCAGAAGGTGCGACGCGCTCATCGACCTGAATTATTGAGAGGCTCTCCCAGGGGAGATCTTCCCCGGCAAGGTGCCGGAGCATCTTCCAGGGCGTTTTCCCGCCGCTCACTGCGAGAGTAAACCACCCCCTGGCTTCCACAGATTCCCATGCCTCGCGGGCTATGAAGGCGGCAGCCTTGCGGGCAAGGAACTCCTCGTCGGGAAATACCATGATCTCCATGGAAAAATTATATCCTGCCGCACGGGGAAAGTCAAAGGCTCTCAGGGAGAGCCAGTCTCCAGTCCGGCCCTTGAGAGGTCACCCGGCTTCTGTTATAATTAGCATGAGGCACTTTCAAGCGAGGAACTATGACTGGAAAGGAATTTCTCAACTCAGTCACAGGTGGTAAATCTGACGTGATTGGGTTCCTGCTTGCCCTTCTCAGCGAATCCGGAGTAGACTACTGCGTGATAGGAGGCCTTGCGGTGAATGCTTATGCTGAGCCTGTGGTGAGCCTTGATCTTGATATCGTTCCTGTTCTGGAGACCCTGGATTCCTTCCTGAAAAATGCCGAAAAAGCCTTCAGAATTGAGCGGTTTCCTCATAGCATCAATCTTACTCACCCCCACTCGGATCTGAGGATACAACTGCAGACTGACGAAAGGTATCAGGATTTTCTTAAAAGCGCGGTCACCAGAAATGTTCTTGGCTATGAGATGAAGGTGGCCTCGATGGAGGATCTGCTGCGCGGAAAAAGCTGGGCATATCTTGACGAGGAGAGAAGAAAGAGCAAGAGGCAGAAAGATCTTGCCGATATCCTCCGCCTTATCGAAGAGCACCCCCACCTGAGAGAGCACCTGCCGGAGGCTCTCAGGGGTCTGTAACCTGCAGGGCTCCTCACGCCCTGGACAGGCACACGCTTAGTACTTAGAGATGGTCATGATATTTTTTAACAATTTGTTTATGGCCTATAAGATTATTTTTTATTACAATTCATGCAGGCAAGTTTCGTGGGATTTTTCACCACAGAGAGGGAGCTCAGCAATGACCGCAGCAAGACGTTTCAACGTCTCGGGGGTACTGCTCGTTATTCTCATCTCTCTGCTTCCCGGCATCACGGGGTGCAGCGGGGGAGGGGGAGACTCTGGCGCCACCACATGGTGGGGCGGCGGAGGGGAGACTGCCCAGACCTACGCGGTCTCCGGCACGCTCCGCGACACCATAAGCGCTGCTCCCGTCCAGGGCGCCGCATGCACCCTCTTCCAGACGAAGAGCGGCGGCTTCCTGAAAGATTTCATGAGGGCTCCTAAAGAGACGGTGACGGTGAGCACCACCACGACTGCTGCCGACGGCACATACCGCTTCACCGGCATTCCCTCAGGGACCTATACCCTCAAGTTCACCAAGGCCGACTATGTCACCCTGGAAGTCACCGACCTCTCGGTGACCTCGGACACCTCCAATGTTGATAAGACCGTAGTGCAGACCTCCCAGTGGAACCAGATCGCCGGGCCCGACGCGCCTTATGATGCCACCAAGGATTATGTGATAGTCGATGCTTCGCTCCCCTCCAAGGGCACTTCAGGCATCGCGGCCACCATTACCCCTTCCACCGGCGTGAAGATCGGCTACTTCACCGATGGGACACCTCCCACTATTGACTGGAATGCCACGGGGACCTTTTCAAACGGCAGGATCATATTCTATGGCCTCACGCCGGGAACAAAATACACCATCACCTTCGCGCTGTCAGGCTATTCGTTCCCGGCTCTCAGCGTAAATTCGCCTGCCGGTGGCGGCGTCGTGCAGAATTACAACATCTATGCCACTTCGCCCACTCCCACACCCACTTCGACGGTCACTCCCACCCCGTCGCCCACACCCACCCCGACGACTTCACCTACCTCTTCACCGACACCCACCACGTCGCCCGGAGGCGGCGGAGGAGGAGGCGGCGGGGGCACAGGCAACGTGCAGGGCAATGTGAAATCCGGCGGTGATGGCCTTGAAGGAGTCACGGTGACCGTAGGCGGCAAGACGGGGACTACCAATGGTAACGGGAACTATTCAATAGCGAATGTTCCTGCTGGAGCCAGCCAGGATATCACGGGCACCAAGGCAGGCTATGCTGATTATTCCGGCAAGGTGGATGTCACGACAGGGGGGACGGCCACCCATGACTTTGAAATGACTATGATTCCCGTGATTACCAGCATCGACCCGGTTTCAGGCTATGCGGGAACAGAGGTCACCATCAAGGGGACCACATTCGGCGCCATCCAGGACACCAGCACGGTGACGTTCTTCAACGGCAAGGATGCGGTAATAAAAACGGGAGGATGGAGCGACACCAGCATTGTATGCTACGTGCCCGACGGCGCCGCCACCGGAGATGTTCAAGTGACCACCGCGAGCGGGAGCGGCACCAGGAGCTTCACTGTTGACACGGTTCCCGCCGGCATTACGTGGAAATTCATAGGGAACTATGGCTTTGCAATGTACAATGCATTTTTTACTGACGCAGACTATGGGTGGATTGTAGGAGCAAGTAAAATCTTATTTACCACTGATGCAGGGGCGACTTGGACTGAAAAACCCACTCCCGGTACATCGAGATCAGTCTTTTTTCTGAATCGCTCGGACGGATTTGCACTTTTTGACACATTTGGTGTTTACAGTACTACAGATGGAGGGAATAATGGGGTTTCCATGGGAGGGCCGAATATTGTCACTTCCTATGCGGTGCAGTTTTTTAATGCCACCGATGGCTTTGCCGCGGGGCACCAGGCGCTCTACAGGGCCAGCAGCGGCGGGGCGGGAGGCGTTACCTGGACTCCAAAAGATAATGGGGGTATAAACATAGACGATATCTATTTCCAGGATACTTCTACCGGGTGGATTGCGGGAAACAAGGACGGAGTGGCAGTGGTATACAGAACTACTGATGGTGCAGACACGTTGACTGAATCATATAAAGATACCAGCGGAGATCATTTTTTCAGCTTATGCTTCCCAAGCGGTACCAACTGCTGGGTTGGAGGGAGCAATCCAGGCGGCACCACGCCCGTTATCGCCCATACCACTGATGGTGGTAAAAACTGGGCCAAACAGACTTTTCCTCCCGGAACCGGCAAGGGGATCTACCGCCTCCATTTCCCCAAAGGGAATATTCAATACGGCTGGGTGGTGGGAGTTGGTGGATTCATAGGAAGGACCACTGACGGCGGGAACACCTGGACCGTAGTGGACACTCCCGTAGATGGAGCGAATACCTGGCCTGCTGTTGATGCAGGCGTGGTGTTCTTTACCTCGGTCACCACAGGGTGGTTTGCCAATACCAATGGAGATATATGGAAGTGCACCCTGACACCTTAAGTGAACTCAAACCCGGTGTATGAAAGAACCCCCGGGGCGCCTGCCGGCCCCGGGGATTTCTTTTTTATGGACAGGACGTGATCCTCTCAACCGGGTCTTATGATTCCTTACATCTCTCCAGTAAGTGAGTAGAATGCTAACATACTGGAGACGCACTCGGGTTCAGGGAGAATATCGTGGGTAAGCCGGGGGATCCCGTAATAACTGCTTGCAAAGGATCCTGAGACGAAATAGGGAATGGCCGGGGATGCACGTGGGTTATGCTGAACGGCTTCTCCGGCATTTCGCATAGACATATTCCGGGTCAAGATCGGCTCCGCACTCCCACTCGACAGTATCAAAGGCCACGCGCACCTTTTTAAAGGCATCAGGGTCCTTTATCCGGCGGAATATGCCGAATTCAAGGAAAGGCTTCAGGTCAAGGCTGCCGCTCTCCCCATTTTCAAACTCGACGAAAAGCACATAGTCATCGCTTGGAATAGCCTTGGTTACGGGAGAATACATATAAATCCTCCTGTCAGTTACTGAAGAGGCGCTATTTTAAATGGCTCCTCACCGTTCATCACGAGCCTCCAGTCAGCCATAAGCTCTTCCTGATGGAGCTCCGCCCAGGCGAGGGCCAGCCGTGCCTGTCTTTTGGGGAGCTCTCCTTCAATTATCTCGCACAGGCTTATGTCCACTGTTGCCTTGTAGTCGTTGTAATAGACATGAAAATGAGGCGGAGGATGCTCGCCCGGCGCGAAATACATCCTGATAATAATCCCATAGAACATTGAGATGGTCGGCATTACTGAACCTCACCCATAAATTTCCCATATATATCTTACCATACTGCAACCACAGTGTAAACGTTTTCATTTCATTAGAAGAGCAGGCGCCTGCAATTATGGGTGGGTCCACTCCCTCCGGATTGGAATCAGAAGAGAAGAGCTTCTCCAGAGGGTGCGGAGCTTATAGATATTTCATATTTGTCATATTCTCGGTGTTTCCCCTCGGTCTCATTGCCGTATGAAGCACTGGAGGCTACCAGGCTTCACATGGATGACCTCCAGGGTCATTTTTGACCTCTTAATCCCTTCCAAGCCCTCAGCATGGCATCCTGTAATGTGCTTGCATCCTCTCTGTGAAAGGGTTTTACTGGGGTGACCTGTTTGATATTTACTAAAATATGCGTTATAATGCAGATATGGATACACATGAGACCCGCTTGAGCTCCGATATGTTTCTCCCTGATGAAGAGGAGCTTCTTCACCTCGGTGAATCATTTTCTTCACAGGATTACGAAGATATGCTGCTCCTCCCCGAGCCTTACGAGATCCCTTCGGGAACCACATGCAGGCCGGAGCACTTGATCAAGATAACCAGGGAGGGCCTCATTCCCGAAGCGGAAAGGCTCACGGGGGACATCACCTTCGGCTCAATCGACAGGGATGAGCGGGCAGAGCGCATTGATTTTCTGCTCTGCGAGGCAGTCCGCGGCCGCCTGGCACTTGATCTTGCACTCGGCGGCCTTCTCGTCACTCTTAAAACGAAAGGGGTTGATCAGTTAGGATACCGCTCCATGGGGACCTTCGCCACGGAGCATCTCTCGTTCTCGGGGCGCACCGCGTCGGAGCTGATGCACAACTATGAGCTCCTCAAGGCGCTCCCCCTCACCCGGGAGGCCTATCTGCAGGGCAGGATCGCAAAAAGCGCTCTGAGATTTCTCTCGAGGGTCATCACGCCTGAGAACGAGTCCTGGTGGCTCGCCGTTGCAGAGGAGCGCTCCCTCTGCGGCCTTGAGGGGGAAGTGAAGAAGGCCCTCGCTGAAGGGAAGGCCGATGAGGCCCCCTGCTCCAAGGAAAGCCCGTGTGCTGAAGGCAGGCCTGCGGATTTCACGGGCGGCGGGAAGTGCGATGAGCCCCATGGCGATGAGTCCGAGGGCACGATGATGTACTTCAGCGTGTCGCCCTCACTTGCCCTCACCTGGGACTTCGCCCTCTCGCTCTTCAGGGACAAAGAGCACTATGACGGGCCCATGCCGGGCTTCGTCGAGGCGCTCCTTGCGAATTTCCTGGCCTCAGGGGAAGCCGCTCCCGGGCTTCCGGCCCTTGATGCCGAAGGGAGCCGCCCCATATTCTCCCGGGTGCCTCTCCTCCGGAGGTGGATGGGAAACCGTCGCATCAGCGATCCCGAAGAGATCACCGGGGAGAACGGCGAGGGAGAGGCCGCTGAATCTCCGTGGTCATCACCCTGGAGCATCTTCTTCCCGTCGTGGCTTGAAGAGGCCCGGCCGGAAAAAGTTACCGGGGCCTCCGCGAGGGCAATTGCAGGCCGCCTGATCAGGGCCGCCTCGATCCGCCAGAGGCTCGACGTGGCCGCGGGGATGCTCCTGCGGGCGATGGATGCGCGGCAGCTCCACCGCCTTCTCGGCTTTGAGTTCATCGAGGACTATGCCGGGGAGCGCTGCGGCTTCTCGATGGCCCAGACCCGCCAGCTCATAAAGCTTGCCGAGGGCTTCCGGCGCCACTCACTCACCGAAGACGCCTTCAGGAAAGGCGTCATCACCAGGGAGCAGGCGCGCCTCATTCTCCCCGTGGTGGACGAGAAAAATGAGTCACAGTGGATTGCCTACGCCGCGAGCGTGCCCACGGCGGACCTTCGGGAAGAGGCGGGGCGTGTCGCCCGGATCCTTGAATATGACTGCCTGGTCCCCCACAATTATGCGCTCCTTCCCGGCTTCCGCTACGTCACCGACGAAAGGTTTCACGACCTGCCGGAGGAGGTGCAGGACATCATAAGGACTGGGTCCTGGTACACAGGCCCTTCCCTCAATCCTTCGTGGCCTCTTGAGTCAGACGACGAGGAACTCGTCGCTTCCCGCGACAGGCGCTTTGATGTGCCCTGGAAGTATTTCAGCGATGTCGATGAGCTGCGCGCCGCCGAGGCATCCAAGAAAATTGAAAAAAACTCCAGGCTGTGTGCGGGCCTCGGAAATCGGTCGGGGAGCGATCATCTCTATGCGGGGGCATGCAATGGGAAAGAGGAGGGGCACGCAGGGCATGGATGCGAAAATCCAATGTGTCCGAGTCATCAATCACTGGAAAAAGCCCGGCAGCTCTGCACCATCCCCCGGGGCGAGAGTCCCGAGGAGGTCTTTATCAGGGACATCCTCTCTTCGCCAGACCCCTCCCGGGCATTGAAGGGCGCCATGATGATAAAGTTCTTCCTCCCCCGGGAGCTCCAGGAGCTCTGGGACCTCGCGGCCCATACCTTTCTCTGCCGCCTTGCCAAGACAGAGGGCGCCGGCGTGGCCTCCGAGGGGCTGCTGACGGGCCCCGAAGAGAAATTCCTTGCAGCCCTCCTCGCCGATTATCTCAAGACCGAGGGAACCTTGAAAAAAGCGGCCCATCATCACAAAATCCTGAAGCGCGACCGGTTCCGCTGCCAGACCCCCGGCTGCCGCTGCCGCCATAACCTCCACGTGCATCACATCATCAGGCGCTCCCAGGGCGGCACTGATGACGAGTGGAACCTCATCGTGCTCTGCGAGGCCTGCCACCTCCATCTCCTCCATGGCCTGCGGACCCTCACCGTGAAGGGCAGGGCGCCCTATGATCTTACCTTCACCTTCGGCTCCCTCTCGGAAGGCACTCCTTTCCTGGTCTATGAAAAGGGAGTCTTGGCGGGGATCTTCGGCACCTGTCGCCGGGATTCATTGTTTTCTCAATAGCGGCAATGACCTCGTCCTGTGGCGTGAAGCGGCCTTTTGCCACGTCATCCTCACCCTGGCAGATCAGCTTCAAAAGCCCTATGGCATTGCACATGTTTTCATAGCTCTCGGGATCCTGAAACACTGCCCTCAGCTCTCCGTTCTGAGTAATCAATACCGGGCGGTGTGTCTCGTTTATCTGCCTTGAAAGATCCGATGCTCTGGATTTGAGATAGGTTATGGGCTTGATGTCCTTTGAGATTTTCATTCTTTCACCTCCGGTCCTTTTATCGTATCATATTCTGACCGGCTGTAAATAGTACCTGGAACTCCCGGAGTATTCTTTCAATAGCTTACTGAGTAATTTTTATCATCACATCGATATCATGGGTGAGGCGCAGAATCCTATAATGATTGCCTACAAAGGAGCCCGAGATGAAGTAAGGGAGTTTCAATGAAGGAAGAACCATCGCCTCAGAAGAAAGTCATGGAAAAGTCACTTTTGAGGAGCCAATGAGCAGCGAGTCAATCTTCGATGCCATCCAGAACAATGACCCTGAGAAACTAAAGGAGAACCTTGACAAGGGCGTTGCCATAAACACCAGGGACAGCGAGGGAAGAACGCCCCTCCACTGGGCCATTCTGGAAGACCGAGTGGAAATGGTGGAGCTCCTCCTCTCCCGGGGAGCCGATCCCCTCCTCAAGGACAGCTCCGGCGACGATGCCCGGGCAATGGCGAAGCTTGGGCAGAACAGGGAGATCATTGAGCTCATCGCATCTTTCGGCAGCCTCTCCCCCGAGGTGAGGAAGGCTGTGGAAGAGAATGACGGAGGGAAGCTTCGAAGCCTATTCGGTGATGGCGGCAGCAAAGCCGGCGATCCCCAGCGGGAAGCCGCCCTCCACCAGGCTGCATGCAAGAACAGCCTCGAGGCGCTGAAAACCCTGCTGGAACTGGGAGCTGATGCAAATACCCCTGACAGGAACGGCTCCACGCCCCTTCATGCGGCGGCTGCAGCGGATTTCTCAGAAATTGCGGAAGCCCTGCTCGCCGGCGGTGCCGATCCCTACGTAAGCGACGGACACGATAAGCTCCCTATTCAATATGCCGCTGAGCTCCATCCGGGAGGAAAAGTCCATGGGCTCCTCAGTGACCGCATCGAAGCCGACAGGAAGATCCCCTTCCAGTCGATCCTCGACGGCGCCGAAGATAGTGACCCTGCGCAGCGCCGGATCTTTGAGAACCTTATATGGCTTCGCTCCGCGACAGGCCTCACACCCGCTGAGTTCATCGCCATGGCAGTGCGAAGGTTCCACACAATGGACAACAAAACCAAATTTGATACCCTTGAAACTCTCGCAAGGATGGAGGAGCGGGAGGCCGCTCTTGCCTACGTGGATATCGTCACCGCCCTGGGGAAAGATTCCATGAATTTTTTCTGCGGGCCTGGGCATACCCTGGTCCCCCTGCCGCTTGGCACGCTGGCGGAAAAACCACGCCACGCCACCGAACTCTTCCCCCTGATCCTTGAGTCTGCATTTATTGAAGGCCTTACCTCTTCCATTACACTTTTACTGCGCTGTTACCATAAAAGCGGCCTCGTATCCGCAGAAGCAGCCAATCCCTTCATACCGCGATGGCTTGAGGCCTGCTCATCACTCTGCGGGGATGTCCGCCGGATCCAGCAGAAATCAGGCGCAGCATGGCGCTGGGAAGATGCATACCGCAGCATACGTGCCAGTCTGATAGATATGATTTTCCGCCTGTCAGCTGTTCCCGATCCCAGAGTCATTAAGGAACTTTGCGGGATATGTGATCTCTATGATCCCAATATCAAATTTTATGCAGTGCTCGCTCTTCTGGAGTCGGGGGAAAGGGTGGAGCCGCACTATCTGGAGGAAGTGGCTGCATGCCCCGAAGTGCGCCGGGACTTTCTTGTTTCCCTCGGACAAATGGGCAAAGGCTCCCTTTTTCCCCGCAGATACCTCACGCAGGCTGCCATAGCGGAGTCGGACATGGCAGTTTGGCTCGCCTTTCCGACGGAACTGGGCTCGCCTCCCGGGCAGATTGAGCTCGTGAAGGTCTTCACCGTGAAAGCCGACGCGGCCACCCTGGAATACTATCTCTTCCGCTTCAAGCCCCTGCTTCCTGACTGCCCTTTTCAGGGATGGATGGCAGGGATATCGGGACCCTATCCAAAGGGAACCCTCACCCTTGATTCTCCGAGAGGCACCTTCAGCACTTTCACGCCCTGGGAGCAGATGCCTCCCGAGAAGCATTTTGAGCAGCTTGTAAAGATGATGGCACCAGCATGCGGTGACAGCCCGCAGAAATGAAAGAGACAGACAAGCCACCTGCGGCCCCGGGGCTTGATCTGTTAAAATTGGAGTCTGTCCCCATTTTCACGGAGGTTTTTTTCCTGCCGGGCGCGAAACGAAATATTATGAAGACCATGAAGATCCGGCAGAGCGTCACTTTTAACGCCCCACCCCACGAGGTGTACGAGGCCCTCATGGACTCGAAGAAGCACGAGGCCTTCACAAGAGACAAGGCCCATATCAGCAGGAAGCCCGGGGGAACCTTTACCGCCTATGGCGGCTACATCACCGGGAAGAACCTTGAGCTTTACGAGGACGAGAAGATAGTGCAGCTCTGGCGGACTGACGAGTGGCCCGAAGGTCATTTTTCCACGGTGACCTACCGCCTCAAGGACCTCCACGGCTCGACAAAGCTCACCTTTACCCAGGACGGCATTCCCGAGGAATTCTGCGAGAGCATCAGAAAGGGCTGGCATGAATACTACTGGAGGCCCCTGAAGAAGCTCCTCGAGGGAAGATAGCCCCGGGAAATGTTAACATCGGGGCAACCAATTGTTAACGCCTTTTTTACAAAAATTCATTTCCCCGGCTCGCTCATGGGGTGATATATCATCAAGAAGAACATGCCGGGGGGGTGCACCGTATGAACGACAAAAAGGATTCCGCCTCAGGAAATGATTACCTTCAGGTACTCAGCAGCCTTATCACTCTCGTCGATTCGGTCCTGAGAAAAGACAAGTAGGGCCTGGGATCTGCCTCACCTGCCCATCCTGACACTCCTTGCCTCACATACTCCGGCGCCTCTCTGAGGCACCTTGAGAAGGGCGTCCTTCAGATCTAAGAATTCAAAAGGCTTATAGAGACAGTCATTCACCCCCGCCTCGAGAAAATTCTTTGTATCCTCCTCGAGGCAATAGGCCGTGAGGGCTATGATATGAACCTTGCTCCCCCACTTCTGCCTCACTCTCCTCGTCGCTTCAATGCCGTTCATCACGGGCATCCTAATATCCATAAGAATAAGATCGAAGGGCTCCCTCTCCAGGGCTTCGAGAACCTTCTCCCCGTTGCCCACCTGCACCACCGTGTGGCCCTCGTCTTTCAGGAAATCCGCAATGACCCTCCTGTTTATTACCTCGTCTTCAGCGACAAGCACCTTGAGTGGTGAAGGAAGCTCCCGGGACAATGCTGTTCCCTTCACCTCTGCTTCCTGGCATTTTTCCTGGAGGAGCACCGTAAAATGGAATGTGCTCCCCTCTCCCGGCTCGCTCTCAAGCCACATGCGCCCCCCCAAAAGCTCCGCAATGCCCTTGCTGATTGCAAGGCCCAGCCCCATGCCGTCCAATTTTTTCGTGTAAGAAGTCTCGCCGCGGAAAAAAGGCTCAAAAACCGCCTTGTGCAGGTCGCCGGGGATTCCGCAGCCGGTATCCTTTACCGTGCAATGAATCAGAACTCCCCCGGGGGACGACCTCTCAACCTCCACCGAGATATTGACATGCCCCTTTTCTGTATAACGGATTGCATTGTCGCAAAGGTTAAGCATTATCTGGTTCAGCCGCGTGAAGTCACCGCAGAGCATTTCCGGCAGAGACCTGGAAAAAACGATAGAGAATGAAAGCCCCTTCTGTTCGGCAATGGCCTTCTGAATTTTCAGCGTCTCGCTGAAGCTCTTCCTTATATTGAAATCAACTTTCTTGGGCTCAAGCTTCAGCGCCTCAATCTTTGCCATGTCCAGCACGTTGCTGAGAATACCCAGAAGGTTCCTTGTGGAGATCTTGACCATGGAAAGGTATTCCCTCTGGGCCTCATTGGGCTCCGCCCTCAGGAGCAGCTCCGTGATGCCGATAATGCCGTTGAGGGGCGTCCTTATCTCGTGGCTCATATGTGCCAGGAACTCCGACTTTGCCCTGCTGGCAATCTCGGCGCGCTCCTTCGCCCTGATAAGCTCCTCCTCGGCACGCTTCTGCTCGGTGATATCCACTGCCGAGGAAAGAAGGAAGATCTCGCTCTGCACCTTCAGGTAATCGGCTGACCAGAGGACTGTGCGAAGGTCCCCATCCTTTCTCCGGATCTGGAGCTCCCTGTTATAGACGAATTTGTTTCTCTCCAGCTCGTCCAAAAGCTCGGCACGCTGCTCGGGCTTTACCCAGAGATTAAATCCCCGGGCGGTATTGTCAATTACTTCATCCCTTGAGCGGCCCGTCAGGCGGAGAAACTCATCATTGACGGCAATGAACAAGCCATCATTGACAGTGGTGATGGCAAGGGAGATAGGCATGGAATGGAATGCCTTGTTGAAGCGCTCTTCAGATTCCCTGAGGGCTTCCCCGGCTTTTTTCCTGTAAGTGGCATCCCTTGCCACGACCACGACGGTGTCCGCCGTGAGAGGTGAGACATTGGTGAGAAACCATATCTCTTTCCCGCTTATGGGGAGCGAGTACTCTATCTCTGCGGTCTGTTCTGTATCAAGAGCTTTCTGTATGGCTCCCTGGAAAAAATCGGCCTTGTCCGGCGGGAAAATCTCGTGGAGATACTTTCCCAGAAGCTCGTCAGGGGGCCTGTAGAGCAGATCGGGATTGGTGGGCACCACTTCGAGACAGCGCCCCGTCCTGTCGAAGACCATCACGGCGTCGCGCATTGCCCCGAAGATGGTCCGCATCCTGGCTTCAGAGGCGCGGATAAGCTCTTCCGCCTTTTCGCGCTCGCTGATGTCGCGGAGGCTCACCAGCAGGGATATCCTGCCGTCATAATCCAGGAAGCTCCTGCCGAAGGCCTCCAGGTAATGCCACGTGCCGTCCCTGCGGCGGAAACGGAGAAGCTGAAGGGGTCCCGATGCCCCCTGCTCCAGTATGGCATTCTGAACCGACTCGAGAGTAGTGATAAGGTCATCGGGATGGATTATGGCATATATGCTCGTTCCCATGATCTCGTCAGGGGTGATGGAGAGGATCCTCTGTATCGAGGGGCTGCAGTAGCTCACCATGCCTTCGGCATCAAACATCAAAACGATATCGTTCATATTCTTGATGAGCATGGAGTAGCGCGCTTCTGCTTCACGGGCTTCCCACCGGAGGCGGGCAGTTGCCATGGCCTGCCGTGCCGCTACAGCCAGGCGGCCGACTGTCTCGGGCGACTTATTCACGTAATCATCAAGGCCCGCTTTCATGGCTGCCACGGCGAGCATCTCACTCCCCTCACCGGTGAACATGATGACAGGGCAATGGGGCCACTTTACCTTGACGGCGGCAAGGACATCAAAGCCGCTGGTCCAGTGAAGGCGGTAATCGGTGATGACCAGGTCATAGCGGCCCAGGTCCAAAGCCTTGTGGAGCTTATCGGCACTGTCAGCAAAGTCAATGCGCAGGCCGGGAAAAGCGCGCTGGAGCCCTTCGGCGGTAAGAGCCTTCATATCAGCGCTTTCATCGACCACCAGGAAACTCAGGTTTGCCTGCTGCCGCACCACGAATTCAATGAGGACCTCCCTGAGGGCCTGGGTGGTGACGGGTTTTACAAGGAAGCTGATTGCGCCCAGATCAGAGGCTTTTATGATGTCCCGGCTCTCATGGGAAGTGGTGAGGACCACGGCAGGAATATCCTTGAAGGTCTTCTGCGCACGGGCCCATTTAAGCACCTCGAAGCCTGACATCCCTGGCAGGTTGATATCGAGGAGCATCAGGGCAGGAAGGGGAGAAGCTTCAAGGTAGGCGACAGCCCCGGCCCCGTCGGCGACTGCCACCAGCTCGGCCTCCAGGCCTGTCTTGCGGAGGGCCCTCTCGGTAAGAAGCACGCTGTTCTGATCATCTTCTACAAGGAGAATTACTGGAGTGCCTCTCGTCATTTGGGGAGCTCTTTCATGAAAAAATCAGGATCCTTTTCGGGCGCAGGCCTTGCAGGGAGAGAGGACTTCCGTTCGTATGTATAAGGATCATTTATCATTATACCTGAAATAGAGGAGTATTGCAATTATGACGGCACCAATTCGTGGATCAGAGCGCTCAGGCAGGCATCCCGGGCGCCTGCCTGCCTGTCCACAGGCAGCCAACAATGACGGAAAATTGCGGAAGAATTTAACAGGCTGGTTACTTTTTCAGCTTCTTTTCAGGCCTGTTTCATATTCTTTTCAGCAGAGCCGGTGAAAACATGGCGACATAGATAGTTATATCTTTCTTTATGGATCTCAAGGGAAGGGAAAGACTGAAAAGAAAGGTGAGACCATGAGCGAAATATCAGCATCCCAGAACTCATCAGGCTCCAATGCAGTAAGGGAATACGAGGATTACAGGAAAAAGGCTCCCGAAAAGCCGCCGGAAAAAAAGAGCGACGCATCCTGTGAATGCCGTGACTGCTCTTCGCTCTCCAAGGAGGCGGAGGGAGCCTCACCTGAAAAGAGGCTGCGCGGCCTCGAGAGGGAAAAGACCTTTCCCCGGGCACATGAAAAGCAGCAGCAGGCTGAATACTCTTTCAGGGATACATGGGGCAGCGCTCTGGAGAAGAAGCACGAGGGGAAATCCTCCCGCCAGGATGCGCGTGGGGCTGACAGGAAAGGCTCCGGGGCAAAAGCAGAGCCCCTTTACCCGGAATCGGCCGCTCTGCAGTCAATGGCTTCTGATTTCAAGAAGCTGAGGCAGGAAAATGAAAAAATACGGCCCCGCCTCGAGGAGGCCGGCCTTGCCGCTCCGGAAGAGGGAGGGGGCACAGGCGAAGCCGGGCAGGCTCCTGAAAGGGCTGAAGGCGCCCGGGCCGGCGACACCCAGGCAGAAGGGGCTCAGGCTGCAGAGCCACAGGGTGCCAACGCCACGCCCAACAACACGCCTAATACCAACACTATGCCTGATAATACGAATCCCCAGCAGCAGCAGATGCAGATGATGCAGCAGATGATGCAGATGCAGATGCAGATGATGCAGACAATGATGCAGATGATGCAGATGATGATGCAGATGAACGGCGTAAAGCCGGGGCCTCAGCCGGGACCCCAGCCTGCGCCCGGACCAGGCCCGACGCCGGGGCCGAACCCGAATCCCGGACCCAGTCCGAACCCTAATCCCGGGCCTAATCCTGGTCCCATCAACTCCAGGTACGGCAACAACGTGAACTTCATCAATTTCGGCAGACAGAAGAACAGCGGGGAAACCAATGGCGGAAACTTCCTGAACGATATCGAGAGCCACCTCCCTTCAAGATACGGGAGCCAGTACAGGGACAGGGACCCGGTGACATGGTCCCACGAGACCACCCACGGGATAAATGCCCATATAAGCAACCAGAACTATAACAGCGGCGGAAGAAGAAATACCGGCCTCTATGTGGGCGGCGACAAAGGAGTGGTGCTCGAGAATCCCAACATGAGAAAGTCAGACGTGAAGGAGCATATCCCCCAGGCCCTGAGAGGCTCGCGCTATAACCTCTACCTGAACCAGCAGCAGGCCTTCGAAAACGAGCCCCACTACCTCCTCGACGAGTGGGCCTCCTATACCAACGGCCTCCAGACAGGTGTCGATCTCGGCAAGATGGGGAAAGGCCGCCCCGACAACATCGTGGGCCTCGGCGTGATGGGCGCCCTCGAGTTCACCGCGTACTCCTTCGCCGAAGCGAAAGCCATAGCGGAGAAGGATCCCAGCTACTGGAACAGCGAGAAGGGCAAGCAGTACAAGGAATTCATGGCCTGGCACGGCCTGAGGGCCATGGATCTGGTCCGTGAAGGCAGCCCGCTTGAAAAGAACAAGGAGGGGGGCCAGGATCAGTACCTCAACGAGCTGAGGTCCGGCGCGTCATCCAAGGCTCTCAGGGATTTCATCGCGAAGGAGTTCGGCGAGGACTACCTCAGGAGGCTCCTGGGTTAGCGGGGGCCTGCCCTGCCGGAGGCCTCCTGGCGGGCAGTGAGGAGACGCTCGGCAAGCTCCAGGGCATCGACGGGCCAGAAGGACCAGGGCCTTGGCCTGAGCACACCCTCCATACCCGCAATGGGGCGGCATGAGAGGACCATCTGCCTCCACTGAAGGGGGACGGCGCTCCGGCCGTAAAGAGCCCCCAGCAGTGCCCCGGCAATTGCCGCATTAGTGTCCGTGTCTCCTCCGCGCATCACCGTGTCTACGACGCCTTCTTCCATATTTTCCGCGTGGAGGAGCTGGTAAAAGGCATTCTGAAAAGCGAGGAGCACCCAGCCCATCTGCTTTGTGAGATCCTTCGGGGGCTCCTTGGCGGCGTTACGGAGTGTTTCAAGAACGGGGGCACAGGCATTCTTTTCGGCGAAGCCCTCTGCAAAGCGGTATACCTCTTCCGCTCCCCCGCCTGCCGCTATCGCCCTTGCGATGGCCACGGTAAAGACGGCGCATGCATCCTGGCATACCTGGTTCTGATGGGTAAGGCTGCTGTCCTGGCGCGCACATGCCGCAAGCTCCTCTGGCGCAAGGTCCCAGCCCCATATGCCAAGGGGGCTCACTCTCATGAGAGACCCGTTAGCCTGGCTGTCTCTGAATGCCTCTCTTGACGCAACGGAAAGGGCCTTTTCACCGGTCGAAGACTTGAGGGCCGAGAGGGCCCACCTGGTGGTGGTACCCATATCAAAAGGCCCCGAATCATGCCAGTACACATAAGCTTTTGCCGTCTCATCGGGATCATATGTCCCTCTCTTTACAAGGGTCCGGGCCAGCATGAGGGCCATTTCGGAGTCATCGGTGGGCTGCCCGGCTATGGTGTGAAAGGTTCCCCCATTGTGAAGAACTCTGACTCCCTGAGGATAGGCATCCCTGATATCCTCAGGGCTCATGAACTCGACGAGGCTCCCCAGGGAGTCGCCGGCGAGCTGCCCCAGGAGGCATCCCTGGGCCCTGGCAAGTATACCCGGGTCTTCCATTTTCCCTCCGCGCCGGGGTTCAAGAGGATCATACCCGTGGCTTTTGCTCTCCCTGGATGAAAAAATACCCCTCCAGTCTCTTCCCGCAAGCTCAACAACTGCATGAGACGGGCCTGCAAAGCAATAATGGACGGAGCTCCGCCCTGAAGAAGTATAGGCCACGGGCTTCCCCTTCTCGTTGACAAGGCTTCCCCCCCTTGCGCAGAGGAGGGCGTGGCCTCCCGCATAATCATAGTCGCAGGGGGAATTGAGCGAGACGGCTCCCAATGCATCGCCTGCCGCCACGAGAGCCATCCGGTAGGCAATGCTGGGAAGGGCAATGAAGCGCGCCGGGTGCACAAGCTGACCGTTCGCCCCGGACTTTGTATCTCCCTTGTGGGAGACAAGCACTATGGCGTCATGCTGCAGATTCCCCTGCAGAGGCTTTTCACTGCAGGCATCGCCGTTGCGGCTGAGAGGGCCGCATCCTTCGGCCCATGAGATGAGATCGCCGCGGTCGTCTGGAAAAAAGGGTGAATAGACCACGCCGAGCACAGGCTTCCCGCCGCGAAGAAGGGCGATGGAAACGGCGGAGCCCCTGTATCCCTGAAGATAGGGCTCCGTGCCGTCATTGGGATCGACGAGCCACAGGTGGCCTTCCCTGTCCTTGCCTCCCCGGTCGCCTGTCTCCTCTCCCCTGAAGCCCCAGAGGGGACGGAGGCCCTGGAGCATCTCCCTGATATGCATTTCAGCTTTCCTGTCAATATCAGCTTGGTCCCCCGACCCCAGCGGGCCGTCGCTGCGGTGAAAATCCTTTCTGAGTAAGACGCCAGCCTCGCGGACTGCTGAAATGGCGGCAGCGAGCTCTTCTTGATAGCAGTTGTCCATTACTGTCCACCTTTCATAGAGAATGCCTCACTGCGAGTCTGTCCCGGCACTCCCCATGGAGCTCTCAAGGAAGTGCCGAAGCTCCGCCGCCGATGAATAGCGCTCGCCGGGGCTCTTCTTCAGGCATTTCTCCACGGCCTCGGAGAGCCAGAGAGGTATATTGTTGTTTATTGTATGGAGGGGAGGGAACTTGAAATGAAAGAGCAGGGGATCCCTCAGGGTAAGAAGGTAAAGGAGGGTGGCGCCAAGGGAGAAGAGGTCGCTGCGCCCATCGGTCTGGGCACCGCCGTACTGCTCGGGGGCGGCGTAGCCGGGCGTACCCATCGCGAAAGTGTCCTTGTCTTTCCTGGGCGAGAAAAAGCGGGCAATGCCGAAATCGATGAGCTTGGCCTCTCCCGAGGGGGTGATGATGATGTTGGAAGGCTTGAGATCCCTGAAAATAATGGGAGGAATCCGCCCGTGGAGGTACTCAAGTATGTCCAGGACCTGGAAGGCCAGGCAAAGCGTGTCGCTTACGGGCAGGCTTGTCCCCAGGCGCTCCATGTAAACGTTAAGGTTTATGCCCTCAACAAACTCCCTCACCATATAGTGGCGGCTTCCTTCGCCGAAGATGTCCACAATGCGGGGAAGCAGGCGGTGTGAGAGGCTCTTCAGTATCTGCCCCTCGCGCTCGAACTGGAGAAGGGCGTCCTTCTTCTCGCCCTTGTCAAGGGGAAAGAGAAATATCTCCTTGAGGGCCCACACCTGGCCCGTGGTGCGGTCAATGGCCATATAGACATAGCTGAAGGCGCCGCGGCCGATGAGCTTCTTTACCTCATACCTGCCCCGGATCACTGCGCCTGGCGGAAAGCCTGTTCCCATGATTCCTCCGAAAAATGCTTCCCACAGAATTCTTTGCCCCCCGCCCTTTACCCTCCCTGCTTCACTCCACCGAGCAGATGAAGCACTTGAGATATGATGTCTCGGGGCATGAGGCGGCCACGGGGTGATCAGGCGCCTGCCCGCGCTGCTCAAGGATCCTCACGGGCCTCCCTGTCCTCTCGGAAACCTGGGAGAGCACTGAGAGAAAGTCCTCGCGGCTGATATGGCCCGAGCAGCTGCATGTCACAAGGATGCCCCCGGGGGTGAGGAGCTTCACCGCAAGCTCGTTAAGGCGCAGGTACCCCTTGAGGGCCTGTTCCAGAGAGCGCTTCCTGTGGGTGAACCTCGGGGGATCGGCTATTATCATCCCGTATGATTCCCCCCGTGCCAGGGCACCTTCCAGGAAGCCGAACACATCGCTCCTGACAAGCGAGACCGGGGAGACATCATTATGAGCGGCGTTTTTTTCTGCAAGGCAGAGCGCTGCCTCGGAGACATCCACGCCTGTGGCGCAGGCGGCACCGGCTTTCATGGAGCTTATGAAAAATCCCCCGCTGTAGCAGCAGAGATCAAGCACCGTCCTGCCCCCTGCATAGCGGGCGGCAGCCTTCCTGTTCTCCCTCTGATCCAGGTAAAAGCCCGTTTTCTGACCTTCCCTGAGATCAACCTCGTAACGGGCTCCCTCTTCCTCGATGAGCAAAGAGCCGGCCTTCAGGCATCCCCTGAGAAGTCCGTCCTTGAGCTCAAGGCCCTCTTCATCTTTCACGGCGCGCTCAGTTCTGAGGTAGATACCACGGGGCCTGAGCCTGTGCTCAAGATGATCCAGGAGAAGGTCAAGACGGCTTGAAAGGGCGAGGCTCGTGACCTGGAGCGCGAGATAGGGACCATACCGATCAACGGTGATGCCCGAGAGGCCGTCGGATTCACTGAAGACAAGCCGGCATGCACCTTCAGGGTCCATCAAGCCCGGGATAGCCTCGCGGAGCGCGAGGGCATCGTCAAGACGCTTTTTTAAAAAAACCTCCGTGAGAGGCTTATCGGGGTCCCAGGAATAGAGGCGGACCCTTATCTGGCTTTTCAGGTTATAGAGCCCATAGGCAACAAAAAGGCCCTCATGGGAGCGAACCGTTACCTGGTCTCCCGCAGAGGGCGATCCTTTCACCGAGGCCACAGCTCCTGAAAAAAGCCAGGGGTGCCTTCCGAAAAAGGGCCTGGCCCTTCCCTTCCTGAGAATAACAGCCTTCTCCTGGGAGATCACCGGGCCTTTATGAGTAGTACTGAGGATAAGGGCAGGAAGACATCTGCATGGACATCATAAGGGCCATCATCTGCTGCATCCTCGCCATCATCATCATCATCATGTAAGCGGCTATCTGGTTGTTCTGGATAGTGGGCGGCACGTTGCTCACCGGTGGATAGCTGACGGGCGGGTACCCGTTGTTCCAGGGAGTGGTGTTCACCGGCGTATTGGAAACTGGCGGGTACCGGTTGTACCATTGGGACGAGTTGCCGTTCATATTGGGATAATTGGCGTACATCGTGTTGGGGAACGGCGGGTTTGAACCCTGTGAAGAGACTGAGAGAGCCTTTTCCACGTAAGCAAAAAGGGCGGGATCCTTCTGGCGCAGCTCGTCCTTGGTCTTGTCGCCGCCAAGGTATCTCTCCACGCCCTCGGCAAAATATTCCCTCTGGTTTTTCTTCGCATAATTGCTCCACTCAAGCGAATTATTGGAATCCGTCCGGGAGAGGTAATTACTGTAAAGGTTCTTGAGGTACGCATCATTGTCAGTGGCCATCCTGCCTTCGCCGACATCGGGATAAAGCATGTCATCAACAGCGTGGGCAATTTCGTGGTGAGCGACATCCATGCCTTTCTGGTGGTTGCCGTACTGGAAATCCTGCTGCCTCAGGCAGATGACTTTATCCTTTCTCACGCGGTAGCCGAGAAGTCCGCTGTCCCATTCGGTTCTTCCCCCGGGATAGCCTCCAGGCGGCGGATTGTTGGTGTCATAGAGCTTGATGTGCATACCGTCGCTCTCGAGGTTCTGGAGCGTTCCCTGGTCGTAGTGGGAGAGCGATGTGGCAAGGATTTTGCACTGCTCGGGCGAGAGAGCCATCTCCCTTCCGTCGGGGCCCACGGTTCTCCCTATGCGCTGGGCAAGCTGCATGCAGTAAGTGGGATCGGTCTTCGCCACCTGGCCTGACCGCGTAAGACCGTTGAGATCGGGGAGATTACCCGGATAGCGGAGCTGATCTATATTGTCCAGCGTGTTGTTATAGAAACTCTGCAGGTCCGATACCTGACCTGCCGTCATACCCTCAACGGGCGCCATCCCCGTCTCCTGGAGACGGCTCTCCCTCTGGACAGCCCTTGCCTCTCTCCCCACCTGGGCTTCAGGAGAATAGGCGATTCCGCGGTTTGATGACACTGCTCCTGGTTCCATCGCTGTGCCCCTTTTCTTTAAGATATGGCGCTCTCTGATTACAAACAGCAACCACTGATTACACTTTTTAATCTTACTTTAATTATAATATGGAATGCGCAGCCTGTCAACAGGAAATATTTGTTAACATTCCGTTAACATGAATCCCTGGACATTTCTTATCTCCGCTGGTAAAATGTTTTCATAAGGCTCCATGGGATTACTTAAGGGGGGAAGAACACTATGGATATCCATTCCGCGGGATTCAGAAACCTGGACAGGACGCCTGCCGTGAAGGCCCATGCCCAGGGTGAGAAAGAGCCGGAACAGGCGGCATCAGATACTTTCAGCAAGGGCGAGGCGCCCGGGCAGGACGAACTGCAGACCTTCACCCGCAAGCTGAAAGCCAATCCGCTCTTCAAGGAAGGCGCCAACTTCGACGAATTCAATCTCACGGCCCAGAACGCCGATTTCGCTCAGAAGCAGTTCAAGCTCGACCAGACCTTCGTGGACCTTGTAAAGGCAGGCGGCATCAGCGCAAAGTACTCGGTGGTGTATCACAGCGAGCCCGACGGTGTGAAGGTAGATGCTTACAGGACCGCGGCCCAGGCAGGATCGGACTCGGTTTTTACGGCTTATGACATCAAGAATCCCGACTTCGACCCCTCAAAAGTTTACCGCAACGAGCTCGTAACCCCGATGGGAGAAGGAAAGGCTTTCGGCTCCGTTATCACGAGCAAAATGCTTGCCGTTCCCGCCACGGCTGACCCTGCGATGAAGGAATGGCTCAAAAGCAACGGTTTTGAGCTTAAGGAGACGATCCCCTTTGAAAAATTCGGCTATCCCAGGGAGTTCAAGGAGCGCTTCGGCATCAAGGACGACCTGGGCATAGAGAAATACGAGCTCAAGAACAAATCATTCCTTGAGAAGTTCAAGGTCTTCTACAGCCTCTTCAAGGACGATCCCGAATACAGGGTCTTCAAGATCGGCGACACCCTCACCGACGTGGGGAGCGCCATGCTCCTCGGCGTCGTCACGCCCAAGCTCTGGACCCAGGGAGCCGCTTACGGCATAGCCTCCACCATATCCTCAATAGGCAACATAGGGAGCCCGGCAGTGAGCATTCTCGGCGAGGGCATCCTGGGCAGCGTCGTTGACAAGGCCGTCAACTCCGACAAGCCTCTCGAGAACCTGAAGAAGGTGAAGCTGGCCTGCGCCGGCCTGAGCGCCGTGAACATCGGCTCTTACTTTGCCCTGAACCCGGAGATCATTGGCCTCTTCGGCGCCCACAAGGGGAAGGCCTTCGTGGGCCTTTACGGACTCGCGGCACTTGCGAGCGGCTTCTCGGGAGTCATGAGCGGCAAGGCCAATTTTGCCATCCGCGATCAGCTCATTACCAAGGGGACCCACTCGAGCCCCGAAATCGCAAAGAACTTCTACCAGATAATGGGCGTTGAGTCCTCTATAAGCGAAGGGGTGTACCTCGGGAGCTACACGGCCACTATGGCAGCCGCGGGAGCTTTCCCCAACGCCTCCCTTTACATTGCAGGCTCCGGAGCCGCGCTCTGGGCGGGAAGCAAGTTCCTGTTCCCTCTTTACCAGGAGAAGCCCGAAATGAAGACCACCATAGAGGGAGGCGCTTACATCCACGACGGGAACCGCTATATCTTCGACTCGGGGTGGGAAATCTCGTTCAAGGGGACGGAAGGCAAGATTGTCAAGGAAGACGAGAAGCATTTCTCCGTTTCCTTTGAAGACGGCGAGCTTTACATGAAGAATGCCGATGACAAGATAGCGGTGGAGCACAAGCGGCGTATAAAGGATTACCTGCCCTCCTTCCTGAAGCCGAAATTCCTGGGCGAGAAGGAGCACTGGGCTCTCTCAGACGGCAAGGAGACCGTTGACGTCTCCCGCTATGGCAGCTCGCCCTATCACCTCAGGGAGATCTCGCCCAACGAGTTTGTCATCACCAAGAAAGAAAAGCCCGAGGCCTTCTGGAAGGAAGCCTAGGGCCGGCGCCAGGCATCACGGAGAGGGCTCGAAAGCCCTCTCTTTTCTTTGGCGGGAAAAATGAAAAAAACACTTCTGGTCATAATGATCTTCCTCGTAATGGCAAGCTGCCTTGTCACACGGGGCTGGACGTATCTATCCCTCTGGAATCCCCGGTTTGAAGACCGGGAGATCTTCGGGAGGGACTTTGTCAACGGTTACTACCTGTATGGCGAGCTGTTGAGAAAAGGGCACTTCTATTTTTATGACAGGAGCCAGCTGGACTCTTACCTTGCCATGGAGAGGCCCGGCATGACCGAGCACTTTCCCCCTGCCTATCCGCCTGTCGCTTTCGCCCTTTACATCCCCATGACCTGCCTTGAGCCCTTTCAGGCAAAGCTCCTGAACTTCTGGCTCAACCACCTGTGGCTGCTCATCACGGTCCTGCTCACAGGCTTTATTTTCTCAAAGAATCTGCCTCCAAGGAAAATCCTCGTTATCTCCCTTGGCGCCTGGGGAGCCCTTCTTGTCTTTTCGCCGGTCATTGACAACCTTCTCTCGGGGCAGATCAATATCTTTCTCACCATGCTGCTGGCCCTCTTTCTTTTTCTCTATACCAGGGAAAGATTCTTATGGGCCTCACTGGTACTCGCCCTCGCGGTGAACATCAAGCTCTTTCCCCTGGCCTGCCTCTTTCTATTCATCATCAAGCGCCAATGGAAGGCTCTTCTATGGACTTTTGCCTTCATCGTGCTCTTCAACGTGCCCTTTCTTTTCCTGGCAGACCCCGTGAAGCTTTACGGCGGCCTTTTCACCTGCCTCGGCTCCACCATAATCGATATAAAATCCGTCTCGTGCCAGGCGCTCCCCGCCGCCCTGGTGAGGACCCTCGGGCTTACCTTCACCAGTGAGGCCTATATCATTTTCTGCAGGGCTGTCTTTGCCGTGGTGGCGTCCCTCATTGTGCTCATCTGCTGGCGTTTCGCCGGCAGGGAGAGCCCGCTCCCCCTCGAGAAGGATCTCTTCCTCTTCACCGCCCTCCTCCATATCTATTTCCTGGGCTTTTATTACATCTTCCCGACGCACCACGTGATGATAATCATATTCTACCTGGTCTCCCTCTATTTCTATATCCTGTGGCGGAGCGAGGCCTTCATATCGGCCCTTATCATGCTGGGAGTCTATTTTCTCACTGCGCAGTTTGACGGTGAGGTCTCGGTGCTCTACGGCGATTTCATGCTGAAAAAGTTTCTCTTGAGGCACAACGTGGGATTCCTTCTGATCCTCTGCACCTTCCTGCTCAACCTGGAGCTGCTCTTCTCCGTCACTTCCGGGCGGAAGCCTTCCGGCGGGCCCACCAGGCGCCCGCCCCCTCAAAGTAAAGATATATCACAGGGGTGATATAGAGCGTAAGGAGCTGAGACAGGGCGAGGCCCCCCACGACGGCTATGCCGAGAGGCTGCCTCGACTCGGCGCCGGCGCCCACACCGAGGGCGATGGGGAGCGTTCCCGCGAAGGCCGCCATGGTCGTCATCATGATGGGCCTGAACCTCACGAGGCACCCGTCGAATATGGCGTTATATGGGCTCTTACCCTCCTGGCGCTGGGCCCTTATGGCGAAATCAATCATCATGATGGCGTTCTTCTTCACAATCCCCAGCAGCATGATGACTCCCACAAAGGCATAGAGGCTCAGGTCCCTGCCGGAGAGCATGATGGCGATGAGGGCGCCCACGCCGGCCGAGGGCAGGCCCGAGAGGATTGTGACGGGATGGATGAAGCTCTCGTAAAGGATCCCCAGCACGATGTAGATGACCAGCAGCGCGATGAGAAGAAGGAGTGAGAGGCCCTTCATCGAGTCCTGGTAGACCTGGGCCGTTCCCTTGAAGCTGTAGTGTATCGTCGAAGGGAGCGTCTCCCTGGCCGCCTTCTCCACGGCGCTCACGGCCGTTCCCAGGGGCATGTCGGGCCTCAGGTTGAAAGATATGGTCACGGCGGGGAGCTGCCCGAAGTGGTTCACCGAGAGGGGGCCCACGGTCCTTGTGAGGGTGGCTACTTCCTCAAGGGGCACGAGTTTCCCCGAAGAGGAGCGCACATAGAGAAGGGAGAGCGCCGACGGGTCGAGCTGGTACTGGGGAAGAAGCTCCTGGATGACCTGGTACTGGTTGATGGAGGTGTAAATCGTCGATACCTGCCGGGAGCCGAATGCGCCGTAGAGGGTGTTTTCTATCTGTGAAGGCGTGATGCCCAGCGCGGAAGCTCTGTCCCTGTGTATCGCCACCTTCACCTGGGGATTGCGGAGCAGCAGGTCGCTCGTTACGTCCTGAAAGCCGTCGAACTCCCTTATCTTCGCCTCGAGCTGAGGAGCGTACCGGTAAAGGTCGTCAATCTCCGTGCTCTGCAGGGTGAACTGGTACTGGCTCTTGGTGAGCATGCCGCCCAGCCTTATGGGAGGAGGGTTCTGAAGGTAGATGGAGATGCCCGGCACCTTTGCGAACCTGGGTCTCAGCCTCTGGATAATCTGATCGACGTGGATGCGCCGGGGGGGCCGGGCCCGCAGGTGCATGAAGATGCGGCCTGCATTGTTGCCTGTCACGGAAGACATGTAGGCATCGATTTCATGCTCCTCCCTTATTATCTTGGTGAGCTCCTGCTGGTGGCGGCACATGGATTCGAAGGAGATCATCTCGGGGCCCTCGGTGAAGCCGAAGAGCACGCTGGTGTCCTCGCTGGGCAGAAATCCCTTGGGTATCCTGATGAAGAGAAAGGCGGCTGCGAATATCAGACCGATGGAGACAAGCAGCGTGATGAAGCGGTATTTCAGGACTGCCGCAAGAGTGACCCGGTAAAGAGCCAGGAGCCCGTCGAAAACCTTCTCGGTGAAAGCCTTCCTCCCTCCTGATCCCTCATGGGGCTTCAGCATGCGGCCGCAGAGCATGGGAGTGAGGGAAAGGGATACAAAGCCTGAAAACATGATGGCAAGAATGATGGTGACGGCGAACTCCTTGAGGAGTCTCCCCAGGAGCCCTCCCATGAAGAGGACGGGGATAAAGACCGCCGCGAGCGACAAGGTCATCGAGAGAATCGTGAAGCCTATCTCTTTCGAGCCCTCGAGGGCGGCCTGCAGTCCTCCCTTGCCCTTCTCCATGTGCCTCACGATATTCTCCAGCATGACGATTGCGTCATCGACCACAAAGCCCACGGAGAGGGTGAGAGCCATCAGGGAGAGGTTGTTGAGGCTGAATCCCAGCAGGTACATGAAGGAAAAGCTCCCGATAAGAGATATGGGGAGCGCCAGGCCCGCTATCAGAGTTGCTGAATAATTACGGAGGAAGAGAAATATGACGATGAACACGAGGATAACGGCGATCAGGAGGCTGACCTTCACATCATGCACTGAGTTCCTGATGGTCACCGATCGGTCGTTCAGGATGCTGAGATCGACCGAGGCAGGCAGCAGCGACCGGAAGAGCGGCAGGAGGGCCCTGATGGAATCCACGACCATCACGGTATTGGTTCCCGGCTGGCGCTGCACGGCGAGCACGACGGCCCGCTCGCTTTTGTACCAGCTCGCGATCTTGTCGTTCTCCACGCTGTCGATGACCTTCCCCAGCTCCCCAAGCCTCACGGGAGCGCCGTTCCGGTAAGCCACTATAAGGGGCTCATAGGAGGAGGCCCTGAAGAGCTGCCCGTCGGCCCTGATGGTGTAGCTCCTGACGGCGCCGTCGAGGGTGCCCGTGGGGAGGTTCACGTTGCCCTGCCTGAGAGCCGTGGTCACGTCATCGATGCCGATTCCCCGCGAAGCGAGGGCCCATGGGTCAAGCTGAGCCCTCACGGCGTACTTCTGGGCTCCGAAAATCTGCACCTGCGCCACGCCGCTTATCATGGAGATGCGCTGCGAGATAAAGGTGTCGGCATATTCGTGCACCGTCGAGAGGGGGAGGCTCGGCGAGCTGAGGGCCAGGAACATGATGGGCTGGTCGGCGGGGTTCACCTTGTTGTAATTGGGCGGGTTGGGCATCTCGGGCGGGAGCTGCTTCGATGCCTTGCCGATGGCGGCCTGCACGTCCATCGCCGCATCGTCGATGGTGCGGTCAAGGGCGAACTGAAGGGTGATCGAGGTGCTCCCCAAGGTATTGGTGGAGCTCATCGAGTCGAGGCCCGCGATGCTTGAAAACTGCCGCTCCAGGGGCGTTGCCACCGACGAGGCCATCTCCTCGGGGCTCGCGCCCGGCAGGCTCGCCTGGACCTGGATCGTGGGGAAGTCCACGTTGGGGAGGTCGTTCACCGGCAGAAGATAGTAGCCAATGACACCGAAAATGACGATGGCGAGCATCACGAGGGTCGTGGCAATGGGGCGCCTGATGAAGATCTCCGCGATATTCATTCCTTGAGCCCGCCCCGGGAGCCCGGGGGCTTTTCAGGGTTCTTTATCTCCACGGCCGTGCCTGGAGCAAGCTTCTGAAAGCCGTCGGTGACAATTTTTTCTCCGGGACTCACTCCCTCGAGGATCTCTGTCTCTTCACCGACGGTGAGGCCTGTCTTCACAATGCGCAGGTCCACCGTGCCTCCCTCTTTCACAATGAAGACATAGTCGCCTTTCTGGCCCGACTGCACGGCGTCCCGGGGAGCCACCGTCACGTCGGGATGAACCGTAAGGGTGAGCGAGACATCGACGAACTGCCCCGGCCAGAGCGAAAGATCCCTGTTCTGAAAGAGGCCCTTGAGGCGGATGGTGCCCGTGGTCGTGTCCACGGCATTGTCAATAAAGACGAGCTTTCCCTTCTCGCCCTTTTTCCCCTCCTCCCTGGTCGCCGCTTCCACCTTGAGCGTTCCCAGGTCCGAGTATTTCTTGATTTCAGGAAGCCATTTCTCGGGAACGGTGAACGACACATAGATGGGCCTCACCTTGTTTATCACCACGAGAGGGTTGGTATCATTGGCCTTGATGACATTTCCCCTGTCGATATTGTAGCTTCCCGTGCGCCCTTCGATAGGGGAGGTTATCGAGCAGAAGCCGAGATCTATCCGGGCGCTCTTCACATCGGCGGTGCTCATCGCGAGGGCGCCCTGAGCCTGGCCTATGGTCTCCCTTGTTGCCCTGCTGTTGGCCACAGCCCTCTCGAAATCGGCCCTGGCAGCCCTTACCCCCGCCTTTGCATTGGCAAGCGACGCTCTGTCCGACTCAACTGTGGCCTTTAAAGCCTCGGCGTTTGTGCGGTACTGGTCATAATCAGCCTGTGTGGTGAAGCCTTTTTCAATCAGATCGGCATATCTTTTTTCCAGAACGGCGGCATTCTGAGCCTGGACCGTGTCCTTTTTCAGCACCGCCTCCGCCTGGCTCACCTGGGCGAGGGCCTTTTCATAATTAGCCCGGGCCTGCGGCTCCTCCTTGAGGGTGCGCTCATAGCTTGCCCGGGCCTGGAGCACAGTGGACCGGTCCTTGCTCCTGGAGCCCTCGACCTTCTCAAGGCTCGCCTCATAGGGGCCGGGGTCGATGAGAAAAAGAGGGGCTCCCTGCCTGACGAACTGGCCCTCGGTGAAATAAACCTCCTTGAGGACGCCTCCCACCTGGGAGCGCACTTCCACCCTGGCAAGCTCTTCCACAGTGCCGATGGCGCTCACCTGGACAGGAAGGGTCTTTTTCACAATTTCGCCGGCGGTGACGGGGACAATCCTCTTCCTTGCAGCCTGGTTTTCACTGTTCTTGCGGCATGAGGCAAGGAACGGCATTACCGCAAGGAGTGCTGCCACAAGTACGATAAGTGGACGGAAAGCTGATTTCAAAGGCGTATCCCGCATTGTCTGTATCCCTGTAATATTCTCCCCTGCGATGTGAGTTCCTGTCGCTGAAACATCAGCGTCCCGCGGCTTTCAATGATTCAGGAGGCCTGAAGGAGCCCTGTCAGGAATACCCGTTGCAGGGAATGGAAAATATCCCTCTCTGTGGTAAAGTAATTCATGCGTATCGCAATAGTGGAAGATGACTCACTCCAGAACGGGAACCTGCGGCTTCTCCTCCAGGGTGAACAGGGGATCACCCTGCAGCGCGATATGCTCAACAAGGACCGATGGCGGCATCGGCGCCGGGGGGGGATTCTGCTTCTTACCGGCCCGGATTGCCTCTTGCCGGAATAGTATTCCCCCGGCCTTCATTTTTGCATAAAATAAGAGCATAGTAACTTTGAAGGCAAGAAAGAGGAGGGTCCATCATGACAATAGGAACAGTCGCGCAGCCCCTTACCGCAGGACAGATGCTCCAGGAGTGTGCCCCCGGGGCACCTTCCGAGGTAAAAGACCAGTCATCCGATATCCAGGATTCCGCCCAGGTCTCCCTGGAGGCAAAGCCCGAAAAATCAGAGACCCTCGAGAAACTGAAGAACTGGATTAAAGACAAGGTAAACAGCCAGAACAAGGAGCTCACCACCGCCGACAAGGTGAAGAGAGTAGCCTTCTCCACGGCGGTAGGCGCTGCGTCAGGCGCGGCGATGATCGCCACGGGAACAGCACCCCTGGTCTCCGCTATAGTGAGCAGCGCGGTGGGCGCCGTGGCATTCGGCGGACTCGGCCTCTTTGTCGGGTTCATAGGCGGAATGATCGCCGAAAAGGCCGGAAAGAAAGGCGCTATGGGAACAGGCTCCATGATGGGCGTGATTGGCGGGGGGATAGCCGGCGCCGGCATAGGCGGCGTCTGCGGATGGGCCCAGGGCCATCTCCTTATTGCCGCAGCCAATGCATGCGGAGGCGGTCCCGTGGGAGGCGCCATCGCGGGGGCCATCTTCTCGGGCGTATCGGCAACGCTGAGCATCCTCCGCCGCTCGGGTCAGCACAAGCCTGAGCATGCACCTGCGAATAATGCCCCGACGCCTCAGCAGCCGGCGCCGGCCCGGGAGCAGGACACCAAGCCTGCCCAGGCATAACAGCACATCACTGAGGGACACCATGAGAGGCACTGTAAAAGGTGCCTCTTTTCCCATGAAGTGAGGAGGGCCTCTGGAGCCCTGTGAAAAGGTGGAGCATGAAGAGCATATCTTTCAGGGGAAATGGGGGAGCGCTTCAAGGCGCCGAGGAGATGAAGAGGACCGCCCCTTCCGCAGGGAATGAGGCGGCGCCTGGATTTCCCGCGCAGGACATGGTCGTGGCGGGCGCTTCCGGGGAGATCTCCCCGGCGCTTCCGGCTTGCCTGTCGCTTCCCGGGAAGACATGGGGTTTTCCCCTCCCGCGCATGAGCGTGCTCGCCGGTGCGGTGATGCTGCAGGTAATCTCGGCCTTTTCCGGCGCACTGTCGGCATCTTCGCTGCCGGATACGGAGAAAAAGGGCTTTTCCGCATCCCGGCTTGAAGAGGTGAGGAAGAGCCTCATGCCGGGAGATATCATCCTGAGCAGGACTCCCTCCAACCAGCTCTATTACCTCCTCCAGAAAGCGGCCTTCGGGAGCGACTATTCCCATGCCGCGATGGTCGCAGGCGACGGCAGGATCATCGACGCCTACTCGAAGGTGAAGGCGCAGTCCCTGGAGGACTTCTGCGCGTCGCAGACCGCTCTCGTGATCCTGAGGCCCCCCTATCATTCAGAGGAAGAGCGGATCAAGGCCCTGGACTACCTGGAGAGGCAGGTGGGCAAGCCCTATGACTGGCGCTTCGACCTGAAAGACGACAGCGCCCATTACTGCACGGAAATCGTGGTAAAGGCCCTCGAGGCGTCGTGCTCCAGAGCAGAGGTCAAGGGAAGATGGGCCCTCGGAAGGCCCGTGGTGGTCCCCGACGATCTGCTGAACTCGCCCTCGCTGTCGAAAGCCGGGGAGTTCCGCTCCTGACGCCCTGATGGAGAGAGAGGGGATACTCGCTGCTCAGCTCTTTTGTCCACCGGAGGATCCGGTCTATCCTGAAAAACCTGCCCAAACAGTGCCCTTTTCAATTGCCTTATGGGCCTCTGCCCTTTTCTTGACATGAGAATATCTCTGCAGTATAGTGGGTATTGTCACCGTTCCTGTCACGCAGAGGAGTTGCTCCATAATGGGATTCTTGAGAATCGTGCACCGCACAGGCCGGCCGGAGGTCTTGCCCAATCCCAGGGTCCTGGCCTTTCTTCTTCTGTGTCTGCTGACACTGGCTTTCCCCGCTCCCCCCCGGGCCGATGCCCAGGTGCCTCTCCCTTACATGCCAAGGGTCCAGAAGCTCCAGGCGCCGCCTCCCATTGAGCTTCCCGCTCCCCCTGAAGGCTCCGCGCAGGAAGGGCAGACCCCTCTCTCGGCATCGGAAGCCGCAAGGATAGCCCTCGGCATGAGGGGCGTGATAAAGAAAGCTCAGGCTGACGTGGCTGCGGCCAGGGGGAGGACCCAGCAGGCGCAGTCGCCCCTCAATCCCACGGTGACCGTGGGAACAGGCTACACGGGCATCAACAACTTCATCAGCCCCTCGTCGTCAACAGGGACCGGTATCATTGCAGCCCCCGCAGGAGGCGTTGCCGGCTCCACGGGACAGACGGTGTCCATCCCGGGCTACCAGGTCAACGCGGCCGTCAGGCAGCTCATCTATGACTTCAACCACACGCGCCAGCTCATCAGGGAGGCCCAGGCCCAGGAGGAAGCCCTCGGGGCCACCCTCACAAAGACGCAGCAGCAGGTGGTCCTCGAGGTGAAAACAACCTTTTATGACCATCTCTACAAGGCACGGCTCGTTACAATCTATGAGAAGACCCTCTCGACGCAGAAGGAGCACCTCTCCATGGCAGAAGAGCGCTTCAAAGCAGGGGTAGGACTCCCCCAGGATGTGGTAAGGTCAGAGGCCGCCGTGGCAAGCACCATCTACCAGCTTACCCAGGCGAGAAATGACGCCAGCATTTCCCGCATAAAGCTCGCCACCCTTATGGGAGTAGATCCCCGGACCCCCCTCCTCACGTCAGATGACCCCGAGCCACCCCCCGCAGCGCTGCCCCTTGAGGCCTTTATTGAAAAAGCCCTCAGGGAAAGGCCGGATATGAAGGGCGGTATGTCGCAGGTGAAGGCCGCAGAGTACGCCCTTGGCGCGGCGGCGACCAATAATGCCCCTGATGTGGTCGGCTCGACGTCATACTCGATGAGGGGTTACAATTTCCCTCCCCACAACAGCGATCAGCTCAGCACGACCCTGTCCATCCAGTGGAGTATCGGCGACGGGGGCCTCACACCGGGGATGGTGAAGGAGGCAAAGGCACACATTGAAGCGGCAAGGGCGCAGCTCGAAGAAACGAAGCAGGCAGTCATCTCCGAGGTATCCCAGGCCTACCTGTCAATGGCTTCCGCTGAGCAGAAGCTGACGGCTTCTGACGCCGAGGTGGCAAACGCCGACGAGAGCCTGAGACTCGCCGAGGGGCGCTTCAAGTCAGGCCTCGGCATACTGCTCGATGTCCTGGACGCCCAGAACGCCCTCCTCACTGCGCGGGTGAACAGGGTGAAGGCCCGGCTTGATGTTGATCTCTCCATAGCGTCCCTTGCCTATGCTCTTGGTGAAAATCTACCGCCCCCCCGCCAGGGGCCTTGACCCCTCACTCCCGGGGTCTCATCAAGCCAGTCCATGATGCGCTGATTCCCAGGGAGGCGGGGAGGATTACCGGAGATTCTTGGTTAATATTGCCTTTATCCGATCTAAGGAGCCGAAGCCATGAAGACAACTGAAGATTTCAAGTGGAGCAACCTGGGAGACATCGAGAAAGGGCGGCCCAACCTGGGAGACAAGACAAGCGTGGCGGTGTACCGCATATTCAATTACTCATTGAAAAGCGTCCTTGAAAAGCACCTGGGCAAAGAGAAGACACGATCCTTCTTCGTCGAGGCGGGCCACATGGCGGGCCTCGAATACTGCAGGAACATGCTTGCCACGAGCCTCACGCCGGATAGATTTGTTGCCGAGCTTCACAGGCAGCTGAAAGACCTGGGAATTGGCGTGCTCTACGTGGAAAAGGCCGACTTCAAAAAGCTGGATTTCGTCCTGACCGTCACAGAGGACCTTGACTGCTCGGGACTCACCCCCTGCGGCGAGACCGTCTGCACCTTCGATGAGGGCTTTATCGCGGGGATCCTGGAGGCCTACACGGGAAAATCTTTTGAAGTCAAGGAAGTGGACTGCTGGACCACAGGGAGCACCGCCTGCAGGTTCACTGCCAGGGCGCACTAAAAAGGTACCCCATGGACGACAGACCTCCCACAGATATGGCCCCTGTAGTGGAAAAGCTCTGCTTTACACTTGAAAAGCTCCTCCAAGGGGACTTTGCAGGAGCAGGCGCCTCCCTTCCTGAGCCTGACGCCTCCGCAGGGGACCCGGCGCTCTCAAGGCTCGCAGGGGTGATAAGGATCATTGTCGGCTCGCACATTCAAGGGGCGGCCTTTATCAACGCGCTTGCAGCGGGGAGCCTCGAGGCGGAAGCGCCGCGGAAGAACCTTTTCTTCTCGCCCCTCAAGTCTCTCCAGGCAAGCCTCCGCCACCTCAGGTGGCTCTCCGGGCAGATAGCCATGGGCAACCTCGATCACGAGGCAAGCTACCTGGGGGACTTCTCAGAGTCCTTCAACAGGCTCATGGAAGCCCTGAAGGAGAAGGAGAAGCTTGAGCAGAGGCTCAGGATTGACGAGGAGCGCTACCGCGCCATTGTCGAGGCCGCAGCGTACCCCATCATTATCACCGATTCAGAGGACTACCTTATACTTTACCTGAACAGCAGGGCTGAGAAGCAGTTTCTCGTCACTAGGGAGATGATGACGGGGAAAACAACCCATACTTTTTATGAAAGCCCCGAGGAGAGGGATCGCCTCATCTCCCTTTTTAAAGAGAAGGGGTCCCTCTTCGACATGGAAGTGAGGCTCCGCAGATCAGACGGTGAGCTCTTCTGGGCCCTCATCTCAATAGGTCACCTCACTTTTGACGGGAAAAAGGCCATCTGCATCTCATTAAACGAAATAACAGAGCTCAAGAAGGCTCAAGCTGACCTTATGGCGGCTAAGCAGGCCGCCGAGGAGGCCAGCAGGGCCAAGAGCATCTTCCTGGCAAACATGTCCCACGAGATAAGAACCCCGATGAACGCCATCGTGGGATTTCTCGAGCTCCTGGGCGACAGGGACCTCGGTGCAGAGCATCAGGAGTACGTGAGGGAGACAAAGAACGCCTCGGAGTATCTCCTCCATCTCATCAGCGACATCCTTGATCTCTCCAAGATAGAAGCCGGCAGGATGGAGCTGGAGAGAGTAGATTTCAATGCCCTCTCCCTCGTGGAAGACGTGATTTCCCTCAACGCGCCTATGGCCTTCCAGAAAAGCCTTGAAATCTATCCCTTCCTGGATCTTATGACCCCGGCCTGGCTCTCGGGGGACCCGGGGAGGCTCAAGCAGGTCCTGAATAACCTTATCAGCAATGCCGTCAAATTCACGGAGCATGGAGAGATAACAGTGACGCTCTCATCAGAGGATATGGGCGACAGGGGGGTGAAGCTCTCCTTCTCCGTCGAGGACACGGGTATCGGCATCAGGAGCGGCGACGGGATAAAGCTCTTCGAGGCCTTTTCACAGGCCGATGCCTCGACGACGAGAGTTTATGGCGGCACAGGCCTTGGGCTGGCAATATCAAAAAGAATCGTCGAGATGATGGGCGGATCGATTGCAATGAAAAGCAATCCTGGAGAGGGCTCGTCATTTGCCTTCTCCGTGGTCATGGAGAAAGGAGCCTTCATTGCCCGAGAACATAGTGATGACGGGGTTCCCCGGCTTGAGGGCATCACGGTGCTCATCGTGGATGACTGCCGGAAGAGCAGGGAGGTAATAAAGAATATTCTCTCCCCCGCGGGATGCCCCATCATTGAAGCCGAATCGGGCCCCAGGGCCATGGAGCTCCTCATCGCCGGGAAGATGCAGTGCGGCGCGGTGATCGTTGATTCAGACATGCCGGGGATGGATGGCCCCTCCCTTATCGCTGCCCTGAAAGCCCTTGAGCCCGCAAATCCCCTCCCGGTAATACTTCTTGAACCACCTTCCGGGAAAAGGGAGCCCGAGAGCGGCACACTCACCACGGTCACGAGGCCCATAAGGCACAAAGAGCTTCTCATGGCCCTTCTCAAAGCACTTGGAAGAGATCCATGCCTTCTTCCCGTTGAAGCGGCAGCCATCGCCAGGAGCATGAAAGGGGGAGAGCGGGCCGATCCGGCACACCTTCGGATTCTTCTTGTCGAGGACAACAGGACAAACCAGAAAGTATTCACCGCGATGCTGAAGACCATGGGTTATTCCTGTGACATTGCCGCTGACGGCAGCGAGGCCGTCGAGGCAAGCCTGAGCAGGGACTACCACCTGATCTTCATGGACTGCATGATGCCCGTGATGGACGGCTACCAGGCCACCATGGAGATCCGCAGGCGGGAGAAGAGCCTCTCCAGGGTTCCCATAATAGCAATGACGGCCTTTGCCATGAAGGAAGACCGGGACAAGTGCCTCGCCGCCGGCATGGATGACTATATCAGCAAGCCTGTCTCGAGGGAGACCCTCCGCAACATCCTCACAAAATACGGGGAACATGCACAGAGAGCCCGGGACCTTGATGCTGTACCGCCCCCCTTTGCCATTGATGAGGATCTGCCGTTGAAAGTCATAGACTCCATAGTCGATGACCTGGCGATAGAGCGGTCAGAGGCAGAGAGCTACCTGAATAGCTTCATGGAGAGCCTCCCTCTCTCTCTTGACAGGATAGATCGCCACCTGGCAGCCGGTGCCATAAACGAGGCCTACAGGGAGCTCCACCGCCTCAATGGCTCCTCGGGGTGCCTGAGGATGAAAAAACTCAGCAGGCTTTTCGCTGCCTGTGAGGAGAAGGCGGGAAGGGATAACATTGAAGAGACTGCCGTGCTGTTCCGTGAGACAAAGGCATATGCCGCGGCGCTCAGCACCCTCTACCGTCGTCATTTCAGCCAGATGCGCTGACATGAGCCACGAATTCCGGGAAAGAGGACACCGTGAGATCGGGGACCAGGCCATTCAGCCTCCCGAAGCCATAGGATACGAAGCATGTCCTTATGCCGGCGTTCTTCCCGGCACCAAGGTCAGTATAATGGTCGCCTACTATCCAGCTCCTCTCAGGCGCGGCCTTCACCTTCTCCATGGAGGCCAGCAGGGATTCAGGGTCGGGCTTGAGGGCATACCCCGAGTCGCCGCCGATGACCAGCTCAAAGAGATGAAGAATCCGGAAGTGGGCGAGGATCTCGTCGCAGAAAACCCGGGGCTTGTTGCTGATGACGGACAGCCTCCAGTGATTCCGGCGAAGCTCTCTCAAGCCCTCTGCAACTCCGCCGTAGAGGACCGAGTCATCGACCATGTGAGCGCGGTAAAAGCCTCTCATAATCCCCACGGCCTCGTCCAGGTCAATGCCGGTGCCTGCAAGGATTCTCTCGCAGAGCATCTTTATGCCGTCACCGATGGAGACCGTCACCTCCTCGACGGAGAGGTGCGCCATGCCGTAATGGGAGCGCATGACATTGACCGCCCTGGCAATGTCAGTGCGGGAATCCACAAGGGTGCCGTCAAGGTCAAAGGCGATGAGTGAGCTCATAGGGTTACCATTCAGAAAAAAGATATGGGCGGCAGGGAGTCTCCTTTATAAGCGCTCTCGAAAGTCTTCATGAACTCCCCTTTTCCGAAGGATGCGTCAAACTCGCGGAGCCATTTCCTCACGTAGGCGCCGTCAATGCTCCCTCTGTGCCTTGCCACGAGCTTCTGCATGTCAATGATGTCGGGAGGAGCTCCCGAGAGAATCTTGTGAATGATGAGATCCTCGCAGGAGGCGAAACAGACGCGCTGATCATTTATCCTGAGCTTCACCGTCCTCTTGATGGCCTGGGCTTCGTAGGGCGTAAGAGAGAGGATGAAGTCCACGCGGATGGAGCTCGCTTCATCGATGGCCGGGAGGACCATGTTCTGTCTTATATACTCCCTCGCGTCTTCAGGGACCGGAGAGAGGCCCATCTCGCGCACAATGGAGATCAGCAGGTTGATGCAGCGGGCGTCAAGGCCGATGAGGACATCGATGTCTCTTACGAGCTTTGGCTCGCCGTAAAGGAGAAGCGCCGCTCCGCCCGTGACAATATAGGGCACATTGTGGCGCAGGAGAACAAGGGCTATTCGTGAAAGGAGTTCTTCGAACATGAATTCAGCACGCTCGCAAGCCTTATGTCATTCTCGACGCCCTCCAGGGGATTGGGGGAGGGAAGCTTCCCATCCCTGGATGCCTCTTCCCAGAGCCTCCGGAATATCTCCATCGACATCTCAAAGTGCTGCTGGATTTTCTGCTCTGCTTCGTCGTGATCCCTTACTTCGATCAGTTCCTGGTTATTCATCTCTGCCGGGTCTCCTTCAATGATGATTGGATAGGTTTCCGCTTCCTCCAGAGGCACTCTGGAAATTCTTTCTCTATTATAGCATGAATCGGCCTGGAAAAAAATATTCTTTTACCCCGAAATCCCTGCAAGACTCTTCAGATACCCGCTCACCTCGCGACGGCCACGGGATTCTGCAATATCAAGCGGAGTCAGGCCGTCCCGGTCCACCGCCGAGGAGGAGGCTCCCTTTGAGACGAGGAGTTTCACCAGATCCAGCGAGCCATTGGCGGCGGCGATATGGAGGGGAGTGAGGCCGGAGCCGTCAGCAGCATTGATATCGGCGCCATAGTTGATGAGCACCCGGGCAGTCCTCAGGCCGCCGTTGAGCACGGCGTGGTAAAGCGGGGTACAGCCGTTGCAGTCGCGGGACTCAAGCAGGGCGCCCATGTAGAGGAGACCTTCCGCCGCGGCGCTCTCATCCCTGCATGCAAGCCAGTGGAGAAGGGTGTTGCCCTGGGTGTCCTTCAGCGTGAGAAACTCCGGGTGGCTTTCCATGAAAGCCCTGCTCTTCGGGATATCAATCTTTCCTGAGGCATCCCAGAGCCTGAGAAATCTCACGTCTATGCCTGCCAGGCTCCGCTCCTTACGCTCTTTTCCTTTTTCAAAGGGTTCCGTCATACCGCACTGCCCTCCCCTGCCCCGACAGGCAGCTATGAATTTACCAAAAGTCCTGTGTGAGTGAATTTCAAGGCCCGGAGGAAATCTCCTTCCCCCTGATGCCATGGGGCCTCAATGGGTCTCTTGCCGGAAAAGGGACTTGACAAAAAGGTGAAAATGCGGGAAATAGATAGTAAGCATGTCTAAAGAGAAGGGGTGGTAATTATGGCAGACAGCATCCAGCCGGTACAGGGCGGCAATATCCAGAGAACCGTGGTGGACCCGCTTCAATTCGGCCAGCAGGTGGGTGCCGGGGGTGCCGGCGTGAATGAGGCGCTGGGAAAAATCGGCAAGATGGGCGGGGCCGGGAAGGATCATAAGGGCGAAAAGCCCTCATCGTCCAAGGACGGCTTCCAGCCTTCTGACGACATGTCGGAGGTCTCTGACGGCATCGTGAAAGCCCACGAAATAGATCCCCACAACCAGGAGCTTCTCCAGAAAGGCACCCCGGCCTCCGGTGCCTCTGCCGGCGGCCTTGGCAAGCCCATGGCAGGAATGATGAACAAGAAGGCTGCCGATGAGCAGGCTGATGAAGGTGCCGAAGAAGGCCAGGATCTCCAGAAAGGAACGGACAGCAAACTAACAGCCTCGCCTCAGGAGAGCACTTCCGCCGCGCCGCAGCTTGCCGAGACCTCCCACGGCTCCACCCAGCTCAAGGTGGAAAAAGGCCCCGGCGAGGAGAAGCAGATCGACGGGGAGCTTGCTAACCAGCAGCTCAACGCCGATAATGCGAAGCAGATGGCTGCAATGAACGCCACGGGCAAGGAAGACGCCACGGCAAGGCAGATGGCAGCCCAGTCCGGCGTGAGTGATATCATGGAGCAGCAGGGCCTCAAGCAGCAGTTTATCGATGCCGCCCAGCAGGGCCTCACGGCAGGAATGGACTGGCAGAAGTACGGCGACATGAAGCAGATGATGGGGATGATGAACCAGAAGGAGGGGCAGCTGGTCCAGACCGACGGTATCAAGCAGATCGGGTCGGGGCAGGCGATGCAGACCGTGGGCACCGTCCTCAAGAGTGTGGGCGAAAACCTCAGGATGGTAGGGTGGAATCAGGACCAGTCGGGGAAAATGGAAGAGTGCACGGGGATGGCACTTCTTTCCAATCCCTACACGGCCGCGGCAGGGGCGGCCCTCGTCGCCTCAGGGACGGCCCTCCAGGCTACGGGGATCGCGACGCAGGCAATCGGCGCAGCAACGACGGCGACAGGCGAAAGTACCCACATCCAGGGCGTGAAGACCCAGAAGGCAGGCGAGGATACCCACAAGAGGGGCGTCAAGCAGGAAGACGAGGGCAAGGAGGCCGAGGACCAGGGGATCGAGCAGTCAGAGAAAGGCATCAAGAAGCAGAAGGAAGCCGATGATTCCCACAAGGCCCTCACGGCCGAGAGCGCCCAGCTTCAAGACCAGGCGAAGCAGAAGTCCATGGAAGCCAAGGATCACGCGAAAAAGGCCGGCGAGTTCACCAAGGCGGAGAATATCAACAAGGAGAAGGAGAGCGGCGCCCAGGAGAACATCCAGGAGCTCAAGAAAGCCAGGAAGGAAGGCCCCGGAGGCGGCGGTGAAGGCGAGAAGGGTGAAAAAGGCAAGGCCGAGGGCGCCGAGGACCTCCTCCAGGGAGCCGATGACGGCACCAAGGACAAGCTCAAGAAAGAAGACATGATGGACAAGAAGAAGCTTGAAGAGCTGATGAAGAAGAACAAGCTTGATCCCAAGAAGGTCCAGGAGATAAGCAAAAGCAAGGAGTCAAAGAAGTCAAAGGACAAGGAGCGCAAGGCGGACTCATCAAAGGCTGATAAGGATCGCGGCGCCGAAGACAGCGGTGCTGCTCACGGCGGGCACCAGGAAAGCACAGCCCCGTCTGCATCTGGAACCGCCGCACCAAGGGCTGAGGCCCCGTCGCAGGTGGCAGCCGTGAAGCCTGCCGCTTCGGTGCCTCAGGCAGGAACCCCTTCCCAGGGCGCCGTGCCTCAGGGAGGTGCGCAGCCCCAGGCCGGAGCGATACAGGCCGGCGCTCAGCCTGCAGGCTCAATCCAGGGAGGCGGCCAGACGGGCCTGGCTGCCGGAGCGCCTGCCGGGGAGAAGCAGGGCGGCCTCCTTGCCGGGGCACCGCTCGGGATGAAGATGCCGGGCGTGAAAGGCCCCATGCCGCCGCCCAAGAAGAAAGACAAGGATGACGAAGATGACAAGAACGCCATGAACAGGGGCATGGGAGGAGACAGCAAGGCTCTCGACGCCGACGGCTCGGGCGCCGATGCCGACGACGGGCAGGCCCAGAGCTTCACCGGGAAGGTCTCCACCGAGGAGACGGAAGACGGCACGATCATCAACCTCAACGATCTCAAGAGTGGCGGCACCGTGGGAAGCAAGGGCTCATCGGCAAGAGGCGGGGGCGGCAGCGCTGAAGGCGAATCGCTGCTGGACGGGGACCTTGACGAGAACGAGGCCTCGCTGAGAAACCGCGACGGTGACAAGGACCAGGGAAAGCAGCTTAACAAGGCCGGCGCCGCCGGGGCGATGACGAACGCCATCGGCGGTGTGTTCAAGTCCTCCACCTGATGAGGGAATGCCAGGGCTCTTGTTTTCTGCATGAGAGGCTTCGGGAGCCTCTCTCAAGTGATTGCCCCGTGGCTCCTGAGCACCTCCTCTATTTCGGGGCGCCCATAGTGGATGGCTATGAAAAGAGGGGTGAAGCCCTTGTAGCTTTTCTGGTCGAACCGGGCACCCCTGGAGAGAAGAAGCACGGCTGTCTCCGGTGGCCCCATCCTGGCTGCGATGTGAAGGGGCGTGAACCCGTTGAGGTCCTTCACCTCGATGTCCGCACAATTTGAGAGAAGAAGCTCGATGAGCGCATTGTTTCCCATAGATGCGGCGACATGGAGAGGCGCCATCCCGTATATGGTCTCCCTGGCATCGACATCGGCACCGTGCGAGACAAGGATGGCTGCGATCTCATTTCTTCCAAGGGCAGCGCATGCATGGAGAGGCGTGGCCTCGTATTCGCCGTCTCTCAGGGAGAGATCGGCCCCCCTGTCAAGAAGGGCCGGCACCATGGCCTTGTGGCCTTCCGCAACGGCCAGGTGAAGGGGAGTCCTCCCCTTTTCGTCCCTGCAGTTGAACTCAGGGCCTGACCTGAGAAGTCCCTCCAGGAGGTCGACATTACCTTTCATCACGGCGTCAAAAAGCTCCCTGCACATGCCTTGAATATTAGGGACCGCTCCCTGTTTTTCCTGGCTTTGCAGAGGAGATTGGTAATGAAAGGAAGAAAATTGTTGAGAGGCTTCATCTGGAGGTTCCCATGGATGGCTATTCTCAGGAAAACCCCGAATTTGTCCCCGGCCTTGATGACTACTGCCAGGAGAACGATGAGCCCGACCTTGATGAGGAGCCCCATGGCGCCGGCAATGTCGTAGGCAGGCTCTTCGGCGGTGAAGATGAGGGGGGGGACTCGCAAGGTTCCGCACGGGAGCCCTTCTATGAAGAAGGGGAGATCCCCCGGGTCACAAAGGCCCCCGAGATTAACGAGCTCTTTGCGATGGGCATGCTTGTGCTCCAGGGGACACTCGATCCCGCCCTGTTCAATGAGAAGCTCACCGGTGAAAAAGAACGGTTCTCCGCGGTTTATTCACGCTTTCTCGACCTTTACCGCAATGCCGACCTCCCGGAAGAGCTCCGCGGAGAAGCTCATGCCGCCCATGAAAGCTTCGTGAGGTATGCCCTTGCCCTCGGGGAGCTGGAGAGCTCGCTGGCCACAGGGGATCTTTCCCTTATGGAATCGGGCCTCATCAATATCGTGAATGCAGTGAACGAGCTCTCCATCAGCTACGAATCATTCATCGAAAAGCAGCCTCCCCCTGAAGCCAAAACCTGTGCTGAATGCGCTTCCTCAAGCCCCCTGGGGACACTGCAATGCTCAGGATGCGGTGCCCTCTTTCTCCTCACCGACGAGGAGCTCCCCATGGAATACCTCTCGCTCTGGTGGAAGAGCCAGCACCTCCTTCTCTCCCCCGGCGCCTCGACAACTCCCAGAAGCGCCACCGTCATTTATTTTGAACACGAGCGCATGGCCCGCGGTGACATCTCAAGCGAAAAGTATGTCGAGGAGATTGACTGGCTCATTGCCCAGTTCGAGCTCACAAGGAAAGAGATCGAAAAAGAGCTCCACCTCGTTCCTCTCACGGAGCTGCAGGCAAAACAGCGCCTGCTGGAGGGGATCAATTCAGGTGAGAAGGCCCTCGAGAAGCTCCGCGACAGGATTGCCTGGGACCCGCACTCAGGCCTCTCGAAGGAATGGAATTACCTGCTGCGCTCGCTGCATCTTATCATTGACTCACAGGCTGCCCGGGAGGGGACTCCCCTCTGAAGGCCCTCAGCTTCTCCATTGTTCTCCCCAGGCGCTCCACGGTGAAGAAACGTGCAAGCAGCTCAGTCCTGAGGGCCTCCACCTCTTCGCAGACAAGCTCCGACAGGCTGAATTCCACGTTGAGATATTCATAGCGCTCCCTGAAGGAAGAGATGTCCACACCCTCCCTCCTCAGCATCTCGGTCATCTCGGTGCCCTCAAAAGGCTGGACGGTAAAGGGATGAACTATATCGATGGCGGGGTCAAGGCAGTATTCAAAGGTCATCATCATCTCCTGCCTCGTCTCGGTGGGAAACCCCAGCATGACAAAAAGGTTGGTAAGTATACCCTGAGCAGAGGTGAAGCGGACAATGTGCCTCAATTTCTCAAGATCTATGTTTTTCCTGATCATCCTCTGAAGCCGGGGCGATGCCGTCTCCAGCGCGTAGGTGACCCTGAAGAGCCCCGCCTTCTTCATCGCCAGGATGAGCTCCTCATCGCAGAGATCTGCTCTCAGGCCGTTGGGGAAGGAGAACAGGAGTCTCAGGCCTCGCTCCGCGATGAGGCCGCAGATGGCCATAACCCTCTCCCTGTCAAAATTGAATATGTCGTCCCTGATGTCAAACTGGCGTATTCCAAAGGCGCGGTAGAGATATTCTATTTCGTCCACCACATGGCGGGGGCTCCTGGCGCGGAATTTCTTTCCGAAGATGTCATGGCAGAAAATACAATGGTAAGGGCAGCCCCTTGAGGTGAAGATTGAGACAAGCTTGCGCCTGGCGTTGAAATATACCGGCACCTGGGGGTAATAGCTCAACTGAAAGTAGCTCTCATGATCCAGCAGGTTCCAGGCAGGCAGGGGAAGAGAGTCAAGGTCGGCGATATGCTCACCCCGGGGGTTCACCCGGACCGTTCCCTCAGGGTCACGGTAAATAAGCTGCGCTATGCGCTCAAATCCCCCGCCTTCCCTCAGGCTTATGAGCAAATCTATCAGGGGCCCCTCGCCTTCGCCGTATATGGCATAGTCAAGAGGTGCCTCATCCATGATGGCGCCTTTCACCGCCGTCACATGGGGGCCGCCTCCCACCAGAAGAGCATCCGGTGCAAGATATCTCATCATCTTGATCATCTCTGCCATGAAGGGCCCGTCGCGGCTCACCGATCTGAAGCCTATGAAGTCGGGCCTGAACTCTCTCACTACAGGCGGCATGCTGCTGAAGTCATTATCAAAGAGCCTCAGGTCAAGGATTTTCACCCGGGCTTCCGGATCGTGCCCCTGGATCACCGAGGCAAGCTGCACAAGTCCCAGGGGCTGCACCACGTCGGAAGGCATGGTCATGTCATAGCCGGGAATATAGTATTTATGGAGCTTCTGTGCCTCCACAAGGAGAAATCTCTTCTTTTCCCGACCTGCTGCTTTTCTCATCGCCTCTTCCACCGGATCACCCTCTTCCCTTGCCGGGTTCTTTTTCCCTTCTCCTTGGCTTTCCTCCCCTTTTTTTGTATAATATGGGGAGAAGCAAGTTATCCCCGGGGGGGTGAGCATATGAAAAAACGCTGCTCAGGAAGCGCCCTTCTCTATGTGCTTGTTCTGAGCCTGGCAATACTGGTCCTTGCCACCGCAATGCTCTTCCGCTTTATAATGACCCTCCGCACGCTGACCCATGACGAGTCTTACGTAAGGGCGGGCCAGCTTGCCGATTCAGGAGCGCAGATTGCCGTGCTGCTTATGCGGGATTACAGGTACAACTGGTACGAGACCTCACAGCTCCCGCCAGGATTCTCCATGCCCCTCAGGAGCACCGAGCTCGCAAGGACCTTCCCTGAATATTCCCCCGAGGCCCTTGGAGGCACCTTTGAAGTGGAAGTTGAGGAATTCACTTCACTCTATCCCAAAACTCACAACGGCTTGATAAGGGGGACTTACCGCACGATTATCTCGACAGGACGCTCGGGAAGCCGCTCGGCAAGGACGGCAGTCACCGTGAAGGTCACGAGCCCTCTGCTCAACTACCTGATGGTCTCCTCAGGCGATCTGCAGCTTCCCGGCTGGGACAATCCGAAAATCAACGGCCCCATATTCGTCAATTCGAACGGAAGCCAGAGCGGGAACGTGTGGATGTGGCATGACGCCCTCTTCTATTTTCCCCTCACCAGATCCGTGATGCACTGCCCCCAGGAACCATATATTTCTGGAGAGATAAAGGCCACAGGAAAAATATACCTGAGAAACCATGTGGAAACAGGAAATACAAACGTGGTGCCTCCGGGAGAAAACCCATGGAGCAAGGATAAATATTACTTTTCAGGCACCGAGAATCCCGGGCAGCTCCAGTATCAGGACATAGACTACAGCAAGTTTCCCGCATCGAATCCGGCCTGCAACACGGGCCACCTCAATTTCCCGAGAGAGCTCTCTTCGCAGCCCGAAACGAACCTGAACCTCTCCATGCCCACCACTGACTCCCTGATGGAAAATATGCGCAACAAGAAGCAGAAGATCGTCGTTGACATATCGGGGTGCACCGAGGGAGCCCTGGCGGAGTTTGTCGGTGACAAGCTCTATATCAGCAAGGCGACCGCGAAAACCGTGGGGAGAGTGTGGGACAAGGATTTCTACAAGTCCCACCAGGACGAGATCCTTTACCACTACAGCGTCAATAAGGGCGTCACGGACAGGACCGCGCTGGATGCACTGTGCCGCAGCGAAGTCACCTGGAATGATCCCGACTTCGCGGAAGATGACTATCCTTCCCAGGTCCAGGATGAGGCAGGGCGGGATCTTGATGGTGACGGCAGGGATGAGACAAAAGGCAACTATTTCGAGGTGAAAAGGATTGTGAGGGGTGATGCGGTGAAGGCCGAGAGCACCCCCGGCGACTATATCACCATCCCCCAGGATGGATGGACTACCGTGTATGTAAAAACATCCAATATCAGTATCCCGATAAGCGACGGAGTGACGACCTTCCAGTCGGCGCCGCCCCTTTACGTGAGGGGAAACATCAAAGGCAAGGTGGTGCTCGCCTACGATGCACCCGAAGCCGGAACGGCCGCCAAGAACAGGCTCCACACGGTCATCCTGAGCCAGCATGAGGCTCCGGATGACGTGGAAGCCAAGCGGAAAATCGCCCCGGGCCCCGGTGTGCCCGGAGGAATCCGCTACAGCAATCCCCTCATCAAATCCTCCCCCGACGACGAGGGCGGAAATGCAGATGATGCCATCGTGGTGGTGAGCGGCGGCTCAATGAACGCTGCCGGGAACACGGGGTATTACCAGGACTGCATGAGGGCCGAGAACGGCAACAAGGTCAATTATCTCTCCAGCAATTACCAGCTCGATGAGAGCTACAGGAACTATTACCAGAGCATTTACCAGAATGCCGGGGTCCCTGCGGGGAGCCTGGACAAAAAGCTCCATGAAGACTTCAACCTTACCCAGCATTCTCAGCACCTCAGCGGGTACGGCCTGTCCTGGAATCACAACACGATAAAAACGCCTCTTTACGGGGTTTTTATCGGAAACGAGTCCCATATAAGCAGGAACAGGGTATCTGCGAGCGGCACCTTCATCCCCGACGCGGCAACGTCAAAAAACGCCTATGCCTGGCAGGACTTCAGATGGTCCAGCATATCAAGCTCGGCCCAGCTTCCAAACGGTGCAAGCACCGGTGATACCCCCATGTTCTCCTTCAGGTTCAGGAACGCCTATATCAGCGACGGGTGCCAGTACAGACTGAGGGGCAGCATCTCAAGCCTGGGCAAACCCCTTTACGTGAGCGGCGGCGACAGCGCCTATGATTATAAGCTTCAGGAATTCCAGGCAAGCGACATCGCTGAAGAGATAGGCCTTCCTCCGAGCGTGGTGGTCTGCTCATGGCAGAAATACTGACTATTCTGAATATCCCTATGGCTGCAGAGAAAAAGAACCGAACTCTCAGGAGGCCGTCACCGGGGAACCCCACTGAAGGCTTTACCCTTATGGAGGTGATGATAAGCTTCCTGCTGCTTGCCCTTATTACAGGCTCAGTGCTGGTCATTTATACAGGAATCCTCGCCGGAACCAACAAGGCCGAGGTGCACCTCGAGCCTCTCAATGCGCTGGAGGTGCTCTCGCAGGTTTTCAGAGAGCGCGCCAAGAATACCTGGCCTGTTTCCGTTGACGTGTATAGCGGCACCTTCAGCGGCCTCATCTACGACGTGCGGGATTACGGGAAGATCCAGAATCCCCTCGATACCGAAAAGACGATGGAGATGAAGCGGATCGGCATCTGGGTTTATTATACTGTTCTGAACGCTGAGGGGAAAGAGGAGACCAGGTCATATGCCACTTCACAGCTTGTGGGCAACTAGGAGAGCCCCCCGGGGAAAGGGGAAGCCCTGCGGCATGACATTGACAGAGCTCCTTGTCGCCTCCGGGCTCATGATATTTGTATCGCTGGTGTTCTTCCAGATCTTCTCCCCCACTCTTCAACGGACCATAAGGATCGACAAGAAACAGGAACAGCTCCAGAAATTCATACTCTTCAAGGAATACCTTACAAAACGCCTCAATAATGTGCAGATAAAAGAGGTCACCCAGACGGAGATAAAGTTTTATCTCCCTGACCAGGCAGAAACCGGCTCCGGCAAGCTCAACTTGATTGATACCAGCGAGATGACCCAGTGGAACACCTCGGCAGTCTATACCATCGCCATCAATGAGACCGCGGAAGACTCAGTCATACAGGAGTCGCTTGAAGGCAGTCCATCCTCGGACAGCAGGAACAGAAAGCTCTGGAGCCTGGGACCCGGGGGCACACTTGCTTTTGACGCTGCAAAGCTGCCGCTTCTCGGCATTACCGTGAAAGCCCGGGAAAAGGTCAATAACGAGCTCATACCCTGGGAGCGGCACTTTAACGTCTATCTCCCGACATTTCATTGATGCAGCCCGCCTTTCAGCACTGCAGGCTGAAAGGTAAATAGGAGAAATCCCGCAAGAAAAGAAATACTAGAAGTGAGAAACCTGCCACTTAAAGGAAAGCCATGGCTAAGTTCCGGTTTGTAGCACGCGACCGCGAAGGCCACCTGATCGAGGGAATCATAAGGTCAAAAACCGAGGAGCTCGCCGTGGTGGAGCTCAAGGAGACGGGATACCACCTGGAGGATATCACCATCAGGAAGGAATCATCCCGTTTCCTCGGTGACCTGGAGTCTCTTGAAATAGTTCCTGCCCTGAGGGAGCTCGCCAGGGAGTTCCAGGCCCTCTTCCAGAAAACGGACTCAAAGATGCTCTCCCTGTTTCTGCGCCAGATGTTTGTGCTCACCAATGCAGGAATACCTCTTGTAAAGGCCCTGGGCACTCTTGACGGCGGAGGATGGCCCCCTTCCCTCTCAGTGGCCCTCAGGCAGGTGGAGAGAGGCATCAATTCAGGGATGTCGCTTCACCGGATGATGGAGCGCTTCCCTTCAGTCTTTCCCAGGACCCTTGCCAGTATCATCGGCGTGGGCGAGGCTTCAGGCAGGCTTGCGAGAGCCTTTGAGCGGGCATCCCTTCTGGCCGAGCAGGAGGCCAAGATAGAGCTGCGCATCTCCTCCGCCCTCGTGTATCCCGTGACGCTCGTGGCGACGGCTTTCCTTATCATGGCAGTAATTATGCTCTTCCTGCTGCCCAGGCTGAGCGATATGCTCCTCTCCTTCAATATTACCACCTTCTGGGGAGTTCACCTCATACTGAAAGTGGCAAAATTCATCGGAGAGCCCATCGTAATCATATCCATCATTGAAATACTCGGCGCGCTGGGCCTTCTCGCCTTTCTGCTCCTTAAGACTCCCGCAGGAAGAAACACCCTGGACAGCCTGCTGCTGCGCATTCCCATTGTGAAAAAGTTCCTGCTGAGGGTGGGCATGTCACGCCTTGCCTATAACCTCTGGCTCCTGACAGAGAGCGGCGTCTCGCTGCTGGAAGCGCTTAAAATCCTTCCCGGTGCCGTAGGCAACGAGAGCCTCGCCCTCACCATCAATCATGCCATGGAAGGCGTCATCGAAGGGCTTCCCCTCTCGGACGCCCTCCAGGAGGATCGCCGTTTTCCCAGGGTCTTCATCCAGATGCTCAGAGCGGGCGAGGAATCTGGGAACCTCTCTGAATCGCTCCTTTACCTCTGCCGTTACTATGATCTTGAGATAGAGATAGGAGTTGACTCTTTTCTCGCGATATTCGAGCCCCTCATGGTGGCTTTTATGGGATTATTCGTGGGAGGGCTCCTGCTTCTCTTCCTCCCCCTGCTTTACCAGCTCACCATGCACATGGGAGGATGAGATGAAGATGCCTCTGCTCTTGCTTTTGATCCTTTTCTTCATTTCCAGTCCATGGGGCCATGCCCTTGATTCCAGCTCCACCGTGGCGGTAAAGGGGCAGGATGACTCCCTCATCTGCCTGCCCCCTTTCATTGATGAAAAGGGAAACACTCCGGGACCTGAAACGCCCGGCATACCGATGCCTGACGTAAGAAACCTCGAGCTTGCGAAGGCAGCGGCTTTACTTCAGCGCGCCGGCCTTGCCTCGTGGAAGATCTCAGCAGTGCCCTCTCAGGCCAGAGCCGGCACTGTCATCGACCAGAAACCCCATGCCGGCACCATGGTGAGCAAGGAGGAGATAACCCTCTTTATCTCGAGGCCCGTCACCATACCGCGCCGCCTGGACACGGGCAGCAAAGCGCCTCTGCCCCGCGGGCCCTCTCCAAACACCGTCCATCTCATGTGGTGCATTTTTTTCTTCTGCCAGGCCGCCGTGCTTTACGGGATCATATACCTGTGGCCCAGGATCAGGGAGCTCCTCGGCATCTCCCGCGGGGAAAAAGCCCAGGTGATGATTCTCTCCAGGAAGAAAGTCCTCTCTCCCCGGTCCTCCCGCCAGAAGAAAGCGCACCAGGCTCCGGCGCAGAATCAACCTGAAGAGAAAGCCCGGGACCAGGGCGTCGAGCCGCCGGACATAAAGGAATCATAAAGGCCTTCATCGAACAATTTCCACCTGCCTTGCTGAGATATGAAGCACTATGCGCTGCAGACTCCCTGAAAGGATCATGCCATGAGCATTGAACAGAGTGGTGAGGCGTCACCCGGCGGTGGGCACCTGTGTGAAGAGCACCACGAGGATCAGAAGAAAGGCCATCACAAGCTGACTACGTGGATCTTCGTGGGAATGATCCTCGGCGTGATCGTAGGGCTCTGCTTCCCGAAGCTTGGAGTGGCCCTCCGGCCATACGGGAGAATGTTCATCACGATGATCAAGGCCATTATTGCGCCGCTGGTATTCTCCACGCTGGTGGTGGGCATTACCGGCGCGGGGAACATGAAAACCGTGGGCCGTATAGGCCTGAAGGCCATAATCTACTTCGAGATAGCCACGACCTTCGCACTTATCATAGGGCTCGCAATGGGGAACCTGGTGCAGCCCGGCGCAGGCATCACCCTCAAGCCCCAGGAAGCAACCGCCATTCCAGGGATGAACCTCCATGAAATGGAAGGCCAGAAGCAGTCCCTCGGCGAGATCATCCAGCACCTCTTCACCCCGAGCATCGTGGAATCAATGGCAAGGGGAGACGTGCTCCAGATTGTCATCTTCACCCTTATTTTCTCTGCAGGCGTGCTGGCCGTCAAGGAGAAGGCCAGGCCAATCATCGACCTTTGCAGCGCCCTGGCCGAGGTGATGTTCAAATTCACCTCGTTCATCATGTATTTCGCCCCTTTTGGCGTAGGCTGCGCTATTGCCGCCGCAGTGGGAGAGCACGGGCCGGCCATTCTCATCTCACTCGGAAAGCTCGTGCTTACCCTTTACGGATCCCTGGCTGTCTTTCTCCTCTGCGTGCTGCTCCCTGTCGCATTACTTATCAGAATCCCCATAAAAAGATTTATCAGCGCCGTAGAAGAGCCTGTGGTCCTCGCTTTTTCCACCACTTCAAGCGAGGCCGCACTCCCCAAGGCCATGATTGCCATGGAGCGTTTCGGCGTGCCGAAGCATATTGTGGGCTTTGTGATGCCCACGGGATACAGCTTCAACCTTGACGGCACGACACTCTACCTCTCTCTTGCCGCCCTTTTCGTTGCTCAGGCAGCAGGCCATCCGATGACGCTCCCGCAGCAGATTATCATGCTGCTCACCCTTATGATAACAAGCAAAGGCGTTGCCGGTGTCCCCCGCGCCTCGCTGGTAATTCTTGCAGGAACACTTCACAGCTTCAATCTCCCCGTCGAGGCCATCCTGATTATCCTTGGCGCAGATGAGATCATGGATATGGCCCGCACTTCAGTGAATGTCCTCGGCAACTGCCTCGCCACCGTCGTGGTGGCCCGGTGGGAGAAGAATTTCGACGACAGGAAGGCATGTGAGTTCGAAGACGAAGACTGAGAGGAACCGAACAATGAATATCCATTCCGCGAGAGCCCGCGTTGCATCGGCACCGGCACTGCTTTACTTCAAGGGTGATCCCCGCAAGGCAGGTCTCAGGGGCACCGTGCTCTTCTATCACGGCCTCCTGGTCTCCAAGGAGACAAACAAAGGTGAGCTTGAGGGCCTGGCGCGCGCCGGCCTGCTTGCTGTGGGCATAGATACCATAGGCCATGGTGAACGGCGCTACGATGACTACGACGAGCGCTTCACCTCGAAGAAGGGCGCTTTCGAGAAGAATTTTCTCGAGGCTGTGGCCCTCACGGTAAAGGAGATCCCTTCCCTCATAGATGACCTGGTGCAGGACGGGTACTCGCGGCCCGGCGGGATAGGCGTCTGCGGGATATCAATGGGAGGCTACATCACCTATGGCGCCGTGGTGGCGGACAGGCGCATCGCCGCCGCCGTCCCCATTCTTGGGAACCCCCGCTGGCGCCTTCCCTTCCCTGAAAGCCCCGACCACACCCCTGAAAAGTTCTTCCCCACGGCGCTCCTTTCGCAGAATGCAGGCGATGATGAGCATGTGCCGCCGCGTTTCGCCAGGGAGCTCCATGAGAAGCTTGTCCCATTCTATAAGGAGGCCCCGGAGCGCCTTGCCCATATTGAATACCCGGGGGAGCGCCACATGGTCTCCGAAGAGACCTGGAAAACCCTCTGGAGCAGAACAGTAGAATGGTTCGTGCGCTTCCTTGCCTGACCGCTGTTTCCAAGTTCTTGCTGGAATGTTGCCATAAAGTTGAGAGCTTGTTAACAGGTTGTAAACGAAGGGGAGCCCCCGGGGGGGGGCCTGGGACATATTGACGGATTGTGAAAAGTATTGCCGTTTTGTTACAGAAAAAAGAACCTCCCGTTCACAACGGGATTTTTTTTTGACGGGGATTTCACTGATCTGCATGCCTGTGGCGGTGGTGAAGGTCGGGCAGGTGCCTGTGGCTGTGGGAGAGTGCCTCATGATGATGAAAATGAGCATGGGTGAGGGAGGGGCTTTCTCCCTCATGGCCATGGAAGTGGTGACTGTCATCGTGCCTGTGGACGTGGACATGATCCTGCCCGGTATGGGAATGGCCATGTTCATGGCTCTCGGTGAGGATGAGCACGATGGAGAGCACGAGGACCAGCAGCGCGGCAACCTGTATGAGGGATATCGATTCATGGAGAAACAGGACTGAAAAGAGGAGGCCCCAGAAAGGCGCCGTGGAGAAGACAATCTGGCTTCTCACTGCACCGATTGCCTGTGCCGCAGTAATGTAAAGCATGATGCTCAGCCCGTAGGCAAGAGCGCCTGCCAGAAGGGCTTTGAGCACTATCGGGCCCTGGGGCATTGTGCCTGCCGCAAGGCAGCCGAGGGTGAAATTTACGGTGCCTGCGGCAAAACCTTTGATAAGGGTGCTCTGCATGGGGGTAATACCGTCAATAAGGGCTGTGAAATGATTGTCAAGTCCCCAGCAGAGGCATGCTGCCGCCACAAGCATCCCTGCAAGAATGCCTGTACCCGGCTCATTGAATGTGAGGAGCACTCCTGCCGAAAATCCCGCTGCCACGGCAATCCACCCCTTTTGCCCCAGCTGGTCGCGGAAAAAGAAGTGGCCGAGCAGCGCCGTTGCAAAGAGCTCCAGGTTGAGCCACAGTGAAACAGATGCCGATGAGGCGAATGTGAGGCCCCATAAGAGGAAAACTGGCCCCAGGATACCGCCGAATATCACTGCACCGGCGATATAGAGGGAATTGAGCCTGTCCAGCTTCACTGCCCGGCTTTTCCAGGAGAACATGAAGGGCAGGAGTCCCGCCCCGGCTCCCAGGTAGAGAAGGCCTGCCAGCTGGAGGGCATTGACGCTGGCAAGAAGAGTCTTGCTCAGGGGGGTGGCGGATCCAAAGAGTGCAGCCGACAGGAGCCCGATAAAAAGTGCATATGCTTTCACTGGCGTGCCTCAGATGGTCGCTCCCGCCGGCCCGTTCATCGGCACCGTGGAGTCGCTGTCGGCTCCGCCGCGCCTCATCTTTCCGCCTCCCTGGCCTTTCTGGAAGCCTCCGCCGCCGGCACGGTTCATCCTCTGGCTTTTCATCTCCTCAAACTTCTGGCACTGCTCGGGCGTGAGGACTGCCTTCATCTCGCTCTCCATGGTGGACCTGAGGGCCTGGAGCTTTCCCTGCTCCTGCTGGACAATGGTCTTTACCTTATCCTTCTGGTCGTCGGTGAGGTTGAGATCTGCCATGGCCTGCTTTAAAGCGCCTTTCTTCCCGCCACCCCGGCTCATCGCTCCGCCTTTGCCCATGCCGCCACCCTGGCCCATGTCACCACTCTGGCCCATTCCGCCGCGGCGCATCTTACCCTGGCCGTCCTGGCCCATTCCGCCACCCTGCGACCCTGCCCTGCTCTTCATTTCCTGCACCTTCTTGTCCCAGAGGGCCTGCTGGTCGGGAGTGAGGACAGTCCTGATCTTTGTGCTCATCGAATCCATCAGGGTCTGCATCTCGCCCTTGTGCTTTTCCCTTATTGCTTTAAGCTGTCCCTTCTGATCTTCGGTAAGACCGAGGCTCTGCAGGAACCCGCCCTTCTGGCCCCCGCCTTCCCCTTTTGAGCACTGGGGAGCATTCAGGGACTGGTCTTCCCCCGGAGAAGTATAGCCGTTCATACAGAGACAGGCAGCGAAGACAATTACCGCGAACATGACAACGAGCACTCTGATCATATGATTCTCCTCCTGCTTTTTTTCATTCTCTCACTTGGACCTCCCCGGGGAGGAAAAAGTTTCTCTCCCCGGGAAAAAATAAGGACAGCAAATAACAAGGAGTGAAGCCCATGAAAAACGACGGAATCGTATGGAAAATCTCCACTTTTGTGCTCGCCGCGGCGCTGGCAATATGCCTTTTTACCGGTGAGGCACGGGCCACGCAGACTCATATGCGGAATGCTCTTACGGCGCTCCAGACAGCCCGCACACAGCTCGGGCTGGCAACCCGTGACAAGGGGGGCCACCGCGCCGCTGCCGTGAATTATGTCAACAAAGCAATCACCGAGGTTGAGCTCGGCATCAGGACTGGAGCGCAGTAAGCTCCATGGTACAGAGTTTAAGAGAGCTGAGTAAAACGCTCTCCCACATGCTCCGCCATGATCCAGGCCATTACGGCCTTGAGCTCGATGAGGAGGGATGGGCTTCCCTTGACGAGGTGATTGCCCTGCTCCGGAAAAGGAAATGGCCTTCCCTCACCGCTCAGCTGATAGCCGAGATGATTGCCCGCTCTCCCAAGATTCGCCATGAGATAAAAGAGGGAAAAATCAGGGCTCTCTATGGCCACTCCCTGCCGGGAAAAATTGGCATTGAGCCTTCAATGCCTCCTGAAATCCTTTACCATGGCACCTCACGGAGGGCTGAGCCTCATATAAGGGAGCAGGGGCTCCTCCCTTCGGGGCGACAGTATGTTCACCTTTCGCGTGACATTGATACGGCAATGGCAGTGGGCAGGCGGAAGGACAGAGAGCCCGTTATTCTCGTCATCGAGGCTCTCAGGGCTTTTGAGGAGGGGATAAGATTTTACCGGGTCATAGAGTCGATCTGGCTTGCCGATGCGGTCCCGCCTCGATTCATTGCAGAGTGAGCCAGCAGGGCATTTCCCGGAAAAACCCGGGGAAACCCTGTAGCTCGCCCTATACTTTTTTTACCTCTCCATAATCTACGCTGAAAGGGTGGACCTCGCAGGCACAGAACTTGCTGGTATTGTCAGGGCAGCGCCTGATTGTCTCGAGGCCCTCGTCGAAGGCTTTCCGGCTCACCTCAAACCAGACATCGTCGGGTGAGTCGCTGTTCCAGCAGTCATAGTATTCATTGTAAAAAAGCTTCCCGCAGAGGGGGCAGCTCCAGAAGCTCTTGATTATGTCGCCGCCGCACACGCAGAGATCGAACAGTGAGCCCTGGTTCTCCATCTCGCCATCGCATATTTTGCACTTGATGCTCATTAAGGGTTAATCCTCTTCTGCCGAGTTGAAGCCCTGCTCGGAGAAATGCCTGTCAAATGCGAAATATCTCTCTATCCCGTTGCGGCGAATGAGGGCAAAACTGACGCAGTCCACAATGCTGAGAGATTTTCTGCCTGACGCCATCATCACCTCTGAAGCGCTCATATGAATTACCTCATCGACCCACAGAATCTCAAGCAGGGGGGTGATATCCTGGAGAAAAACCTTCAGGGCCTTCATGCCAAGGCGGCGCTGGACAAGCGCGCAAGACTCCACCAGCACATAACTGCTGCAGATAAGCCTTTCATTGCTCTCCAACAGCCTTTTCCACATTCTTGAAGCAGCTTTGTGATTGTCATCATCGGCATCGAGCACCGCCAGCAGGGCTGAAGTATCTATATATACACTCATTCCCCGTAAGCCTCTTCCAGGTGCCTGTCATGGTCAGCTGAAAGGTCTCTTACGCCTGATGAAAACTTGCCTGCCCATTTTATGGCGCGGCGCCTCCGCTCTTCATAAGACCTGTACCCTGAAGCATTCAGCATCGTATCTATGCCTCTGCGCACGAGCTCGGCGATTGAAAGCCCCTCTGCCGATGCCTTTGCCTTGAGGGCATGATACTGATGCTCTTCAAGCTGAATCTGAGTTCTGATCATGGACTTCCTCGATGATAATATGTTATCACTTCTGTAATCATGATAACACATTATACCCTCACTGTCAATCGCCGGTACTTGAAGGTTCCCTGCCAATGCGCTATAATATCGTCAATGACGATGAAAGACTCTCTTTATGATCTCGCAGCCGTCGGCAACGAGAAGGCCCTCTCGGTGATAGGACTGGCCAAGAACGTCGGTAAGACCACGACGCTCAACTACCTGATGAGCGAGGCATCGAAGCGGCCAGGCACAAGGCTCGGCATCTCATCAACGGGATGGGACGGGGAAGCCTTTGATTCCATCACCGGCATGCCGAAGCCCCGCATCATCGTCCCGCGAGGCGCCGTCATCGCCACCACCGAGCACTGCCTGCCGCGCTCTCCCCTGCCCCACCGGGTCATCTCAAGGACCGGCATGCACACGAGCCTCGGCGACGTGGTGCTCATCGAGGCTCTTGAGGAAGGCAGAGTTGAGGTGGCAGGCCCCGTCACGGTCTCTGAGCTCATCGAGGTGAAGGAGATGATGCTCCGCGAGGGGTGCAGCCTCCTGCTCTTTGACGGCGCCATCAACAGGAAGGCATCATCATCGCCTGAGGTGTGCGGGGGCGCCATCGTTGCCACAGGACTCAATGCAGGGTATCATATCGACGACGTGAAGCGCACCACGTCCTTCTGGGTGGAGCTTTATTCACTGCCGCAGTGGGATGGGCCCCTGCCTCCCGAGGACAGGGATTTTCTCTTCCTCGATGAGAGGGGCGAAGAAGCTTATCGAATGACTTCCGGCTCATTCACTGCCGAAGGCGGCGGCACAAAGCCTCCAGGGAGGACTGCCTGCATCGCGGCGCCGGGAGCCTTCACCGACACTCTTGCCGGCTCCATGATCCCGTGGTCATCTCTCCCTCCCGTGGTGATCCGCGACACCACGGCCCTTTTCCTCACGCCGGCAATGCTCGGGAGGTTTAAAAAAAGGGGAGGTCGAATATTTCTTCGCAGAAAGACACAGGTTATGGCCTTCACAGTGAACCCCACGGCCGCCTCCGGGAGAAAATGGGACGCCGGGGAGTTCCTGGAGCTCATGGCGGAAGTATGCGCACCCTATCATGTATGGGATGTAGTATCAGGGAAAGGAATGATATCATGCAATGAGAGAAAAGCTCAGCCTTGACAGCAAGAAAATTGACGAGGCCCGCGCCATCGCTTCATCGATAGCCGACGGCGTTTATTCCACCATATCCGGATACAGCACCGAGACCATCGAGCGCACCATCGTAAGGATGCTGGGCGTTGATGGCATCGATGACACAGGCGTTCCCCTTCCCAACGTGGTGGTGAGCTGGGCGAAGGACCAGGGGCTGCTCGGGGGAGGGATTGCCTCCATAATGGGAAGCCTCATGGCTTCGAAGGCCATCACGCCGCAGAGGGCTGCGGAGATCATCTCAAGCGGTGAAGCCGACTCCTCGCAGTGTGCCGAGGAGACGCCAGGCTGGAAAGAGGCCGTGGATCGCCACGCCAGGGAGACGGTGGCAAAAATCGTGGCCAACAGGGAGAAGCGGGCTTCCCTCATAGGCGATGTGGCAAGGGAGGAGACACCATACCTCTACTGTATTGTCGCCACGGGCAATATTCATGAGGACGTGGTGCAGGCCCAGGCGGCGGCTTACCAGGGGGCGCAGATTATCGCCGTCATCCGCTCCACAGCCCAGAGCCTCCTGGATTATGTGCCCCACGGTGCCACCACCGAGGGGTTTGGCGGCACCTATGCCACCCGTGAGAATTTCAGGATCATGCGCAAAGCCCTCGATGAGGCCGGCGAGAAACTCGGGCGTTACGTGAGGCTCGTCAATTACTGCTCAGGCCTCTGCATGCCCGAGATTGCAGCGATGGGCGCCCTGGAGCGCCTGGATATGATGCTGAACGATGCACTCTACGGCATCATTTTCCGGGACATCAATATGCTCCGCACTTTTACCGATCAGCACTTCTCCAGGCGCATCAACGCATTTGCCAATATCGTCATCAACACGGGCGAGGACAACTACCTCACGACGGCCGACGCCTTCGACGAGGCCCACACGGTCCTCGCATCGCAGTTCATCAACGAGCAGTTCGCGAAGCGCGCCGGCCTTGCCGAGGAACAGATGGGCCTGGGCCACGCCTTCGAGATGCACCCGCTCCTCGAGAACGGCTTTCTCTTTGAGGTGGCGCAGGCGCAGATGGCCCGCGAGATATTCCCGCGCCATCCCCTCAAGTATATGCCTCCCACCAAGTTCATGACGGGCAACATTTTCAGGGGCCACGTGCAGGATGCCCTTTTCATGCAGGTCTCGGTCCTCACGGGGCAGACCATCCATCTGCTGGGAATGCTCACTGAGGCACTCCATACTCCCCATATCCAGGACCGCTTCCTCTCCATCGAAGCGGCGAAATACGTGCGTACCAATGCCCTCTACATGAGCGAAGACCTCCTCTTCAAGGAGAACGGCATCATGCAGGGGCGGGCCAGGGAAGTGCTGAACAAGGGGCTGGCTCTCCTCAGGGAAGTGGAGGGCAAGGGGCTCTTCAGGACCCTCGAGGAAGGAATCTTCGCCGGGATAAAGCGCCCCCGCGACGGGGGAAAGGGCAGGGACGGCGTCTTTGAGAAGGGAACGGGCTACTACAATCCCTTCGACAGCCTCCTCGAAACATTCGGGAAGCTCCCGCCGCCGCTCTTCATAGAGCCTGTTCTTGCAGGCAAGGAGGTGTGCCAGTGAACATCGATATTCATGCCCTCAAGCCTTTCGGCGACACTCTCGGGGACGGCTCCATGCAGATCTCCTTCACCCTTCCCATAGAAAAGTCCGACAAATCGGCGGAAGCTGCCAAGACCCTCGCCTCAAAGATGGGCCTTGACGAGGTCTACGTGGCCCACGAGGAGCAGATTGCCCCGCAGTTTACCTTTTTCGTCGTATACGGAAGGTGCCTCCACAGCGTTGACCTTGACAAGATCACTCCCTCATCGGCGTCGGTGGAGGCCATGGAGTTCAATGAGATTAATGATTTCATAAAAAAAGAGATCGGGAGAGCCCTCCGTGTGGTGGGTGCCTGTATAGAGACCGACGCCCATACTGTGGGTATTGACGCCATCCTGAACATGAAAGGCTGTGCCGGCGATTACGGCCTTGAGCGCTACTCAAAGTTCGAGGTGAAAAACATGGGCGCCCAGGTGAAATGCGAGGCCCTCATCGCCGAAGCCGTAAATTATGATGCCGATGCTATTCTTGTCTCCACAATCGTGACGCAGAAAGACATTCATATTCACCACCTTACGAAGCTCATCGACATGCTTGAAGCCGAAAAGCTCCGCAACCGCTTCCTGCTCATCGTGGGGGGGCCCAGGATAAGCCATGGCCTTGCGAAAGAGCTCGGGTACGACGCCGGCTTCGGGAGGGGCACCCTCCCCTCACAGGTGGCCACTTACCTTGCCCAGGAGATGAAATCGCGCCTCGCCGGCAAATAACCAAGGAGGACCCTATGGAAAAGCTCATTATAACCGTTGCCCCCGTGGGAGCGGAGGTTACGCGGAACGACAATCCCCACCTTCCCCTCACGCCTGAAGAAATCGCCATGGAAGCCGAGCGCTGCCGCAGGGCCGGCGCCTCCATCGCCCATATCCATGCCCGTGACAAAAAAGGATGCGCCACGCAGGACAGGGAGGTGTACCGGCAGATAATCGACGAGGTAAAGAAGCGGACCGACATCATCGTCCAGGTCTCGACAGGGGGCGCCGTGGGCATGAAGCCCGAGGAGCGCATCGCCCCCGTAAGCCTGAGGCCCGAGATGTGCACCCTTACAACGGGCACCTGCAATTTCGGCCCCGATGTCTTTATGAATACCCTCCCTGATATCGAGTTCTTCTGCGCCGAGATCAGGAAATACGGCGTCCTCCCCGAGATGGAGATCTTTGATTACGGGATGATTTCCAACGCCCTGAACCTGATCAAGAAAGAGCTTGTGCCGAGGAAGGTGAACTTCGATTTTGTGCTGGGCGTGCCGGGGGCCCTCATGGGCTCGGCCAAGGCCCTGGTGGTCCTCTCCGAGGAGGTGCCGAAAGACTGCACGTGGACCGTGGCGGGAATCGGCCGCTTCGAGCTTCCCCTGGCCGTCATGGCCATCACCATGGGGGGAAATGTGCGCGTGGGCTTCGAGGATAATATATATTACTCCAAGGGAGTGCCGGCCGAGAGCAACGCCCAGCTTGTGGAGCGCATCGTGCGCATTGCCCGCGAGTGCGGCCGAGAGGTGGCAACACCCGGTGAGGCCCGCTCGATCCTGGGCCTGAAGGGGTAAAACCTATTGGCTGAACTTAAAAAAAGCTCACGAGGCTTATGAGCAGCACAAGAAACATGATGCTGGGCCAGTAAAGAAGCTTGGGGATGAGGCAGTGCTCGTAGTGGATGAACCTGCTCTCGCTCTTCCCGGTAAACAGGAAGGCGATGATGACGACCTCAAGAAGCACGAAGTACGTGATGAAATAAAAGTTCTCTATGAAGGTGATGCCGGTGACGGCCAGCTCGCTTCTCAGGTTGGACTGGGAGAGAATGGTGGAGAAGAAGAAGGTGATGGCTGTGCCCACGACGCCCAGGCCGCTCAGGCCGAAGGACTTCCTTCTCTCCTCTTCCGTAGTGAAGGTGAGCTGCACCACGAAAAGCATGGAGAGCATGATGAGCAGGGGGAAGATCTTTGAGACAAAAGGCGTCGCGAAGTTCCGCTTCTCGATGAGGTGATAATATAGCTCAGGGTAGACCACCCCGGGGCTGTTGCTCACAATGCCCAGATTGGTGGTGCTTGACACAGGCGTCATTTCAAAATAGCTCACAAGGTGCGTGTATCCGGGCAGCACAAGGCCTTCCTGTATCCCGGGCAGCAGGAAGGGGGAGAGGAAGTTGTATGAGGCAATGTCAGGCACGGCAATGACGTTCCTGTAATGCTCCCTGTGCCTTATCCAGAGCCAGATGTCCGGCCTGTCGAAAGGATACTTCATGTAGTCAAAATATTCCCTCACCTCGGCCTCAAACTGCCAGCCCACCGTCTCAATGTCATTGCTGCTGTCGCGGTAGGCCTCCTGGATTTTCAGGGTCTGAGCCTCGGGGAAAGTGAAGCCCCTGGCAAGGCCGTCCTGATCCCCTTTCCGGTATTTCTGCCAGAGATACCCCGTTATGGCGACATTATTGGCGCCCTTGAACTCCAGCGACTGAATCGAAAGGCCCGTGGGGATGAAGATCGGCGCGGTTCTCCGCGTCTCCCTCGAGAATTCCCTGTATTCGTTGAGAAAAGAATACAGGCCGAGGTTATTGGTGATTATCCTGGTTCTGTCATTGTGATAGGGCGACAAGTTGAGCTCAATAGACCAGATATAGCAGGTAGCGGCTATGCAGAGGAGCGAGAATATGATGGAGCCTCCCCAGAGCGATGCTGTCTCGAACCTGTAGGCCCTGAGAAGAAGCATTGAAAGGAAGAAGAGAAAAGACGCCGCAGCCAGTGCCATAAGAATGCTGAGGCGCCTGCGGGTGGTCTCGTTGATGCTGAACTGATGGGACATGAACACCGAGCCCAGCCGCCACCCTGCTGAAGGCACAGACTCAAAGAAAATCCAGACTACCTGCCTTATGTCCTTGTCAAAGCCCTGGAACTGGAAGCGCTCGTTGTTCAGGGCCAGCCTGCTTGCCTCAGCAACCTCAGGCTGCTTCGTCTCCCTGGCAAAATCAAAGATGGAGATCCTTTTTGTCACGAGCTCGGGAACGGGGGCATATACAAATATGCCTTTCTGGTTGATAAGAAACATGTAAGCCACATTTCCCGTCATGGAAGAGCTTATCAGGTCATTGAGCCCATCAGCGGGAAGCGACACCCGGATCACCCCCGGGCTGCCGCCATCGGCTGTTTTCGGGAGAGGACAGGCATAATCAATCATCATGCTGTTTGTCACCTTGTCCAGGTAAGGCACAGACCATTGCGCGCCGTGAATATAGGGGTTCTGAAACCATTCCATGGTGGTGTAGTCCTCAAGGGCTCCCCCGTCATAGAATTTCCCCCCCCCTCTTTCACGGCTGCTGTGGGGAGCGTAAAGCCGCTGCGCCTCAGACTTCGCGAAGGGACCATAGGCTATCCCCGCGCGGAATACCCTTGGGTGCCCTGAAAGAATGCCTTCCAGGCGCTTGCGCAGAGCTTCGTCATCAAGTCCCATGAGCCGGGGATCCGATGCCAGGGCCTTCACCTCATTTTCTATAAGGGAGAGTTTCTTTTGAATCTTCCCTGCAATCAACCGCGTGTCGTTAATCGAGGCTTTTTTTGCCTTCCGCTCTGCCTCGATCTTGCTTTTTTCAAAGAAATACAGAAGAAAGCAGAATACAGCGAAGCTTATAATAGTGAGGATCAGGAAAACACGCGACAGGGATCTTTGCTTTTCCTCGCTCTGGGGTGCTTCAGCGGGAGAGGTTGTCTCGCTCATACGGAGATTATATCATTCCCCCCGGGCCTGTGCAAGTATGGCCGGGAATTTGTTAACATCCTGTTCACTTGACATGCCGGATAGATCGAGTAGAATAGAAGTATCGATGAGAGCGGGGTGGGATATTTTCCTCGGAATCGCTCGTTATGCAGCAGGATTTACCGCCACTTGACATTTCTGCAATATCGAGTAAAATAGCAGTATGGGGGCATGGGGAAGCGGGTAATTTTTTACCAATTTCTCCGATACTACAAGACAGAGCCATGAGTCACCGCACCGACAGGAGAAAGTTTCCTCGCACTCCAATGCTTTCCCTTGCGTTTCTCGAGCTGGACGGCAAGGAAAGCGTCATCCCGGGAATTGTGGTGGACGTGAGCCTGGGTGGCATGAAGATACTCACCCAGATGCCTGTCGAATGCGACGGGGACCTCGCCATAGTCATTGAATACGAGGGAAAAAAGAGGCTTTCCATACCCGGGAGACTCATGTGGCAGCAGAAAATGGAAGTCCTCAGGCAGTTCAGCTTCGGCATCGAGCACATAAATGGCGTGGAGTTCAAGCTTCCGCCGGAAGAGATTCGCGAGATTGTCTTTGAGGAGCTTCTGTAACGGGATAAGCGGCCGGACCGATGGGAGGGGATCACTATGATGAGCATGAACAAGAAGATACTCATAGGGCTGTTTCTGGCAGTTTTTATCGCTCTGCTCTATCAGTATTTCAACTTTCAATACAGCGATCTCAAGACTATGAATACCGTACTTGCCATATCGGCGATGCTCCTTGCGGTATCCCTCTCCGAGGGATACCGGGAGAGCAAGGATCTCTATAAAAACCTTCTCTCCGAGGCCGACTGGTACTTTAAGAACAATAATGCCATGAGGGCACGACAGATTTTCGAGTCCCTCGTGAAAATAAAGCCCAGGTCCTACGAGGCCCTTCTCGGTCTGGGCCAGTGCAACAGGATTCTGAGAGAGGTAAGAACGGCTGAGCAGATCTTCAAGAGGGCCATAAAACTGGAGCCTGAACGCCATGAAGCATATCTCTTCCTTGGTATCACGCAGTTCAATATGAAGCAGACCGGCGAGGCGCTCATGGCATTCAAGAAGGCAAAGATGCTCCATCCTTTCGATGCCGACGTCTACTATTTCATGGCGAAGCTCTATGAAAGGCTCAGGGACAGCGAAGACGCCATCTCCCACTACAAGGCTTACCTCGAGCTGAATCCCAATACCAGGAACGGCGTGGAAGTCACCGAGAGGATCAAGCGTCTCGAGGCCGGCATCGCAACTCCCGCGGAAGTCTGAAAACACGCCTTTCTGCTGCCCCTGCCGATATTATCACGGCCTCTTATTAGTACACAGGTCTTTTTGATTCCATGACATAATTTCGTTTTATGCCTCTTTGAGCGACTCCTCAATTATTGAAAGGGCCCTTGCCAGGTCTTCCTCGCTGTGGCGGTAGCAGATGTACCAATGGTGGAAGGGCTGGATGAAGAGGCCCCGGCGGATTGCGCCCGTGTAGAACTTTGTCCTGCGTTCCTTGTAGAGGTTCTCGTCATCGCGGTCAAAGGTGATGAAGGGCATGGGGGGGATTCCCGAGACTGTCACCCTGTAGGGGAGCTTCGAGGCCATCTCCCTGAGGCGCGCCAGGAAACGCTCTCCGCGCTCCCATATTTTGTCGCACACTTTTTCACGCTCCAGGATCTCTATGCATTTGAGGGCGGCCACCATCTCGAGGCTGTTGGGGAAGAATGTCGAGGAGATGAAGACCTCCTTCTCTGCCATTTTCATTATCTCGCGCTTCCCCACGACGGCAGAGATGGGATAGCCGTTCGCCATGGCCTTCCCGAAGACTGCGAGGTCCGGAGTGACGCCATAGCGCTTCTGGGCGCCCCCGATGCTGAGCCTGAAGCCTGTTCTTATCTCATCAAAGACAAGGACCACACCGTAGGCCGTGGCAAGCTCCCGTACCTCCTCGAGGAACCCCGGCTTCGGAGCCTCGACGGGCGCATTGAGAGGATGGCCCACAGGCGTGATGATGACGCAGGCCACGCTCCCTTTGTGCTCCTCAAGAAGCTTTTTGAGGCCTTCTGCATCGTTATAGTGAAACTCATGGACATCCTCGTAGACCTTTTTCGGCACCCCGCCATGGACTTCCACGCACCAGTCGTGCCAGCCGTGATAGCCGCAGCGGATGATCAGGTCGCGGCCCGTATAGCCGCGGGCGATGCGCACGGCGCATGAAGTGGCATCAGATCCGGTCTTGACAAGGATCCCCATTTCCGCGCAGGGGACAAGCTCACGGAGGCGCCTGAGCAGCCTGTTCTGCCACTCCTGGACAAGGGAAAAACAGAAGCCGCGCTTCATCTGCTCCATGACGGCCTCGTTTATCTCGGGCTCCACGTAGCCGAGGATGATGGGGCCGTAAGCGCAGAGCATGTCGATGTACTCGTTTCCATCGACATCGATGATGGAGCCTCCCCTTCCCTCGCGGATAAAGACGGGATATTCACCGGGGACGAAATTGTAGGGCCTCCTGATGCCCATCATTCCGCCGGGGCTCAAGTCCCTGGCCTCTTCGTAGAGCTCCATGGAGCGGGTGAGATTCAGTTTTTCCGCCTGTTTCTGCATATAAGCCTCCTTTATCTGAATAATTCATTTTCTTCTCGATCCCCCCGGCCTTCCGTAAGCCGGCAGCATTTAAAAAGGCAGCGCTGCCTGCATTATACTGCTCATTGCGGCCCGCGTCAAGACCGCCGGCAGCAGAAGGCAGGCTAGGTGGCCCGCCCTGCCGCCCCGAATCTGTAGCCTGACAGGAAAGCTCTGGCCCGCTCGGTGTAACGATAGGCCTTGAGAAGCTCCCAGAATCTTCTGGAGTGATCAGGATAAATAAGATGGGCAAGCTCGTGGAGCACCACGTAGGAGAGGACCCAGCGGGGAAAATTCCTCACCCTCCGGGAAATCCTTATATGGCCCGACCGGTACGAGCAGCTCCCGAAAATGGTTTTCTGCCTTGAGGAATATACAAGCGAGCGGGGCCGGGCCTTCCCCCCCAGGTACCGCTGATTCATCTCGGAGGCGAGTAAATCAAGCTTGCGCTGCTCCCGCTCCTCGAGCTCCTTCTGCTTTCCCTCCAGGCGCGCGCGCATCCGCTCCACCCAGATGCTCTCTTCCTTCTTGGTGAGCGTTGCAGGGATCTGCAGCACAAGCCTGTTGTCAATGATGCGCGCCGATATGGTCTTCCTGCGCCGGGCGCTCCTTTTCACTTCAACCTTCATTGCTTCTCCTTGAATATGCTTTATCAGCAATGCTCATAGAAGGCTCGGGGCTCGAGATCCTTTACCTTCACCCGTTTTTTTCTCACCAGATACCGCCTGATCTTAAAGGCGCTCATATTATGGAGTGTTACCTTGCAGCAGGCGTTTTTCCTGCATTTTGGAAAACGGGCCTTTCATAAGAAGGACTGGGAGAAAATAAAAAGAAGTTCTCTCGCGATCATCTCTCTCTGGAGGTACCCATGAGCATTCATATGGCGGCAAAGATGGGCGATATAGCCCCGGCAGTGCTGCTCCCCGGCGATCCACTCAGGGCAAGATACATTGCCGAGCATTTCCTGGAAAACGCGGTGTGTTACAATGAGATACGCTCCATGCTGGGCTACACCGGCGCTTATAAGGGGAAGCGTGTTTCCGTGCAGGGCACCGGCATGGGTATTCCCTCTCTCGCCATCTACGTGGAGGAGCTCCTGCGCGATTATGGGTGCCGGACCCTTATCAGGGTGGGCTCCTGCGGGACAATTCAGGAAGGCATTCATATCAGGGATATCATCCTGGTCATGGGAGCCTCGACAGACTCGCAGATCAACAAGATCACCTTCAAGGGGCAGGACTATGCGGCGACGGCGGACTTTGAGCTGCTGAAAAGGGCCCATGACTATGCCGCAGGTCGCGGGATACCGGTGAAAGTCGGGAACGTGATGAGCACCGACACCTTTTATAACCAGGACAAGGACTTTTACGAAGTATGGAGAAAGCACGGCATCCTTGCCTATGAGATGGAATCTTCAGCCCTTTTCACATTGGCAGCGCGCTATGGCGCCAAAAGCCTCACGATCCTCACGGTGAGCGACAGCATCCTGTCAGGCGAGGAAATGACGGCCGAGGAGAGGGAGCGGACCCTGGCTACCATGTGCGAGGTCGCCCTCAACACCGTGTAGGCTGCGGAGCCTGCTTACCTGTCAAAGAAGAGAAGATATACTGCCATAAGGTATTTCACGTCGAAAATACCTGAATAATCGTTGAAGCTCATATAAAGCTTTCCATTCTTTTTTACCCTGCCTTCATCGGTCACCACGTAGAGCACAGTGCCGTCGGCTTTTTTCACCTGGTACCCGTCAACATACCCTATGGCGATATTTTTTTTCTTGAGGTATACGCCGTCATAGCGGCCGACTACCGCACCCTTCTTCTTTATGTACACGCCGTCAAAAGTCCCCAGGTCCTTTCCGCCCTTCCTGAAAGTGATTCCCTCGAGGGTGGCCACGGTCTTTCCGCCTTTTCTGATAGTGCACAGGGCCTGAGCCTCCCGGGAGAGGCCCGCAAGAATAAGGACCCCAAGGAATAACATTACTATGAAACGCCTGTTCATAGGCTTTGGCACCTCGCTTCGGACCTACCGGTCCAGAATATGCTGTCATACTATTTTTATCACATATGCACCTAAAAGGCAACTCTCCTGCCCCGGGTTTTTCTCCCGGGTTTTTCATGCTATAATATATTCACGGAAAACAGAGGAGGTGGAAAATGATAAAGCGGTTATTCCTTTTCATCGCCGTATTCATGCTCGTCGCGGCCCTGGGCACACCGCAGCTTCATGCAGGGTGACGGCCGGCGTCAGGAGGTTCATCGGGGCCCGGTGTTTACTATCCTGCGCAAAAAGACACTTCTGACAAGGTACCACCCGATTCGGTGGTGGAGAGGTATTTCATGTACCTCAGCTACAAGAGCTTTGACACGGCCTACGGCACGCTGGCAAAGGCCCTCCAGGCCACCTGCAATTTTGACAGCTTCCAGAAGGCCCATGACCTCGGCCTCACTTACCAGGTGAAAAAGATGACAAGCAACAAGAAGGACCAGGAGAACGCCGAGGTGAGCGCTGTTGTGGTGGCCACGCCGCAGGACGGCTCGGCGCCGAAGATCCTGGAATACAGGTTCACCTTGAAAAAGGAGGACAACAAGTGGAGAATCTACTCCTATCTCTTCGACAAGCAGAAGGAGTAGGAAAGCTGGATTAAGGGGGAGAAAGGACCTCGCGGATTCTGGCCAGCAGGGTGCTGGGCGCATAAGGTTTCTGGATCAGCATCACTTTCTCTTTCTGCAGGAATTCCAGGTGGAGAGGGCTCGTGGCATAGCCGCTCGAAAAGAGAAAACGAAGACCAGGCTGCTCCTTATGCAATACTTCGTAGAGGGCTTTTCCCCCCATCTTCGGTATGACCATATCCACTAACGCAAGGTGAATATCACCCTGGTATTTTTTCGATATTTCCAGAGCCTCAACGCCATCAGCCGCCATCAGGACCCTGTACCCCGCGCCCTCAAGGATATTCGCCGCCAGTTTCCTCACGGTTTCATAGTCCTCTGCCACGAGAATTGTCTCGGTGCCCCCCCTGGACCTGGCAAATGCCTCTGCCCTTATTGAAGCTTCAGACTTTTCGGTACTCGGGAGGAATACCTGGAACGTTGTTCCCCTGCCCACTTCGCTTGATACCTGGATTTCACCCTGGTGCTGCTGCACGATCCCATAGACTGTCGGCAGCCCAAGCCCTGTCCCCTTTCCCGCTTCTTTCGTGGTATAGAAAGGCTCAAAAATACGTCCCTGGGTCTCTTTGTCCATCCCGCAGCCGGTATCAGTGACCGTTAAAAGGATATACCGGCTCTGTGACGGTAATAAGCGGGGTTCGCCCGCCTCGCTCTTCTTCATCACGTTCTTTGTCTCTATGGTGAGGACCCCGCCTTCGGGCATGGCATCCCGCGCGTTTACGCAGAGATTGAGAAGTATCTGCTCCATCTGCCCCCTGTCGGCATAGACGTTATCCAGGCTGTCGCCTTCTATAAGCCTCACCTCAATGTCTTCACCGATTACGCGCTTTATCATCCTTATCATGTCGCGGACCGCCTCGTTGAGAGCCAGATCTTCCTTCTTCAGTATCTGGCGGCGGCTGATAGCAAGCAGCTGGCTTGTCAGTGCCGAGGCACGCTCGACGCTCCTGTAAATCTCCTCGGCAAACTCATATGTATCGCTGTATGCCGGCAGGCGGTTCATGAGCAGGCCGCTGGAAAGGCTCATGACCTGAAGGATGTTGTTCAGGTCGTGGGCCATGCCTCCCGCAAGCCGCCCGACAGCCTCCATTTTCGAAGCCTGCCTCAACTGGTTTTCAAGGAGGGCGCGCTCTTCCCGCTCCCTCTCATGGGTAAGGCGCACGCTGAGTATCATGGCCAGCACCGTGACGATGTTTTCAAGAAGCTGGATATCTTCCCTGCCATAGTCTGTCTCCTTGTTGGCAACAAACAGCAGCCCGATGACCTTTTCCTGGTGCGTCACGGGCATGCTGATGTATCTCCTGATTGGGATGTGTCCCTCGGAGATTGGAATGAGCTGGTTTGAGTGGGATGCCTTCCCCTCCTTCACTGACTGTGACCAGAGGCTTTCACCCCAGGCATTTCGGGGAATGACTATATTCCTGCTCTTTTCATGGCTGAGATTCAGGAGGGTCCCTGCCATGGAGGGAACAACCAGTGACCCGTTCCTGTCAATATAACCGAAGATCCCCACTTCACTCTCCATGACTTCCAGGGCGATCTTCAGCACTGCTGCGAATATATCCTCATCGGGGACCGTAAGAAAAGCATCGGCGATCCTGGCCCTTATCTTCAGTTTTTTCTCGGACTGCTTCAAGGCTTCCTCGATCATCTTCCGCTCAGTGACCTCGAGCTCAAGATGATTCTTGGCAGACTCAAGCTGCTTGAGCTTGTCTTCCAGCTTGTGGATGAGCCTCTCGCTGTAATTTTTCAGGTACACCGACTCTTCCAGGTAAGGTTCGGGCGGCAGGGCATGGGGTAAGGCCTGCTGCTCCTCAATGACTTCTTCAAGCATGCGCATAAGCACTTCCGGCTCTTCAGGCTTTATGATGAAGCGCGCGGCCCCAAGGCTCAGTGCGAACTCCTCGTCTTTTGAATCGGTATAGGTGGCCGTGTAGAAAACAAGGGGGATTCTGCAGAGATGCTCGTCGGCTTTGCATTTGCGGCAGAGCGTGTACCCGTCCATTCCCGGCATCAGGATGTCGGTGATTATTAAATCCGGAGGAGTATCCCGGATGGCATCAAGAGCATTGAGCGCCTCGATGCCATCGGCCGCCATCACCACCTCATAACCTTTGCCCCTCAAGAGAGCTCCAAGCATGTAACGGTTCTGATCGTTGTCATCTACCACGAGAATCCTTTTCATTGCCCCTTCTGTCCTTTCTGCTCCGCCCCGTGCAGGTATTTCTCGATATCAGCAATGAAAGTGTCGGGGTTGATCGGCTTCTCTACATAGCCGGAGCACCCTGCTTCGAGTGCGCGCTCCCTGTCTCCCACCATGGCATAGCTGGTAACGGCTACGATAGGGATTTCCGCCAGTGCCGGGTCAGCGCGGAGTGCCTGCGCGACTTCATAGCCATCCATGCCGGGCAGCTGGATGTCCAGCAGGATCATGTCCGGAATCACCTGGCTTGCGAGCCTGATTCCCTCATTGCCGTCCCGGGCCTGCACTACCTCATATCCGCTCTTCTCAAGGATAAACGTCACCAGGTAAAGGTTCTGCTCGTTATCTTCTATTACCAGTACTTTCTTTTTCATCTTTCGCTCCTGTTATTTTTCTTGAGAGACGGGGAGAGTGAACGTGAAGACGCTGCCAGCTCCCAACCGGCTCTCGGCCCATATCGCGCCTCCCATCATTTCGACAAGCCTCCTGCATATGGAAAGGCCCAGGCCGGTGCCTTCGTGGGTGCGGGACAGGCCCGTATCGAGCTGCCGGAAAGTCTGGAAAAGCTTGCCCATGTTCCCTGGCTTGATGCCGATTCCGGAGTCCTCAACGCGGGTAACAAGCATTCGGCCTTCAAGGGAGCACTGAACCTTCACGGTTCCCTGTTCAGTGAACTTCAGGGCGTTATTAACAAGGTTGATGAGAATCTGCTCGAACCTGCGCCGGTCGCCCGTTATCTCGCCCACTTCGGGCGACAGCTCAACCGCAAGGCTCAGATTCTTCTTCTCCGCCTGCGGTGTCAGGTAATAGACAACTTTCTGGATAATCTCCCTCGTGCTGAAGGGTTTTGCCTCGATCTCCAGCTGGCCTGACTCTATCCTGGAGAGGTCAAGGATGTCGTTGATAAGGGCCAGCAAGTGGCGGGCGCTGCCATAGACCATATCGAGCTGCCTGGCCTGCTCCTCGTTTAACGGTCCCGAGAGTCCCTGGATCAGGATGCCCGTGAAGCCGATTATGGAATTGAGAGGCGTGCGAAGCTCATGGGACATGGAGGCCAGAAAAGCCGATTTAAGGCGGTCTGCAGATTCCGCACGCTCCTTGGCCGAGGCCAGCTCGCTGGTGCGCCTTATTACGCGCTGCTCAAGATCGTCGGCATGATGCTGAAGCCTCTCGTGAAGCATTGCATTCTGCAGCGCAATGCCTATAGACCCTGCCAGTATTTCAGAGAAGGTTACGCGCTCAGAAAAATCATGTTCCCCGGTGGATGCGAGCCCCATAACGCCGATTATCCCCGTTGTGCCCGACAGGGGCAGGGCGGTAAATGAGCGCACTCCTGTCTTCTCTATTGCTTCCCAGTCACAGTGCTCGTCAGGGCAGGCATTACTGCAATAAATGGCCTGCTTCCTGCTGAAGGCAAGGCTGCAGAGGCACTCGCCTGCTTTATGAATCAGGGCGTCATAGAGGAGCTTTCCGCTTTCAGGCCCCGTGCGCTTGAGGGCCAGTGTGCCGCTCTCCTCGATAAAAATCATCACCAGGTCGCAGGCGAAAGCCTGAGCGGCTTCCTCCACAACTGTCTGGAGCACCTGGTCAAGGGAAAGGCTCGTACTGAACTGACGACCAAGCGTATTAAGGCGCTGCATCTCCCGCATATGGCGCTGCAGATCCTTCATCACCGCCACACGCTCGCTGATATCGCGGACAATGGCCTGGAGGAGCAGCTCTCCCCGCAGTTCCATGCAGTTCAGTGTCACTTCAGCCATGAATGGTGTCTTGTCGAAGCGGCAGTGCTCCCACTCGAAGGACTGCGCCCCTTCCTCATAGGCCTGCTTGATCTTCTCGATGGCTTTCTCCTTAGAAGACCGCCCGTCGGGCTGCAGGGACGGTGAGAACTCGAAAGGATGGGCGCCTACGATCTGTTCCCTTGAGCAGCCGAAAACCTTGAGTGCCTGCACATTGCAGTCAATGAAGTGCTCACCTCGCATGAGCAGGATCGCATCGCCGGCAGTCTCGAAGAGTGTGCGATACTTGAGCTCATTATCGATCCGTGAATGCTCGACAAGTTTTTGCTCGGTCACGTCCCTGACGGACTCAATGGCGCCACATCGACGCCCTTCCTGGTCGAACATCGGTCCGGCAACTCCCCAGAGGTGCGCTCCCTGTCCATCTCTCAACCGTGGAATGAAAGACTCAGCGAAAAGCGTAGTGCCCGTCCGCCTGACATATTTATAAAAGGCCTCAATCTCCTGTGAGGGACAGTCCAGCAGGTCAAGCAATATCGGGCGCCGATCACCAAAAAACGGCTCAGCGTAGGCGTAATCTCCGAGACCCAGTATCGCCTGCTTCTTCACGCCCGTAAGCTCCTCGCATGCACGGTTCCATGCAATGACCCGCTTGTCCTTGTCTATCACAAAGGTGGCATCGGGCAGAAACTCCACAATATTCTCGAATCGCTGCTGCGCCAGTTTCATCTCTGCTTCGGCCCTCTCGCGCTCGACACGCATCCTCTGGCTGATGATTCCAAAGGTCATATCGCTGGCCAGTTCAGTGAGCAGAGCGACCTCTTCCGAGTCGAAAGCGTCGGGCTCAGCCGAGTAGATGTTCAATGCGCCGAATGTCTCTCCATCGGCCAGAAGCGGGAGCACCATCGACGACGCATAGCCGCGCTTGAGGGCTTCATCCCGCCATGGGGCGAACTGCGGATCGGTGAAGATATGCCTGGCTGAGGCAGGCAGGCCGGTGCGTATGGCGGTGCCTGTGGGGCCACAGCCCCGCTCGGTATCGGCCCATGTGATTCGGAGCGTCTCCAGATATCCCAGTTCGAAACCCGCCTGGGCCACAGGCCGCACCGTCTTCTCCTTGTCGTGTTCTTTGTAGCCCACCCATACCAGTCGATACCCACCGATGTTCACCACGATGCGGCAGATAGCTTCCAGCAGCCCCTTTTCATCGGTGGATCGCACAAGCGCCTGATTGCACTCATTGAGGGTCCGCAGTGCGCGGTTCTTCCTGCGCAGTTCCGCCTCTCCCCTCTTGCGCTCCGAGATGTCGTGGAAATATATGGAAATGCCGTCAGGTGAAGGATAGATTATATTTTCAAACCAGCGGTCCCACGGTGCATAGTAATCTTCAAGATGGACGGGATGCTGCTCTGCCATCGCCTTTTCATAGGCGAGCTGGAACGGCTGACCCACACCGCTTGGGAACTCAGTCCAGATATGCTTTCCTATCAGGTCATCGGGCCGGCGGCCGAAAAGCTCGCCCGCCCTGGCGTTGACATAGGTATACCGCCAGTCCCTGTCGAGCGCGACAAAGGCATCGGTGACCCGCTCAAACACAGATGCCAATAATTGCCTGGCAGCATATACTCCTGCATCAGCCTCCTGCTTCTGGAGCACAAGTTCTCCGCGTTCCTGCGAGGCCCGCCTGCGTTCAATGATCCCATAGGCGAGATCTTCAGCCACACCGGCCAACAGCCCGGTTTCATCTGCTTCAAAGGCATCAGGAGCCGTGCTGCACACTGTCAGCACGGCAAAGACTCTCCCCTCCTGCATCAGCGGGAATACTGCCTCAGCCCGATGCTTTCGGTGAGTGCCCCGGGATATGACAATCTTTCCTGTTCGGAAGGCCGCTCCGGCGGGATCGCTTTTATCACCTTTGCCTGCCCGTGGAATACCGGTGGCGTTGATGGCGCCGGCCTCAGCAACAGGGCTCACCGAAGCGGCACTACCCCTTTCGGTGACGCCAATCCAGGCCCCGCAGTATCCTCCGCGCTCGACAAGAATATTGCAGATTTCGGAGAGCAGCCCGGTCTCACCGGGCACGCGGATCAAAGCCCGGCCGCACTGGATGACCGCCTGCAGAACCCTGCCGGTGTGGCGAAATTTCCTTTCCGTGTGATTGTCCGCTGGCATATCGGTCACGGTGCTTGAAGCTCCTTTTCCCGGATATGGCTGCCATGAGCATCTATAAAGGTATGAATATCAGGCTTTCGCCCAAGGCCATGTTTCGAGAATAATGAGCCAAAGGGAAAGGCAGAATTATGTATGATTGCTTTATTTCTTCTGCAGAATATGGCTGAATTCCTTTGCAGGGTCAGCCCGATACGGGAAATGCTCTCTCATCCTGTTAAAATTGACTTCACCTTTTCATGATGATATACTTTTCTCTATGAAGTATTTCTCTCTGCTCTCCGCGGGGGGGAGGTAGCCAGTGGGAGATTCACACGCTGAGCACGATGAAGAGGCGCTCCTTAAACAGGAGATAGCGCACCATCTTGCTACCGAGCGCGCGCTGATCGAGAGCGAGCATCGGCTTCGCGCAGTGCTTGACAGCATGGATGCCCTCGCTTATGTAGCCGACATGGCCACCTATGAGGTACTTTTCTTCAACCAGTATGGCAAGAACAACTGGGGTGACATCACAGGCCAGATATGCTGGCAGAAGCTCCAGGACAACCAGGACGGCCCCTGCGTATTCTGTACCAATAACCAGCTTGTCGATAAAGAGGGGCACGCCACCGGTGTCCTTGTATGGGAGTTTCAGAACACGGTGAACGGCCGCTGGTACCAGTGCCGTGACGTCGCCATCCCGTGGCTTGACGGCCGCCTCGTCAGGCTGGAGATTGCATCGGACATCACTGACCTCAAGCAGGCCAAGGAACAGGCTGAATCAGCCGACAGGCTCAAGTCAGCCTTCCTGGCCTCCATGTCCCATGAGCTGCGCACGCCGCTCAACTCCATAATCGGCTTCACGGGGATCCTTATGCAGGAGCTGGCGGGCCCCCTCACTGGAGAACAGACCCGGCAGCTCGGCTTCATATGGGACAGCTCTCATCACCTGCTGGAGCTGATAAACGACATCCTTGACATCTCGAAGATAGAAGCCGGCCAGCTGCAGCTTGAGTCTCAGACCTTTGATCTTTGCGGCACCATTTACAAGGTCATACAGATGGTGACACCGCTTGCGAAAAAGCGAGACCTCTCCCTTGAAGTCCGCATAGGCCCGGAGGTGGGCGGCATAACCGGTGACGAGCGGCGCATCGAACAGGTCCTCATTAACCTTTTAAGCAACGCCATCAAGTTCACGCACCAGGGAAGCGTCACAATAACCTGCGCGCTTCAGAACGATCATGTGCGCATAGCGGTTACCGACACGGGGATAGGCATCTCTCAGGAGGAGCAGCAGCAGCTCTTCAAACCTTTCAGCCAGATCGTCTCGAAACTTTCCCGGAAGTCTGAGGGCACAGGCCTGGGACTTTCCATCTCACAGCGGATTGCGAATATGATGGGCGGGGTGATTACCGTGGAGAGCGAAGTGGGGCGCGGAAGCACCTTCACCGTGACTTTTTTGCGCGACACAGGGTAAATTGAACCACATTATCTCCATGCCTTACTCCTTGGCACCATACTCCTTCAGGATCTCCACCATATGGGGCTTATTTGATGTCCTGGCGACCTTGAGGGGCGTGAGGCCGAACTTGCTGCGCGCGTTGATATTGGCACCCCTGTTGATAAGGAGAAGGGATACCTCCCGGTGGGCATTCATCACCGCCAGGTGGAGAGGCGTCATGCCCACGTTGCATTCGGTTTTCACATTGGCCCCCCTGGTGATGAGGATATCAACTATCTCCAGGTGCCCGCCCTCAGCGGCATAATGAAGAGGAGTTTTCCCGTCCTTGTCACGGGAGTTCACCAGGCCCGGCCTGTCTCTCAGCAGAACCTTCACCTTTGGGACTTCGCCGCTCTTTGCCACGATCCATATATTCCCCGCCTGAGCAAGGTGGAGCACATAATAGAGAGTCACGAGAATCGCGATAAGGAAACCCAGCCCTATCATCACATTTATAAGCATAATGCCCCCTGTGCCAAGGCACCCTGAAGAGTGCCCCCCTCAATATTTTGCCCTCTGCAGGATTACACCTGCAGGAAAGTCAGCTCCTCCAGACCCCGATGATCCTTATGTACTGGGCCCTTTCATAGGAGTCGGGATCACCTGTCTCCTTCTGGCTCATTATCCTGTATATCCTGTGAAGGGAGTCATACCCATGGGCCTCCATCCACCCCTCAAGATCTGCCAGCACCGTGGCAATGTGTCACCTTGAAATGAATCTTCGGGGAACAGGCCTTCACTCCTTCCAGGACCATGGATTTTCCTTGAATAGCAGGGGCGCATCAGCAGAGTGAAGAATAGTATGCCGGACAGCATCGAAGCAAGGAAGCCCCGGAGTGACGGAAAGGAGTATCGCTTCCCATGAAGCCAGCGGTCCTTGTCACAAGGAGGCTCCCGGATAAAGGGATGGCCCCTCTGTTTTCCCGCTATTCCGTCACCATCAATCCCCATGACAGGGTAATGAGCCGCCAGGAGCTCATGGAGGGGATCGAGGGCAAGCAGGCCCTCCTCTCGCTTCTCACTGACACCGTGGACAGCGCCGTCATGGACGCGGCACCGGGCCTCCGGGTCATCAGCAATTACGCCGTGGGATTCAATAATATCGATGTGAAAGCCGCGACAGAAAGGCGCATTGTAGTGACGAACACCCCCGGCGTGCTGACCGAGACCACAGCCGATTTCGCCTTTGCCCTCATGCTCTCCATCGCGAGGAGAATTCCTGAATCAGAGCGCTTCCTGAGGGCCGGGCGCTTCCAGGGGTGGGGCCCCATGCTCCTTCTGGGTGAGGATATTCACAGGAAAACCCTCGGCATCGTGGGCATGGGAAGGATTGGAAGGGCTGTTGCGAAAAGGGCCGCGGGATTTTCCATGGAAGTGATCTATCATTCCACAAAGCCGCTCTCTGCCGGGGAGGAAACAATGCTCTCGGCCCGTTATGCGCCTCTCGACGAGCTGCTGCAGGCAAGCGACTTTGTCACGCTCCATGTGCCGCTCACGGAGAAGACCAGGCACCTTATCGGCGCCAGGGAGCTGGGCCTTATGAGGAAAGACGCCTTCCTGATAAATACCTCGAGAGGCCCCATCGTTGACGAGGAAGCCGTTGCGGAAGCTCTCGCCAGCGCCTCGATAAGGGGGGCAGCTCTTGATGTCTATGAGAAGGAGCCCCAGGTACACCCGGGGCTCCTCGCCCTTGAAAACGTGATCCTTGCACCCCACACGGCAAGCGCCACGGTAAAGACAAGGACCCTTATGGCCGAGATCGCCGCGCAGAACCTCATAGCCGCCATGGAGGGAGAAAGGCCTCCCCACGTGGTGAACCCTGAAGTTCTCTCCCCAGGAAGGTGAAGAGACTCCCGCATTGAAATCATGAGAGTATCATTCCAATCATACCGCAAGGAGGCTTTACTCATGGGCAGTCAGGAACGGGACGCGACACAGGGCTGGTCGAAATGAGGGGAGACGCTCCCTTTGCAGGTGCCCTGATTGTCATCTTCCTTCTCCTTGGGCATACGGTGCTGTGCCAGAATACCGTTGATCCGGGCCTCCCGCCGGGAATACCGGCCGAAGCCCCTCCCCTCACCGGCGCCTTCCCTTTTGACGAGCTCGAGGATCATCCCCCCGGTGGCGGGCAGGGGGGAGCGCCTGTCACTGTCACCTATTCCCTCGCCCCCGGGTGGAACATCATCTCGTTCCCCTTCTCATCGCTGAAGAGCTGCTCCGGCTTCACCCATATGCTTTACCACTATGCCGGCGGAAATTACTATGCCATCGATCCCGTACACTACCCCGCTGCTGTCAATACAAGGTGGGCATACCTTGCATACTCTGAAACACCGGTGACAGCAAGTGCCACAGGCTTTAAGAACACCACCCAGGTGCGATCCGTCGATCTCGCTACGGGATGGAACCTCATAGGCTGCCCCTCTGATAAGCCTGTTCCCCTTTCCCGCGTTGCAATAATGAGCGGGAGCACTGCGAGATCACTCAGCGAAGCTGCAGACCCGGGGAGCCCTTGGCTCTCACCTGTGTTCTACCGTTACAATGGCGCCTTCGTGACGGTGAACCTCGACGAGAGAGCAGTGACAAAGCCCCTCGGTGGAGCCTGGGTGTATGCGTGGCACCCCCTCAAGATTGTGCTCAGGGGAAGAAAAGCAGCGGCAGAAGGAGCGCCCGGGGGAGCCGCCCCGACACAGGCGTCCCCGGCTCAGGCGCCCCCGGCCCAGGAGGGCCCTGTCATCACCGCCCTCGTGCCCGCCCGGGGGGTCCCCGCCGGTGAGATCTTTGCCGTCCAGGGAAGGGGCTTCGGCAATGAGCCGGGCCAGCTTTTCATAGGGGAGCTCCCCGTTGCCCGCACCGAGATTATGAGCTGGAGCAACAGCCGCATAGAAGCCCGCGTGCCTGCTTACGCCCAGTCGGGGAAAGTGGTGGTCCATGCGGGGAGAGTCCCCAGCAATGCCGTGGCCCTCACCGTGCAGGAAGCCTCCCTTGCCCCTGCCTTCAGCACCGTGATAGGCAAGGTCCAGGCGTCAGACGCCACCCCCCTCAGGGGGGCGAGGATTCTGCTTGACAACGGCCTCTCGGCGTACTCCCGGGATGACGGAACTTACTCCATCACCAATGTGCCCCCCGGGGTTCATGGGCTCACGGCGACTCTCCAGGGCTACAACACCGGGAAAGGCGACGTGCACCTGAGGGCAGGCGAGACCGACTCAGTCCTTATCACCCTCTCCTCAAAATCAAGCGCTCCGCAGCAAACCTCACAGGATGACACCTGGGGCGACGGCACGAGCAGCCAGCGCCGGCAGGCAGGCACTGCGAAACCAGAGCGCGGCACCCTCCATATCGTCGCGGACGCTTACGACGATCAGGATCACCACTGGTGGGTCTCAAAAATTGACGTCCATGAATGGGGCAATTTCAACCGCCACTGGTATAACGACTGGGACTCCAATTACGGCGACCAGTGGTTCCAGCTCGAGTGCGATGGTGCTATGGTGGGACAGACCTACATAGTGGAGATAACGTGGAAGAGCAGCGACGGCGGAGGCCGCCTCCATAACTCCTGGTATCGCAAGATGTACTCCACCGATCAGACAGAAACCATCGATTCGCCCTTCTGAGGCCCTTGAAGGGGAAGAATCATCCCAGGGAGAAGAAGTATCATACCGAAGATTCTCCAGAAAGGGGTATAGCCATGATAAAGAATATTCTTGTGCCCATGGGAGGCTCTCCTCACTCGCGGAACGCCCTTCTCGTGGCTGCAAAGCTTGCCAATACCTTGAAGGCCAGCCTCCGCGCCGTCCATATCGAGGACCTCTCCAGGATGAGGGAGCTCATCATTGCGGGTAAATCCCTGGGAGCCGTCTCCCTCGATATGCCGGGAATAGCGATTCCCGACGAAGAGCTCAAGATGGTCCGCGAAGAGATTGAAAAAGACCAGGCCCAGGCTCAGACCTGGTATGATGAGCTTCAAGGCACCATCGAGGGAAGCCGCACCTATGAAAACCGCGAGGGTAACCTCAATGAGGAGCTCATCAAGGAGATAAGGCAGTGCGACATGGCGGTGATCGCCAAGGTGCTCAAGGGTGACGAAGGCACCTGCAGTGACCTGCAGAAATCCGTCTTCAACGTGATTCACAAGGCCAACAGGCCCATCATGGCAGTATGCAACGACAAATTCCCCGGCGATACCGTCCTCCTCGCCTATGACGGCTCGCGGTCTTCCCATAACGCCCTTGCTTTCCTGGGAAATTTTACCGAGACCATACTGAAAAAGGTCGTGATCCTCACCATAAAGAAGAATGAGCATGACGCCCTTCCCGTTATGGAAGAAGCTTCCCGTTATCTTGCCCCTTACGGAGTGGCCGTCGAGAAAGTCTGCAAGCATGACGACGTGACGGAGAGCATCATTAAGACGGCGCATGAGAAGGGAGCCACCTGGATTGCCATAGGGGGATATGGTGACAATGTGGTAAAGGAGCTTTTCCTCGGCTCCACGACAGAAAAAGTTCTCAGGTCAGCCGATATGCCTGTCCTCATGTGCAACGCCTAGGGGCCTGCATGGAGTTGAACAGGGACGAGATATCACTGGAGGAGGACCTATGAAACAGCTGTTCCCCGTTATAGCCCTTTGTGTGCTGCTTGCAATGCCCCTTTCAGCCAAGGAAGAGGCTCCCCGGTTCGACGCCGAGACGGCCTACAGGATGCTGCAGGCCGGCAACGGGAGGTTCCTGGCCTCAAAAAGGACTTTTCCCCGCCAGGACAAGGCGCGCATCACCGAAGTCTCGCAGAAGGGGCAGCGTCCTTTCGCCATGGTGCTCAGCTGCTCCGACTCCAGGGTCCCCGTGGAGCATGTCTTCGACGCGGGGATAGGCGACATCTTTGTGATCCGCCTCCCGGGAAACGTCATGACTCCTGAAGTGATGGGATCCGTTGAATACGCGCTCTCCCATCTCAAGGTGCCCCTCCTGGTGGTCATGGGCCACTCGAAATGCGGCGCCATTTCCACCGTTGCTGAAGGGGCGGAGGTCAGCGGCAACCTGCAGAGCATAGTCAAAAGGATAAAACCCGCCGTTCTAAAGGTAAGAGAGAGGAAAAAGGAGCTGAAGGGGCAGCAGCTCGTGTACGAGTGCGCCATAGAGAATGTCTGGCTCTCCATAGAGGATCTCTTCAATGAGAGCGGGGAGGCGAAGGCCGGCACCGGGAAAGGAACGTTCATGGTGGTTGGCGCCCTTTATAACCTGGACTCGGGGAAGGTGACATGGCTCGGCTCCCATCCAAGGGAAAAAGAGCTCATTGAGAAAGCCGGGAAGAGCACCAAGGGAACCTATTATTAACTCCGGGCCTGCCGGGAGGCTTGATGAATGGGACATAAGTTTTTTCTCCTCATCATGATTGCTGCCTTGTCCCTCTGCTCCTGCGGGAAAGGGGCAAAGGCTCCCCCGCAGACGCCTTCCCCTGCCGGCACGGGAGCTTTCTCGGCACCGACGAAGCCTGCTTTCTCACCCACTCCGCAAAAAAAAGCCACCTCGAGCCCCCAGGGCTACCCTACGCTCAAGGTCACGCCAAGGCTCACGCCGCGGGCCACCCGAACGCCGGCGAAAGCCACGCCAAAGCCTTCCCTCTCACCCACACCGGAGGAGACAATCTTCAAGGCCATTGACCCCCAGGAGATAATCGAGGCCGTTCTCGAGGGGAACACCGACAGGATAAACAGGCTTCTCGAAGATGATCCGGACCTTGTCGAGGCCCGCGATGAGCAAGACTATTCCCTCCTGCACATGGCAGCCTGGAGAGGTGATATCAGGATTGTTGAGGCCCTCATCAACAGGAAGGCAGACCCGAACCTCAGAAACAAGTGGGGATTCTCGGCCCTCCACGAGCTGGTGCGCTGCGAGGAGAACAACGAGCGGCGCAACATTCTGGAGCTGATGATTACCGCCGGTGGCGAGGTGAACGCCCTCACGGACTATGGGAACACCCCTCTTGATATCGCTTCAATCCAGGGAAAATCCGAGTTTGTGAGAATACTTCAGGCATACGGCGCCACGAGGGGAAAGCATGCCCTGAACCTTCCGCCCCTCCCCGCCTTCGCGAAAAAATTCCAGTAGCTCTCCTCAAGTTTTACAGAATGGTAACGCCCTGTTTACCTTTTCAGCGATATTTCAGGGCCCTTTCACCTCTTTTTCAGTGCCTGTCGCAATAATCCGGCAGAGGAAGGTTATCGTCATATTCCTTTAAACGGCGGAAAGGTGCACCATGAACGTAAATACTTTCAACAACGTGGCAATGATGTCCCAGATGGTGGGCCTCCCCCAGCAGGTGGGAACGGGCCAGGAGCTGAACAGGACCCTTGATATCGATGAGCAGGTTCCTGACCTGGAAAAGGGGGAAAAGTCCCCGGAGGCAAAGACGCCCCAGAAGAGCCCGGAAGCAACTAATAGTGCGCGCCAGCATGCCAAGGGCGTGGAGCGCCGCTATGTCGCCGAGGAGGATAACTCTGAACAAGGCCCGCAGGGCAAGGCCGCGGGAGAGGGCAGCCCTCAGGAAAAAAGCCCGCCAAAGCTTGACAGGTCGAACCAGATACAGTTCAAATTCAACAGTGCCCTCAACAGCAACCAGCAGGCCATGCCTGGGGCTCCCTCAATGCAGCAGAGAAGCAGGCAGATGGTGGAGAACCTCTCCAGGTGGGTTGAGACCGAGTACCGGCAGTTCAGCAAGGCACCTGACAATTACTACTCGCGCAAGGATCTCCGCCAGATCATCTCGATGCTGAAAGATAATAAAGCTTCCCAGAGCAAGTCCAAGGCAGCGGGCTCCAGGAACAAGGATGATGAGCCAGCTTATAATAACGGTAACATCACGAAGCTCACGACGGTAATGAGGGCCTTTGAAGACCTTCCCAGGGAGAGCCTCGACGAGATTTACCTCTGAAGGTGACAAAGAGGCCAGGGGCCATTCCCCTGGCCTTATTTAATTTTCTCAGGCTTTTACACCCATGACATCTTTTGCCGCATTGAGGGCTTTCTCGTAGTCGGGATGGCTTGTGATCTCCGGCACCACCTCGATATAGCGGATCACGTCGTCCCTGTCAATGATGAAAATCGCTCTTGCCAGAAGCCTTGGCTCCTTCATGAGCACGCCGTAAGCCGTGCCGAAAGAGACATCTCGGTGATCAGAGAGCGTCATCACCCTGTCTATTCCCTGGGCGGCGCAGACGGCCTTCAGGGCAAAAGGGAGATCTACGCTTATATTGAGAACAGCCACATCGCCCGGCAGGGCGGCTGCCTCCTTGTTGAAGCGCTTCGCCTGCAGCTCGCAGACAGGCGTGTTGAGCGAAGGGGTCACGCTCAGTATCTTCACCTTGCCCTCGTAGTCCTTGAGGCTTTTTTCCTTCAGGTCAGTATCCAGGACCGTGAAAGAGGGGGCTCTGTCGCCGACCTTCAGCTCGGGGCCCACGAGGGTCATCGGATTTCCCATAAGGGTCACTACGTTCTTTCTCTCCATTTCAGTCACTCCTCTCCATATTGATTTTTATCGTAACCATCAAGTAATGCCTTTCCCTCCTCTTATGAGATGCACTTCTCCCTCAAAGTATTCAGCTCTTCTCTCACAGAGAGACCGTAACCATGGTGAATGCTCCTTCCGTGCAATAATACTGCCGGCAGTCTTACTTCATTATCTGGAGCCACAGCAGCGCGAAGAGCTCCCCGATGGTTCCTGTGAGCGCCACGTTCGCCTCGCCGGTGAGATCGGTCTTTGCATTGTTAATGTCAATGACAAGAGCGTCGCGCTCCCTGGCTTTTTTCAATGGCTCCAGAAGGCTGTGAAGGGCCGTTCCCACGAGGATAATCACTTCCGCCTGAGAGAGCCGTTTCTCAAGCCCGGCTTTCACACCGTCAGGCATTTCCTCGTCAAGCCACACGATGTCGGGCCTCAGAGGACTCCCGCAGGTGCAGAGGCCGGCGCCCGGCGGCGATTGCTCCACCCTGTGGCCCTCCCCCGTGCAGCGCTGCCTGAAGATGCTCCCGTTGAGCTCCAGGACATTCTTGTTCCCCGCAATCAGGTGCATCCCGTCTATGTTTTCCGTGACCACGGTGCATATTCTCCAGAAGCTCTCCAGGCGGGCCAGCAGGTTATAGACAGGGAAAGACTTCAATGCCTTTATTTCACCCTGCTTCTCCCCGATGGCATTCCATATGAGCGCCTCGTTCTCGATGAATGTCCCGCTTGTGAAGAGGTAGAGCGTGTTACCCTCTTTCTCATAGGTCATCTCGCGGATCAGGGGGACTCCGTATTCAGCCTGCAGCAAACCCCCTGTGACTATCACGGCATCCTTGGCGTTCTTGAGCCTCTCCGCCACTTCCCAGGGCACAACCTTGAGCCGCGACAGGGAGACCGATCCCTTCCCCATGGAGGAATAGTAGCTCTGAAAAACCGACTGCTTCCTCCCGATGCTCCGGTATGCTTCAATGGAGCCATAATGCCCGAGGAGGCTCTCCATCTTTTTCACCTCTTCACGGAAAGACTCGTCTTCGGAAAAGCTGCTTTTCTTCAGGTTGTCAATGGAGCTCTCGAGCTTCTTCCTCGCCTTCTCAAGGTCACCCTTGTCGGCATCATTGACGGCGTCCTTTCTTGCCCTAATGGAATCGCATATCAGGAGCTCCCTGTTGACTATGGGATTGATTGTCTGGGCCGCTACCTCGTCATGGTGGCCGTAGCCCACTTTCACGAAGGCCGAGACCTCCTTGAATGCAACTTTACCGTAGACCTGCTGGTAGCCAAGCTTCAGCACCGAGATGCCCGCTTCGCTCCCGGCGCGTGATGCAGGCGTGATGAACTCCACGAGGACGTTCTTTTCATCGCCGGCATAGAGATCGCCCAGGGAGATCTCTATGCCCTTCTGGTCGCCCGTCACGTTGAGGTCCTGATGAATTCCCACGTATTCCACCTGCTTCGACGGGGTGATGGTGAGCACGAGGTTCTGGGCAAAGAGGTCCAGGAGGCCCGTGAGCTCCTCGGCAAAGGTCCTGGGAGCCTTTTCAGGGGTGTCGATGAAATAGAAATTGCCTCTCCCCCCCTCGGCGATGCCCCTGAGCAGATCCTCGTTGAAATCGCCACCAAAGCCGATGGATGTCGTGGAGACTCCTTTTTTCCCCAGGTCCTCCGCTATGGCGATGAGCTCCGGCGCCTCCTTGATCCCTTCATTCGCCTGGCCGTCAGTGAGGAGGATAACCCTGTTCACCTTCTCCTTGCTGTAGTTCTTCAGCACCTCGGAAGCCGCGGCAAGCCAGCCTCCTGAGAGGTTCGTGTTGCCGCCCACGGCCACCTGATCTATCCTGCCTTTCATGTGGTCCTTGTTCGCCACCTTCTGCGCGGGGATCACCACTTCCACGCTATGGTCGAAAATCACCACGGATATGATATCGTCACCTGAAAGCTGCGAGATGAGGAACTTTGAGGAATGCTTGGTGGAGTCGAGCTTCGCGCCTGACATTGAGCCGCTCCTGTCAAGGGCGACACCGAGGTTGAGGGCTTTGCGCTCCTCGCGCTCCACGGCAGGTGCCGACATCTTCACCAGCACGTAAAGTCGGCTTGCCGCAGCATCTGACACAAGCCTGTGGCTCAGTTCATAAGAAAGCTTCAGCATAGTATGACCTCCCTTTAAAATTACTCCCCGGAACGCTCCGGGAGAGGCCCGCCGCCCTCCTCCCCTTCAACTGAGAAGATGCCGGAGAGATCGGCGGGAAAAAGCTCCTGGAAATTGGCCTCCGACGTGACATTGTGATAAACCTGGACCATGTCCTTGAAATCGCCGTAAGGCGGGTCAAACTGGAACCTCGGTATGACCACAAGGGCCTGGCCCGGCCTCTCAATGACGTATATACCCTTATCCCTGTGAGCTTCCGGGAGCCTGTAGCCCCTGGGCACATCCTTTACATACTTCATGTTGAAGATGGTCTTCTCGGAAAAGCCGAACTCCGAGGGAAAGAAATCGGCGCGGTTGAAATTGTAGTCTATGGAGAACCGCCAGGTCTTCTCACGCTTCTCGTTCTCAGGATCCTTGAAGACCACCTTGTTAAAGTGCTTGGTGTAATTCCTGTTGGAAAAAGAGCGGAGAGCCACGAGCGAGATATTGTCGGACACGGTGATGGCGGGCTTCTCATTTTTTCCGTGGTAGTAAGTAAGCTCCGGGAGGCATTCGGGCGGGACGCCCTCTCCCATGATGATGACGCGGTATTTGAGGCTGTTACGGTGGTAATCTATCTGCTCCATCACGATATAACTGGGGAAAGGCCCCCCTTCGAGCCTGTTTCTGGCGAGCACGGCCCTTGGGGGGAGAGGCGATATCTTTTCTGCAAGGGCAAGGTACTTTTCATAGAAAGGACTGGCCTTTTCAATTTCACCGGTGATATCGCAGGCGTATGCAAGCTTGAGATAGTCATCCATGGCCACCCTGTCAGGATGGGAGGCCATTTTCTCCGCCAGGATGGCTTTCACCCTGCCCCACTGGCGCAGTGCCAGGGCAGCGCGCAGCACTTTATCATGGTAATCCTGCCTCCCGGTAAAGCGCCTCTCAGCCTTCAGCATGTCAAGATTGGCAAGAGCACTGCGGTATTCACCTTTTGCGTAGTGCATTATTGATGAAAGATAGGCATATTCCAGATTCCCCCCGGGCGTCATTTCCGACGCTGCGCCGCGGAAGCTCTCGACAAGGAAGTCGGCCTTCTCCCTTGCGCCTGCGGTGTAAAGAGCCTCCACAAGCTCCCCTTTTTCAAAAAGCGGAAGGGTAAAATGCTCAGACAGGTAAAGAAGGTAATGCATGGCGAACAGCGGCTGCTCCTGCCTGAGGTAAAAGGAGCCGAGGCTGTGGTAATAGCCTGCAGCAGGTCCCTTGCCCGGGGGCGAGAGGGCAAAAAGGGCTTTTCTCATATCCCATTCCTGCCTGAGAAAAGCCGTGATCTCGCTCTGTCTGGCTTTACCAAGGATTGAATGCATGATTGAGAACTCGTTTTCAGCCTTTTTCACCTCCCCGCCCCACTCCAGCAGAAGTCCCCGGTAATAGTGAAGGGCCGAGAGCACCTCGATGTCAGAGGAAAAAGGCACGCATTTCCCCTCCATGCTGAAATAGAAGAAGGATTCAGGCACTATGAGAGGGGTATTTTCGGGGGTTGCTTCCTGAAATGCTGCTTTCACGGCAAAATACGAGAGCTTTTCAGGTGAAAACCCTTCAGGCAGAGGTCCCCCGGTAAGATCCCTGAACATGTCAAAATGGATCCGCTCCCGCTCACTATGAAGGCTCCTGAGCCGCATCTGATCGATAAGAAACTCAAGCTTTCCTTTCGTAACGGGATCGGCATCCTTCTTCTGCAGGTTGAAAAGGGCACTTTGATAATTGTTGAGAGCGCTGTCATAATTCCCCGTCCTGGCGCTTTTCTGCGCCACGGTGAGCATCTTGTAATAGCGGACACTCTCCAGCTCAATGCCTGCCCCGTCAGCATTTACCAGGTACTGCATCATCTTGTCGGGGGAAGAGAGGAGCCTCTGCATGAAAAGCCCTTTTGAGAGGCGGCACATCTGATCGACACAAGCGACAGAATTCAGAAAGAATCCGGCAAAAAGAAGGAACAGTGCACCCCGGACAGGCACCTTTATCTGCGGCAGGAAGAGGGAGAATACAAAGAACGCAAGGGCCACTATCCCGATGAGGGAGAGAGACGAAGACTGCGGGAATCCTCCCGGAAAGACCGGCAGAAATACCGTGTAGCGGGCAAAATCCGAGAAAAGTCTGAGGGACTGGGGATAAGGGAAGTCTGCTGACATTGACAGCATATGGTACTCAATGCATGCCAGATACCAGAGGGCTGCAAAAATCAGAGCGGTGCCTCCCACGGTCGCAATGCGAAGAAGCTTTTCAAAGCGCCCCGGTGCCGGCGGCGCCTTCCCCTCGCCCGCCTCGCGGTGAGCCTGGTAAAGAAAGCAGGTCGAGAAAAATATGGCAGCCGCTGCCGAGATGGTCAGAAAGAGAGCGCTGTGATCAATGACGAAGGACCCTGATCTGCCGATGACTGAGCGGGCCACGAACAAAAAGAGCGGGAAAAGGTAAAATGAGGCGAGGATGACAAGCTTCATCTCGCCTTTCTGGCTTCGGGAAAGGGCGCCGGCACATACAAAGAGCACGGCGGGAAGCGATACGGAGAATGCAGTGAAAAGCGCGAAGGAGAGCGGCGCCTCCCTGAAATTCATCATGCCGGGAGAGGCGAGGGCCATCAGAGAGTAATTCAAGAGATGGAAAAGTGCAAGAATGACTGCAAAAAGGAGAAGTGAAAACCTCGTGACTGAGGGCGCGGGAAGAAAAGACGCGAAGAGGAGAGCCGGAGCCACAATGATGAAGAGGTAAAAGAAGGAAAGCTCAGGGCCCGGCGCCATAAGAAAATGAGCCCAGAAAAGGCCTGCAAAGACGGGGAGCGAGAAAAAGATGATGCTCGCGAAAGCGGGCGAGAGGCCCCTTATCAAAGTGGGCCTGTAGGCTACGCTCACGGGAACCGTTATCTTGGAAAACTCCGTCGATACCGTGAGGGAAGTGACCACGCGCTCTCCACGCGGGAACTTCCCCGGCACTGTGGTCACTGAGACTTTTGCCGAGGGAGCGTCCATCTGCGGCGGCTTTATCACAAGACCGGGGTGGGCTGCGGAAATATTGGCCTTCACATTCTTTTTCTCGCTGTCCCTGATGGTGAGCTCCCGGGTATGAGCCTTCCCCGGCGGGAGATCCTCGAAGGAAAGCTCCCTGGGCTCTATGATGAGAAATGACTGCCTGAAAAGCTCCTCGAAGGAAAGCTCCCCCTTGAGGACTTTTCTCATATCGGCTGCGGTCTGGAAGCGGTTTTCCGCCTTGACCTCCAGGGCCTTCTGCACCACCTTCTCCATCTGAGGAGTCACCTGGGGATTCGTAAGAGATACAGGCTCAAAATCGAAGGGGTTCAGGCCCGGATCCTTAAGGGTCAGCAGGTAGTGCATGGTGGCCCCGAGGCTGTAAATATCGGATCGGAAATCAGTCTGGCGCTGCCTGAACTGCTCGGGGGGGGAAAAGCCCGGCGTCCCCATGAAAATCGTATCCTGCTCCTTCACGGGGTTGAAAAGGCGGGCTATGCCGAAATCAATGAAGCGCACCCCGAAGTCCGGGACGATGATGATGTTCTGGGGCTTTATATCGCGGTAAATCACGGGTGGGGACTGCCCATGAAGGTACTCCAGTATCTCCAGGATCTGAAGGGTCCACTCCCTCACCTGCTCCTCGGAAAAAGGCTCAGTCCTCTCATTGAGCAGCTCGTCAAGGGTTTTTCCCCTGATGAGCTCAAGCACCATATAGTCCCTTCCGTTGCTGGTGAAGCTGTCGCTGATTGAAGGGAGGCGCTGGTGGTGAAGGCGCGAGAGGAGCTCCACCTCGCCGCGGAACTGGGCCCTCACGCCCTCCATTTCACTCTCGTCTATATTCCTCGGGTAAAACTCCTTGAGGGCCCATGTGGTGGGAAGCTTCAGGTCTTCCACCTCATAGACATAGGAGAGGCCGCCCTTTCCTATCAGGCGCACCACCTTGTAGCGTTCATGGAGGGTCTCGCCCGGGTTGAGCATGGCCCTTCTCTCCTCCCGTCAGATAATGCCTATGAAATGAAGGGCGTTAATCACCGCGATCCCGAAGGAGACATAGGCAGGATATTTCTGCACGGATTTTTCCTCTTTGTCAAAGAGAATATAGGTATATGCCACCGTGAAAGGCGCCGCCAGCGGCACAAAGCTCTGGCCCACCAGGAAGGCCGAGACGGCTTTCCTGGGGATGACAAAATCATATATGGTGGGCTTTACGTTTACCGAGACCTGGATCGGGTAAGTCCTCTCCTCGGTCTCTATCAGTATCTTCCCGCGGTGCTTGAGGTTTCTCTTCTCCCCTGTAAGGTCTATGATGACGGCCACGCTCTGCTGGTTTGCCTCAAAATAATCAGGCGCCACCTTGATCCAGGACCTGTTGGAGCTCACCGAGGCTTTCAGGAACTTTCCCCCCGTATTCCTGATGGTAAGGGTCCCCTCGGCGCCCCGCCCCTGGTTTTCCAGCTCAAAAACGAGGTGCTGCTCGCTGAACTCCAGCGACAGGGAGCTTTCCGAAGGAGCCGCCATGAAGGGGAGCACGGTAGTATGGCGCAGCGACAGGGCATCCCTGAACTCGAGGGCGCTCTGGAACCTGTCGCGTGGCCGCAGGTTCAGGGCTTTCAGCAGCGCGTTGTCAAAGGCGTCGGAAAGATTGATGTTCACCGTCGAGGGCACGCTGAAGCAGAAGGGATTGTCTGAGGGATCCAGCCTTGTGCCCAGGTTGTAAAGAGTGGCTCCCAGGCTGTAGATATCGGAGCGCTGATCTGTCTGGCCTTTTCCGTACTGCTCGGGCGAAGCGAATCCAGGCGTGCCGATGATAATGGTGTCCGACACCTTATGGAGGTCATAAAACCTTGCAATGCCGAAATCAATGAGCTTTATCTTCCCGTCGGGTGTCCTTATAATGTTTTTCGGCTTGATGTCGCGGTAGATGATGGGCGGCTCCTGGCTGTGGAGGTAGTGAAGGGCCTCCGAGAGCGCCACGCCCCAGGTTCGGAGCGTCTCCTCGTCAATGAATCCTTCCGTCTTCTGGAGAATATCGAAGAGCGTCTCTCCTTCAATGTACTCCATGACCAGATAGTCGCTCTGGCCTTCACTGAAATAGTCGCCTACCCTGGGCAGGTTGGGATGATTGAGGCGGCAGAGGATCTGTGCCTCCCGCTCGAACTGGTTTTTCATTTCATTCTGCTCTTCGTCGGTGCCTGAATGCATCATCTGCTTCACTGCCCAGAGCCTGCCATGAAGGCGCGAGTCCTCGGCAAGAAAGACGCGTGACATTCCCCCCTCACCCAGGAGTTCCTTGACTACATAACGGTCTTTTACCATCTGCCCCGGCTTCATCATATGACCTCCACTAGGGAGATATTCGATGCCTTCTGGTGGAAACCTTTGGAGGCTCACCGGACTGTGGAGAACAGGAGAATAAAGGAGCCGGAATTGTATACTCAGAATACAGGGAGGCTGAGAAATATGCATAATTATCACGGGAGAAAAGAGGTATTCTGATGAATAATGCTTTCAGGCCGGCAAAACCGGCACTCTGGCCGGTCCTCATCGCATGGTGCATCCTTCTGATTCTCTGCATGGATGGATGTGCAGGAAAGAAGCCCCCGGAAACGCAGCCACCGGCGGCATCTCCTCACGCCGCTCCGGGACTTTCTTCCGCCCAGACTGATATTGACAAGGAGATTTCCTCAGGGAACCTGGAGAAGGTGAAAACCCTCGTCAAGCGCGATCCGGGCCTTCTCACCGGCAGGGACTTCATGGGGTACACCCCTCTTCATATGGCGGTGGCGGACAACAAAAAAGAAATTGTCAGGTTCCTCATCTCAAAGGGTGCCGATGTCAACGCCACTGATGCCCAGGGCTCCGTCCCCCTCCATTATGCCGCTTCAGAGGGAAACAAGGATATCATGGACCTCCTTCTCGAGAAAGGAGCGCAGATTGAGGCAAAAAACAAGCTCAACCTCACCCCCCTTCACATGGCAGTGATGCAGAACAAAAAGGATACTGCCGGGCTTCTTCTCAAGAAGGGCGCCAAGGCTGATGCTAAGGGAGGCTTCGGGGGAGAGACCCCTCTTTACTATGCGGTGCTGAAAGGGAACAGGGACATGGTGCTCTTCCTTCTCTCGAAGGGGGCAAAAGTGAATGCCGCTCAGGAGATGACGGGACAGACGCCTCTCTTTATTGCCGTGTCGGCTAAGAAGAAAGACATGGTGGAGCTCCTGATCGCGAAAGGCGCCGACGTGAACTCGAAAGACAGGATGGGCCTTAGGCCCCTTGATGCCGCTTCGGCCCTGGGTGCCCGCAAGGAAGGCCAGCTTACGATGTGCAGGTCCAACCTTATGAACATAGGTACCGGCCTGGAAATGTATTCATCGGATCACGAGGGGCGTTTCCCCAGGGAGCTGAGGGAGATCACACCCGATTACCTCAAGGCGATACCCTGCTGCCCCTCGGCAGGCAAGGACACTTATTCGCAGCTCTACAGCTCATCGACAAACCCTGACTATTACCAGGTATGCTGTGCCGGCGAAAATCACCGCGGCGCGGGCGTGGCCAAGGATTATCCACGCTACGTCGCGGCAAAGGGAATTGACATGGGGCCCAGGGAAAAGCCCTCCATGACAGCGGAAGAAAAATCAGGTACTGAAATAGCCATAATACTGAAGAAGCATGGTGCAAAAAAAGGCGAGCTTACCTTTCTCACCGGAAAAGGAGGGCTTCCGCCGCAGTTTTCTGCGATGCGGGAAATGGGGCAGGCGACGGGCTGCAAGTCAAACCTGAAAAACATAGGCACTGCCCTTGAAATGTATTCCACCGATAACGAAGGGCGTTATCCAAGGTCGATCAAAGAGGTCACTCCCAACTATCTCAGGCAGCTCCCCACATGCCCTGCGGCAAAGAAAGACACCTACTCGTCAACATACCGGGTGAAAACGAAACCCGATGAGTATCTCCTGTTCTGCAAAGGTGAATATCACCGCAAGGCCGGTTCGAAAAAGGATCATCCCCAGTACAGCTCCAAGGAGGGACTTATTGAGTAGCGAGGCTTTCGAGCTTTTCTTTGAACCGCTTCAGGATATCTTCGGTGGTCACCTCAAGAGGCGGCCCTTCTGGGAAGGGAGCCCTCACAAACTCGCCCTCGCTGCCTGCGCCTTCGGCGCCCTCAGGCGGGGAAGGCGCCTGAGGCGCTTCTCCCGGGGCACCGGGAGGCCTTTTTGACTCCCTCTTGAGATAGGGAACGGAAATCTCCTCATCTTCCTGATCCTTGGCAGCGGCCTGGACAGGGGGCCGCGGCTTCGGCACGTAGCGCTCACGCTTCTCAGCGGGCGCTTCCGGGGGCTTTTCCGCCTTATGGTCCCCTGCCTTTATTTTCTCGGCATCAAGGGTCTTCATCTCCCTGGTGCGCTCGCCTGCCGGCACTTTCCCGGCAGGCGCCGGCTTTTTCTTTTCTTCTTCGGCGAGTGGAGCCTTCTCGGCGGGAGGAAACTCTTCATCACTCTCAATGAGACCACGCGAGGCCTCCCTGGCAGGAACCTTCTTGGCATCCCTTCCCTGAAGGCTCATATCAAGAGAGAGCCGCATGCCCCTGATACCCAGCGCAATTTTTACCATCCCTATGGCAAAAAGCACCGCTGCAACCAGAAAAAATATCGCATTGGTATCAGTCTTATTGTCATCGGATACGTAGAATGCCGAGATAAAGAGGATCAGCACGCTTATGCAGAAGAAATAAAAGCCCGCTGCAATCGATTTTTTCGCCCTGGCCTCGATCTCTTTACGGTTCATCGCTCCCACCCTCTCCAAGCTCTCATTCTGCCCTATTCTCCACTTCTGCTCTTTTCCCTACATTGACAGGCCACTTGATTTTTTTCCCATTTACTGAGATAATTCTTAATAGAACCTTCCCATGGGAGTTATACCTTATGAAGAGAACGGGGGCGCCGGCGCGGGAGCGGGGGCTGTCGCTGGCAGAACTCATCATTGGTCTTTTTTTGTTTGCCATCGCAATAATCCCTATCTTCGGGATAATTCCCACCGCTTACATGTCCATCAAGAAGGCCGAGGACTATTCGGCAGCCTCCTGTTATGCCCAGTCAATCATCGAGCTTTACCGGATAACGAATCCCGATATTATGTACGATCAGCAGATCGCCTTTGATAAGGTGCTCAATAATACGGAGTACCACGTGGTAACCGATCTTTACGGGCGTGATCCCCAGTTCCCCCACAAACTCATGGACGTGGTGGTGAATATCTACTGGAAAAAAATACCTGAGCGGGTCACGGTGTACTCAAGAATATTCTATAACAACTGAGGAAGGGCATGCGTAGAGAGAGAAACGGGCACACCGTCATTGAAATGCTTGTAGTGCTTGTCATACTTATCCTTCTCTTCTGGAGTGTTTACCGCCTTCTGGCCCCCGGCCTGCGCGCCTGGGTCAAGAGCGACAGTAAGGTGATGGTTCAGCAGAATGCACTCCTCGGCATGTACAGGCTCACCAATGAGCTTAAGGAGAGCAACATTTACACGGTGAGCCTCATGGATTATAATGGCCATTCCCTTATCTGCTGCGCCTCCTCAAGGGACAGGGAGGGGAATCTCCATTCCCGGATTTTTCTCTACGGAGTCGGGTCTTCTTATGACACGGGTTCACCTGAATGGCAGAAATATATTATTTTTTACCTTGATGACAAATCCAGGATACGTCGGTATGAGACGCCGGTGAGCCCTCCCGCCACCACATTCACCACATACCGTTCGTCGGACACCATGAGGATAGCAGTCGATCCCGCCTCGCTCATCAATCCTTCCGATACATTGAGCAACAAGGTGATAGCCAATAAGATAAAAACACTTTCCATCCTTTACAATCCGTCGTCGGGCGACTGGAAAGGGGGCCTCGATATCTCAATCACTGCCTGGGACGACGAGCAGGATTTCGAGACAACCCTTGAGACCACCATTGGAGTCCGCTATGATGAATGGTATCTCTGACCGAAGGCACAGGCAACACGGCGTCAATGTCATTGCCACCATATTGATGCTCATTGCCTTCTTTATTGTCATCGGTTTTGCCATCTGCGCCATGAGCACCCTGAACCTTAACCTCGCCTCGCGGTCAGTCATGACGGTAAAAGCCAACCAGCTCGCAGAGGCCGCCGTCGCACAGGTCATTTACTACGTGGAGGGCAAGACAAATGAGATAGGGACCAACATGCGCATAGACAACCTCACCCTCCCGCCCCTTGTCCTCAGCACTTATTATGACGGGCACAGGATGGTTCTCGACGGGAGGGAGAATGAATACATGGGCGGCAACTGCGTGGTGGACGTGCACTTTGTTGACCTTTCAAGCCCTTCTTACGGCAAGGACCGTTATTACTCCACGGACAATTCCTCGGGAAGCGTCGTCGTCACCGGATCCCAGGGCAATGTCCCCCCTTTCACCATTGACACCATAGTCACCGTGAAGCTGGGGAACCTCACGAGGCATTACCAGGTATGGCTCAACAGGAAATGGGAATATGTCCTTTACACGGAAAATGTACCCGTCCACCTGGTATCGAGCGTGCAAAGGGGCCACCCGGGGAACCTGCTGGGCTCGAGCAGGATCGAAGGAAACATTTATAGCCGCTTCAACCCTCTCACTTCCGGCCCCCACCCTGCCTACATACTGGCCGATATGCAGGTGGATGAATCGGGAGCCACCATCACTACCTATGTGAATAATTTCATGCCGGGTAAAACCTATCCTGCAGCGGTCACCGTGGGGAGCAGCCTGTGGACCCAGACAGATACAGGCATGGGAGTCCCCTCTGACCCGATACTCTTTGCGCAGTCAGCTGACAATCTCTTTGACGGGAGTGCTGAACTTTCTTACCAGGCACCTTCGGTGAACCCCCATCCCGATGTCCATGTCTATCCCAACAATAACGCTGACAAGGTGAAGGCAAGCCGCTTCAATGTGCCGGTGACTTTCAAGTTTGATGACCTCATGCTCGCCGACGGCAGTGAAGCCACTCATTTCGTCAACGAGTCCACCTATCCTTCCGCCCTTGAGAAGGTTGATGACTATTACGGCCTTGAGCTCAATACGGCAGACGGCGTTTACCCCGAAACGATTGAAGGCACCTTTCCCCCGGGGGGAAGCGAACCCGCCGATCTCGTGGCGTTCCGCCAGCGCTACAACATGAGAAAAATCGACTACACCTCCAAGGTGAACGAGAAATATTTCCTCAAGGAGAGCCTTGACCTGACGAGCCCCGTCGTGCCGGGGCAGGACATGATGCAGTGGGATGACTCGGCGAAGTTTTACGTGGGCGATTCAGGATCGGGGAGCATACCGCTCCGTGACTGCTACCACGAGGCGGTGATATCGGAACTGGAAGAGACCGATACCCCGACGCTTGAGGGCGGCATTCCCATGACAAGGCGAACGCTGCGCTACGAAGTGACCCATGAGGTCCACCATACCGACGGCGCCGAGATAAGTTTTGACAACTCAATGATCATGACCGATTCACACATCGAGATGAGCAGCACCAATCTCAAGGGAGACAACTGCCTCCTCCAGTGCCGCGGCGACATCTTCCTCAATTCAGGCGCCGTCACCGCGGGAACTCTTGTCGGCACTGCCATGTACTGCAACAGTATCTACTGCCGCTCAAGCGGCAGCTATAACGGGATAATGTTTGTGAAAAACCATATCGGCATCGGCAATATGGACACTTCCCACTATCTCACCCTCAGGGGGGGCATAGTCGTGAGGGGACCTGACGCGGGCTCCGGGAGCGCCTCATTGACCACGGGAAGTGAAGGCGTTATCTGCTACGGCTTTAACCTTGCCTACGACCCCGTGTTCCTGAGGTTTCTCAACAGGTTCGCCCCCCTGAGGATAGTCTCGTGGAGGCAGCTGGACTGAAGCCTCGCACCCTTAGTAAAGACACGTCCTGTTCCTTCCCTCATGCTTGGCCCTGTAAAGTGCCTTGTCAGCCCTGGCGATAAGGTCTTCAGGCGTCTGGGCATCACGGGGATAGGAGGCTACTCCGATGCTTACCGTGACCCGTACATCGTCGGGGAGACCCAGGAAGGGGGAGCTTTCAATTACTTTTCTTATTCTCTCGGCGGCATTGTAAGCCGCATCACGCTCCGTCGAGGGGAGAGCGATGACCATCTCCTCGCCGCCGTATCTCGCCGCAATATCCTGGGCTTTCACGCCGCTTTTTATGAGAGCTGCCACGCCTCTCAGCACCGCGTCTCCCTGCTGATGGCCGAAAGTATCATTAAACTTCTTGAAATGATCGATATCAAAGAGCAGTAAAGAGCAGCCTTCAGTAAAAGATCTCGGTGCAGCGAGCTCCTCCTTGAGCCGCTCATGAAAGTAGCGGACCACGAAGAGTCCGGTAAGACCGTCGTGATTCGCAAGCTTGTAGGAAAGGGATTTTTCGAGAGATATGCCAAGAATGCGGCTCGTGAGGGAAATAATATTGATCTCCTGAGCCTTATAACCTTCACCTATGGTCTTCGAGCCGATGAGAATAAGTCCAAGAAGCTTGCCCCGCTCGTCAACGAGAGGATAAAGGAGCTCGAATTTCTCCAGGAGGCTTCTTTCATATTCCTTGGGAAAGAGCACCGGCCAGAGCTTATCCTTTTTCGCGAGATGGAGCGGCATAGGAAAGCGGTTTCCCGCTATCCAGAGATTTATCCCCGCCGAAAAATCAATGAACCTCTTCTCTGAAGCCAGCCCTTCCCTGTGAAAAGAGCGAAGAAGGGCGAGCCTTCCCGTCTCCCTCTCAACGACGAATAGGGCAGCGGCGTCATAGGGTATCACTTCCCTCAGCTTGGTGAAAAAGACCTCGGTCAGCTCCTCGGGTCTCTGCAGCGTCGAGAGGGAGGCGGAGAGCTCCTGGAGAAGCATCATCTGCGGATTGGAAAGCTTCTCCAGCAGCGTGCCGTCATCACTGGCAATCATATGCTCCTTTACTCCCGGGTGCATTTTTGCCCCGGTGAGCCTTGTGCTGTATGAAGGGCACACCACGCAGAGAGCCCTGTCTTTGTCGCAGCAGGGCGTGATCTCGATGCTCCAGCAGTCGGTCTTTTTTGAAAAGGCGGCACAGCGCTTCCGCATATCAGGGCTGCACTGCTGCAGGGAAAAGCAGCGGGTCTCACCCCCGGGCTCACCTTTACCAGCGTCTTCCTCCCCCGCCCCTTCCGGCATGGCATCAGGGATCTTCGGTGAGCCCGGGCCAAGCTTTTTCCTCAGGTATGACCTCATGAAAAAAAACGAGAGGCCCGCCGTCGCAAAGACCGCAAGCCCCATCATGAAGAGAAGCCTCCCGGTGCGGAGAATCTTTTTCTGAGGCGGCTCGATGACATAGCTCCTCCCCGCGCTGAGAAAGAGCTCCTGCTCGGCCTTCCCTGCAAATAAAAAGCTGTCGTCGGCCCTCACCACGAAAGTGTATCTTCCCGAGGGCAGGGAAAACTGCTGCCTGGTGGCACCAGTCTGTACAAGCTTCCCGGACTCTGAATAAATCAGCACTGAGCCCTGCCTTGGATTGGGGTTTACCACCACCTGCGCCGGCCTGTCACTCTCACCCTCGGCGGAAGAGAGGAAGCACAGGAACAAAGCGAGGAAAAGAGCCCCCTGCACCGCCATCCTGTGAGGCCGCAAGCCTCCTTCCGCCATGCCGCACCGCCTGAAAAAAGAATGAGTATAGATTCATCAGCTGAGTCCATACTCCTTTCTCAAGGCTCTCACCCGGGGACGGGGATCGCTGCGAGATGGTCATACAAAAGTGTAAGCGCCTTCAAGGTCATTTCCCGCAGTGTCGGTGCCGTCGAAGGCATAGTCATCACCATATTGATCGGCGGTATACTGCCCATTCTGGCTGTCCATATAGACGGCATGCTCATTGCTCCACACCACCATCTCGTCATAGGAGGTTCCCTCGATGGAGTCGGGATTCACGGGCATCATGCACTCCTCGAGGCCCAGGAACCTTGCGCAGTCGTCGGGCCATTCGCCGTTGTTGAGGCTTCTGCAGGCGCCTGCATAGGACTGGTACCCGTCATTCTGCTCCATCTGGGCGTTCTTGGCCATAACGGCATAACAGAGGACGGCCTGCTCCATATCTTCACCTTCCATCCCTTCAAAGTCCGCCATCTGCTCCGCTATCTTCATCTCCTTTGCCGAGATGCTCACCTCGGTGCCGTCTTTCATCACGACTTCCGTGCTGCCGTCGGGATTCTGGGTAACGCTCTGGAACACTTCATCGCCATAGGCATCCATAGCCGCCTTGATGGTGGCCACTGAGGCGCAGTTCCCCTTGCTGCCCTGGGAAAAGGCCGAGATCAGGTCCTCGCTGCCCTGGGTGGACTGCACGCCGCCGCCGCCCGGCCAGGTGTTCTGGCCCGATGTCATCCCGTTTAACCCTATTGTTCCTCCTGATGCCATGGAAAGAAGATTGAGGAAGGGCATAAGGGCTGATACAGTGCCTGCACCCTGCTGAGGCGCCTGTGTCGGGGCCTCTGGAGCCGCAAGATTCCTGATGAGGGAGGAGAGAAATCCCGCGCCGCTCTCCTCGGGGCCACCGGGCAGGCCTGCCGGCTCAGCGGCTTCGGCAGAAAGGGAGAGCTCTTCCTCAGGCTCACCGGTATCGGGGGATTTCCCTGCCGCTGCCGCCTCAGGCTTATGAAATACCTGGCTCGTGAGCATGCTGTTTCTTATGGACAGGTCACCTGGTATCATTGCGGGCCTCCTCATATGGGGCCTTCCGCTCTCCACGGAGCCTGGGCCCTTTTTCTCCATTATAGGGGAAGGCCCTTACAAGAGGCTTACAGGGGGATTACAGAGCCCTTACAGGTGTTGCCGGAATGTTGCATTTTGGGGAGGATTCAGCTTATTCCTCTTCAGAGTGGAAGACTTTCACGAGATCAATATCTTTTGAGTGCTTGAAGTCATCGGGGAGCACAAAGGCGTGGCCAAGTACCGAGTGGCCCGGCACCTTGGTGTCCAGCCCTGAGGCTTCAAGGCCGCGGAGCGTGAGCTCCGAGCAGTAGAACTCCTTGACGTCATCGGTCCTGAATTTCATGTCGTATTTCTTGCCTATCTGTTCTTCGAGGTACCTTATGGACCTGTCAACCTGCTTCTTCGAGGCGTACCGGGGCCTCAGCACGGCGATATCGGTCATCTTCTGGAAGAAGGTGCCGATGTCCTGGCGGTCCGGCTTGTCATAGGAGTCAATAATCTGCCCTTCTCCCGCATAGGTGGCCGCATGGGAGAAGTCGTGGCCGTACGTCGAGTGAACCAGGAAGTAAAAAGTCCTGTGCATATCTGACTTGGTGAGTATGATGTCGCCGGGCTGGAGATGGGCTTTCATCTCGTTTATCTGTGCTTCCGTGAAGGTCTTCTGGGTAAGCTTGCTGACCAGATTGGGGACGACGGCGGCAAGGGCGCAGCCTCCGAGGTAAGTGAGGGAGCATGCGGTGAAAAGGCCCTCCTGGAGGGCTGACATGAGCCTTCCCCGCTTCTTGAGGGGCGAGGGAAGCTCAAGGTTCGTGGGAAGCTCACGTACATTCGTTCCAGGCTTGTTATTCCCCGAGAGGTCAACAGAGTCGGCAGGATCCTTATGGAGAGCCTTTCCGTCAAGCGTGGAAGGGTCGGGCGGCTCAGGCCTTACCCAGTAGCGGGAGAACGCTCGCTGTACTGGATCCATGGGGAGGCTCCTCTCCTTGTCTCTTTCTATTATACATATTTTTCTCAGCCCCGCAAGCCCTCTTTTCATCTTTTGTTAACAACTGGCTTACCGGAACCTTACAAAAGTGCAAAGAAAGTTTACAATTTTCTGCTATCATACTAGGGGCAGAATCATGACCGAAGGCTGCGGCGTTCCGGCCTTCTCCCTTAAATTCATGAAGGATAGGGGGTTTCGGTCTGAGAAAGGAAGTATGCAAGAGCAGATATGACTAATCTCCTGGAGGCTGCAAGAATGAAGGAAACCACGCCGGAGGCGCCACGGAAAAAAAGAATCTACCTCGTGGAGGATGAAGAGGAAATCTGCGAGATCGTCATAAAATTCCTGGAAAGGGAAGGCTACGAGGTTGCAGCCTATTACCGCGGCGACACGGCAATGGAGGCATTGAGGGAGAATCCCCCGGACCTGGCGATCCTGGATATCATGCTCCCCGGGATGGACGGTATCGAGATCCTCAAAGAGATAAGAAAATCACTCCTCCTTCCCGTCATCTTCATCTCGGCGAAAAAGACCGAGGTAGACCGCATACTCGGCATCGAGCTCGGCGCCGATGACTATGTTCCCAAGCCTTTTTCCTTCAGGGAGCTCACGGCACGGGTAAAGGCGCTCTTCAGGAGAATTGATTATGATACGGCAGGGCAGTCGCCCGTTGAAAAAAATATCCTGAAGACAAGGACTCTCACTCTTCACCTGGACAGCATGAAGCTGAGCTCGAAAACCGCAAGCGCCGACGTTACCTCCTCGGAGCTCTCGATACTGCGGACCCTCATGCAGAGGCCGGGGAGGGTTTATTCCAGGGATGAGCTCCACTCCCAGCTGGTCAACGGCGAGAGAACCATGGACACGAGGGCCATTGACATGCATATCAAGAACCTGAGGAGAAAAATCAGAACGATCAACATTTCTCCCTGCTTTATTCAATCTATAAGGGGAGTGGGCTACAAATTTGAAGATTAACTTTTTCAGGACCCTCTGGTGGAAAATACTTGTCTTCTACATGGTGACCATGCTTCTTACGGCAGGGATCACTTACCATGTGCACACTACTCAGATGAGAATGAGGATAGAAAAAGACACCCTCCGCGAGATGGACATGACAAACGCCATAATCGTCAAGAACATTCAGGAAAAGCTCGGCGTCAATATGAGCCTGGAGCAGGTGTCGGGCGAGCTTGAGAAGTATTACTGGCCCGGCGGGCCGGGGCATGGCGGACCGTGTGGACCTGGAGGCCATAGGAGAAAGCCCGGTGAAAAGGGGAAGCCGGGAGAGTCCTGGGAGTTCGGACCTGGTCCGGGCGACAGTAACCATCGGCCTGTCGGACCGGGGTGGCACCATCCTCAGATTGTCGATCTCGAAGGAAAAATCGTCTCTACGGGAAAAGAACCTGAGAAATCCGGGTTTTTCCCTGAGCTTGACGACTTCAAGCTCAGCGCAGACGTCATTTCCCAGCTGAAAAGCGGTAAAACAGTCATCGGCACCGTAAAAGACAGTGAAAAAAGAGGGAAGATGCTTTTTCTTGTGCGCCCTCTCCGCATCAACAACAAGGTCGAAGGGGGCATACTATGCTTCATGCCGGGCGGCTTCCCCCCCCAGATGCTGGAGGAAGTGAGCATATCCCTCCTTCAGTCCATACTCATAGCGATATGCATCACGTCGCTCATCGCCTTCTTCTTCGCCAGGAGCCTCACCAGGCCCGTTGAAGAGATGGAGGCCGCTGCGAACAGGCTTGCCCATGGCGATTTTTCATCGCGGATCAAGTCGAAAAGGCAGGATGAGCTCGGTGTCCTTGCCGATGCCTTTGATGACATGACCACCAAGATTGAGAACAACCTGAAGAGCAGGACCAGGATGATGCTCGATATCTCCCATGAGCTTTCCACCCCTCTCACCATCATCCATGGGACTGTTGAAGCACTCCTGGACGGCATCATAGAAAGTGATGAGGACAAGAAAAGGCACCTTCAGTCCATCCTCATCCAGATTCAGCAGCTCTCCTATCTGCTGAATGACGTCACGGACCTTTCAAAATTTGAGACCGGCGAGATCAAGCTCGACTTGGGTGAATTCTTGATCAATGAGCCTCTTCGGGGCCTTATCGAGGCATCAGGCATAGTCGCCAGGAAAAAGGACATCACGCTCACATGGGAAACAGAAGGTTCAGCCATCAAAGTTGCCGGTGATCAGAGAAGGATCATGCAAATCATGCGGAACCTCATCAACAATGCCATTGTGCACAACCCTCCGGGCACCACGATAGGAGTGGCGGTGAGGGAAGAAGGAGACAGCGTGAGGTTTTCCGTCGAGGACGACGGTGCCGCTATTCCAAGTGAAGAACTTGATTATATCTTTGAGCGCTTTTACAAGGTTGACAAGTCCAGAAAAAGCGACGCTTCAGGGGCAGGCCTGGGGCTTGCCATAGTGAAGGAGATCCTTGCCGTCCATGGATCGACAATAGCGGTGACACTCCTCCCGAAGGGAAAGGTCTTTTACTTCTCCCTTCCCGCGGCACGGGCTTGAGGGCAGGCAATTTGTTAACAATTTTCTTACCATTTCCTTACAATTCTCCTACAATTATCTACAGGAAACTGTTATTATGATACCGTGCAGAAAAGTAACTGTCTCAAATCCAATGCATGTCCCTACGTGTTAATATGAAGTGGGACAAATTCCCGGCCTTAAATTAGTGTATAAT
>JAVHLM010000026.1:0-61279 GCA_031082125.1 Candidatus Eremiobacterota bacterium
GAATCAGTGATCGGCTTGCCCTGGAATTGGCGATCGATTATCTCTGGAATACGCATTCAGCGGAGGGAGTGCTCCAATTTATATGCACCAGGGTAAGGCCCCTCCTGTGGAATCCGGAGCAGCCTGCGGAATTCATGGCAGGAGCATCGGGCGCAGGCCGGCCTATCCTTTTCTCCATCATCAGAACCAGGAAGCAGCCCAGCTCCAGGTGCCTTTCGCGGCATTTGCCACCGACGACGCTGCTGCCGCGACGTTCTCTTTTGCCTTGTCGATATTCTCTGACACGGCCTTTTTGACGCTTTGTGCCTTCTCGAGCACCGCATCCTTGATTTCCGAGGCTTTCTGCATTCCCGAATCGATAAGCTGCCCTGTCTTTTCCTTTATCTGGGCTGCTTTCTCACTTACCTTATCTGCGACATTACCGGCGAATTCTTTCGTGGCCCTGACCCCGGTCTTGATACCATCCGCTGCGGTATTACAGGCTTGTCTGCCGAAATCCGCGATTGCCTCCCGGTTCTCATAGACAAGAGCGCCGGTATATGCTGCCGCACCTCCTGCAACAAGAAATGGATTGCCGGTGCACGCTCCGGCAATCATCGCCGCACCCGCTCCTGCTTTGATGCCGCCTACCACACCCTTCTCAAGATTTTTCTCCTTGATGCCCTGGTAAATATCTCCGGCGCCATCGGCCAGGGCAACCACTCCTCCTCCCACACCGGCCACTGTGGAGAGACCGACTCCCGCCACTGACGTCGCAGAGGTATAGGCAGAAGCGGTTGTAGCGGCGCCACTCACCGTTGCACCGGTTCCTCCCACTATATCAAGGGAGCCTTCCACGATATTCCCATTACTCAGCTTATCTACTCCCTGTGCTATACCCAGGGATCCTGCAACCACAGCTGCCGGTCCCAGCCCTTTATTGAGGTTTCGCATGGCACTTCCAAACTTACCTGCCTCTGCACCTTCCTTGAGAGCATTTCCGGCATCTGCTGCAGCTTCAGTGGTGCTCCCCCCATTTCCCGCGAGAGCCTGCTTTGCAGCATCATAGCTCTTCTTCCCGAATTCCACTGTTTTCTTCGCATTGGCCGACGTTTTTACTGCTTCCTGAAAAGAATCTATCTTTCCATTGATATCATCCCTGCTCCAGGGTGCCGCCTCCCTGTCATCCTGCTTTTCCCCGGAATTTATGGCTCCGCCGCCATTTTCATTCTCACTGGCTGCCCCCTTTTGATTATTGCGGGATGGGTCTTTGCTATGGGAGCTGTAAGCTTTCTTCCCCTCTGACTTCGAGGTCCTGTCAGGATCATCGGGGGATTCCCGGGGGTCATCTTTTTCTGTACTTTGAGTGTTCAAGTCTGACGGAGGCTTCTTATTTCCATTATGCTGTTGTACTGCACCCTGCCAGGCCGACGCGAAGTCTGAGAGCTTCGCATCCTTGGAAGGCTCCCTGCCGCTTTTTGCATCTTCTGCCTCTCTGCCGGGGGAATATTTTGATTCATTTTGAGGCAGAGTCAGGGTCGGTTCCTGCTTCTGCGAGGTCTTGGAAGCCTTTTGGCTTTCGGAGATCTTTCCGGTCTCTGCCGGACTGATTTGAGCAGGAGTGGACCGGTCTCTGCTTCCTCTTATCTCCTGAACGCTGTCATCAGAATCTGCCATGGTGCCAACCCCCTCTGAAAAGAGCCTTCTTCTCCACTTTAATTATATCTGCTTCAGGCTCAAAAGTTATGAACATTATGCTGCAAAAGGAGAATTATATTACAAAAGAGTGAGAATTTTGTTAACATTATATGACATAAGTGAGCATTGCACTGTGATGGCGTGAGGTATGCTCCTGAGCATAAATAGACTGTTTTATTCAATTTCAGAAGATTCCGGAGGTTTTACTCCCACACCTTCGAGAGGGGGATCACGAGGCCGGGGAAGAGCCCGGGGTGAAAGTCTTCGTCTGCTGATGCTTTCCTGACAAGCCTGAATGAGCCTTTTTCGTTGTGGTACTCTTCAATGGTCTTTTCCTTGTGATCCACTATCCAGTACCACTCTACGCCGCGCTTCCCGTAGATCTGCATTTTGCTCACCCTGTCGTACTTTGCGGTACCGGGAGAAAGGATCTCCACAATGAGATCGGGGGCTCCTTCTATGCCTCTTTCAGAGATAAGGGAGGCTCTCTGCTGAGCGACAAAGAGTATGTCCGGCACCACCACCGAAATGTCGCTGAGCAGCACGTCTACAGGAGCATGATACAAGGACCCGACAGGGTGCTCCCTCAAGTATGATATGATGATAAATTCAAGATTCTGAGAGACTTTCTGGTGGACAGTCGTGGGCGAAGGCGTCATGACAAGCTCTCCTTCCAGGATTTCATAGCGGTTCCTGTCGTTGGGGAGCGTGAGATAGTCCTCGTAGGTGAGCACAATTCTGTCGTGCTTTACGGAGTCTGCCATATAGTCCACCTTCCCTTCATTGTACTACAGAAGCTTCGATAAGGTCAATGTTTTTGATGCGTGAGAGGTGATTCACTTTCCCCTGAGTGCTCTTATGGCACAGGAACATGAGAGAAGTGAAGAAGCTTATCCTGCTTCACGATTCCGGTTCTCTATTTTATCACTATTTCAAGCTCTTTCCCGAGCGCCCTGCTTATGCGCTTCAGGTTTTTCACCGTGGCATTGAACTTCCCGGGGTTTTCGAACCTCTGGTATGTTTGATACTTAATCCCGATGGCATCGGCTATTTCCTTCTGAGAGAGCCCTTTATCAATCCTTATTTTGCGAATCATTATGGGAATCTCTATTTCTGGCTCAGGGGCTACATAATAGATGCCATTCCCTTTGATATCAGAGGGATCGGGTATTTTAAGCTCCCTGCTGTAAACTGATTCAAGCCATCCCGTGAGGGCCTCCTTCGCCATAGCCTTTGCTTCCTCCAATGTGTCGCCTTCCGTGTGGCATCCTGGAAGATCGGGAAATTCAACGATAAAGCCGCCTTCCTCTGCGGGAATGAAACGGGCAGGATACCTCAGCATTTAATCGACCTCCTTCAGCCTTTTAAGAAGCGCCTTCTCCATGCCCTTTTTAAGTTCTCTGCTTCCGTGAACAGGGATCGATTCCGTGTGCTCACCCTTCCTCATGATATGGTGGCTTCCTTTGATCCTGTCAAGCTCCCATCTATTTTCTTCAAACAGTTTTTTCATCTGCTTGCCGGTCATGAGAAAGTGCTCCCTCTTCAATGATACAGTATTTATGCTGTATTGTCAATAATTTCTTTCAGGTATCAGCGCGGGCTCGAAACGGCAGAAACGCTGTCTCACCTTCAGTAATTCAAGTATAGAGGGTTACTGTTGCAGCGGGATGTCCCCCGTGTTAAATAAGGGCGCATTATTGTAAATAATTTGATCAAACAAGTGCATGGATTTCTATCATTCAGTGCAGGTAAGATTCTAGTGCCTCCCCTCCCACACCTTCGAGAGGGGAATCACAAGCCCGTGGAAAAGCTTGGGGGAAAACTCACTGTCACCTGAAGCTTTCTCGATGAGCACGAAAGAGCCATTTTCATTATGAAACTCTTCCAGGGTCTTCTCCCGGGGGTCCGCTATCCAGTACCACTCCACGCCGAACCTGGCATAGAGCTGCATCTTGCCCACCCTGTCGTACCTGGCAGTGCTCTCTGAGAGTATCTCTATCAGGAGATCAGGGGCGCCTTCTATGCCGCGCTTTGAGACCGAGCCGCAGGTCAATGAGTTCCGGCTTCGAGGAGTAAGGCACATCCTTCTGCGGGGTTGCCGATCCTGACGACAGTTTACATACTTGTTACAACTCCGCGCCCATTGTCTCTTTTTTTACAGGCTCTTCTGCGGTATAATGAGAAAAAGTAATGACGGCGCTCCCCTCAGGCGTCGTTGTGGAGAGCAGGAGGACACGATGCCGATTCAGAGTATTCCCCCGGTGGCGCGGCCTGTATTTGAAAAAGCGCGCCTGTCGTCGGAATCGTCCCCGTCCTTTTCAGTGCAGGACTCTGTGGAGCTCTCACAGGCGTCAAGCTCTGACAGTTGCGGCCTCATCCCGCCAAGGGCGCGCTTCGCGGGGGGACCTGCAGTCCGCTCGTCTCTTCAATCCCCGGAGGCGCCGGAAAAGAAAAGTGTCACTGTCGAGATTAATGAATGGCTCGTCGGAGAGGATAACACCTCCTATATAATCGAAACGGCCGGCTGCGGGGCGATCAAGATCTTTGTCGATTGCGGAGAATCGAGTTACTTCATAATATTTCACAGTTTCGGCACTCAGGATTCCAAGGATGCCGCAGCACAGATAGGCGATTTTATCCTCGGCAGCAAAAAAAGGCCCGAATCGGTGAAAATACTCGATATTCAGCCCTATGCGATCAGCGGTGATGTGAAGGACACAGTGGCCGTGATCCATGAAATGCTTTCGGCACAGGGCAGCATAAAAATTGACGGGCGCACGGTCTGCCTGAACAATATCGATGGCGAGAAGCACTCGAATTTCGTCCGCCTGGATCTTGAGGGAACAGAAAGGGAGATTCTCGATCGGTATGATCACCTTATCCTGAAAAGCCGGACCATGAGTGACGATGAGCGCGCAATGAAAATCCGGCTCTTTCAGACCCTCCCCCTCAGCGTCAGAACGCCAGAATTCCTGAGGAAATGGGCCCCGCTCTCCCTGGAAGAAGCACGGCGGCTCGTCGATGGCCTTCAGAGCAGGAAGGAAAAGAAATCCCCGGGGAGTCTCGGGGACAAGCTGAAAAGCGTCCTTGCAAAGGCCCGCAAAAGCCTGCATTTACACTCCGGAGCATGAGTGACGGGGGAAGCCGACGCTCCTCCCGTGCTGATTCAGATACTCTCTCCGTTAGGTTGTTTTGGTGATTGCCGCGACGAAAACGTTGGCCAGGCAGTGCCAGAAGCACGTATTGCTGCCGACGCCGTTACAGTCTCCCGCGTAAATCCTGTTAATCATCTCGTTCATCTCCCTTCCCTCATTGAGAGAGATGAGCGTGCCTCACGCATTGGTTTCATCCTCTGCAAGGCAACAAGAGGCCGCCCTGACCGCAAGAATCAGCACAAGGAAAGGGGAGAGGAGCAACAGTATCTATGCCGCGAGGGAGAGAAGCAAAAAGATCAGATTGACAGTCCCCATACCCTTATTATAAGGGCTGACCGGAGAAGAGTCTGTGACTTTTTCACAGCAAGAAAACCGCCGGAGAACTCTCCGGACGTCTCTGTCCCTTCTCCGTGGAGAATTGAAATCGCCTGCAGGAACCCTTGGTGCAGGTTTCTGCAGGGAAAGCGGTCACGCGGAGAACCGTCAGGGCTCCGGCATTATGCGCTCAGTTGTGACAGCCATTCCCCGGCTCTCACTATTTGAATATCATTTATTTCTCTGTCATAGTGGAGATTGTGCACCAACTGCACTGAATGAATTGAGGGATATCTCTCTTTGAAATATTTCAGAAATCGCCCCGGTGAACCCTCAGAGAGCTTCACTTCAATGAAACAAGATGCAACACCGTTCTCGGCCAGTGCGAAATCGACTTCCTTTCCATCCCTGGTGCGAATATAATGGAGAGCTGTTTCCGTGCCTTTTGCATCTTGGAGATACTGCACATGTTTAAGCAGGCACACAGCCACTGTATTTTCAAGGCGTACGCCCTCATCTCCGTCAACATAGCCGCTGTCAAAAAAATATATTTTCGGTTCCTTCAGGAGTGAACGTGCGATATTGCGGTGCAGGGGCCTGATGATGAAAATAATATTCAGGCTTTCCAGAACATCGATATATTTCCGGACCGTATTCGGTGCCAGCTGGAGATCTTCTGCCAGTGAGGAATAAGATACCGGGGAACCGACACGCCTTCTGAGCATTTCAAGCATGAGGCGGATTGAGCGGATTTCATTTATACGGCTGAAATCCATTATATCTTCCCGCACAATATCTGTGTAATATTGCTTTCGCCAGCGTCCGGCGTGATCGTCGGATGCCGAAAGAAATGGTTCGGGAAAGCCTCCCAGCCTGTTCAATGCAGAGACGATCTCATAAGGCGCCATGCTGCCCGACAGTTCCTTTACCGAAAGAGGGTTGAGATGGTAGAGAAAGTATCTGCCAGCGAGTGAATCGCCGGTTTGTCTGAAAGTATCCAATCTGGCGCTTCCTGTGACAAGAAATTTCTGTATGTCTCTTCTTGTGTCAAAAGTGCCCTTCAGGTAGTTTTTCCAGTCCTTCAGCTTGTGAATCTCGTCGAGGACTATCAGTTCCGTGTTTAATGGCCATTCACGGTTTCTAATGGCTCTCGCATCATCGATATCATCATTGTTCAGATATATTGACCTGTTGAAGTTCTTTTCAATATCTCTGGCAAGAAAGGTCTTTCCCACCTGACGGGGACCTGTCACAAAGACCATTTTCCTGGTTAAATCTTTGAGTATGGCTTCATAGAGGTATCTTTTCATATCTGTAATTATTGCACGATTTTGCAAAATAGTCAAGACATTTTTGCAATACAATAAACATTTGCCTGAACCATCTGCCAGATGGGTGAATCATCCATATGAGTATTCGTATGGTCTGCGAGTCAGGACTGCTTGAAAAATCAGGGACAGACCGGAAGATCTGTCCCTGACGCTTCTGCGATGGTTACCATTTTGTAAATATGAGAGTCTGTCCCCGATTATGCGGCAAAGCCGCCCAGGGAGACCTGGCCGAAGGACCCCGAAGCCTTGCTTGCGGCGACTACCGAGCGGGAGAAGAGGTTGAAGGCTCTCCTGATCTCCTCCTGGCTGTTGCCCGCGGTGAGGATCCAGCGGTCCTCGATGCCCATGCTTTTGAAGACCTTTCTGAAGTCGGTGCTGCCGTCATCGACTCCGAGAGCGGCTATGATGTGGTTCTCCGTGACAAGCATGTCCTTCACGAGGGATTTCACCGTCTTTTCCGTGGCCCTTGTGGAGTGCGCATCGGCGCCGTCGGTAAGGATGAGCGTGACGGTTCTTGCGGGGATGCCGTTGTCGATGAAGGACTGGGCTTTAGCGATGACGGTGCCGAGGACCACGACGGCCTGGTCATAAAGGGGCGTGCCCAGCGAGGGATCGTAATTCTTGTTGTTCATTCTTTTTGCCTTTTCCACGGGGCAGTAGGGGTAGAGCACATAGCCGTTCAGGTAGCGCGTGTGGACCAGGATGCTGTCCCTGGTCTGGGTCCTCTCGAGGGCCTCGAGGGTCATGTTGTGCCCGTCCCTTATGAGCTGGGCATTCTGGCTGAATCTGATGGAGCCTGAGTCATCGACGAGCATGGTGACAAGCACGATCTCGCTTGCCGGCACCTGCGTGAGGGTGACGCCCATGGCGGCGGCAATCTGCTCCCCGATGTCCACCACGTCAAGGGCCTGTGACGAAGCCTGCGAGAGCCGTCCCTCATTTTTTGCGTTCTGAAAGAGATCGTTGATATTCACTGATTCACTCATTGTAAGCCTCCTTTCCCTGCTTTCTCATCATTATTTTAAATGCCATCATTTTTTCCAAAGGCGGATCCGGGCTTCTAGGCTGCAGCGGGAAGTGAGATGCCGGGCCACGCGGCAATGTCCTCGGTGGAGCGCACAATATTCATCCCGGCGTCACGGAAGCGGCGGAAGGCCGCGTCGGCCTCGTCCGAGAAATCCACGATGCCGGGCACCACCACCGGCGAGGTGCAGTCCTCAAGCAGGTAGACCTTGCGGGCGAGTTTTTCATCCTGGAGGACCAGCTCGCCCAGGAGGTCGTCAATGGTCCAGGCGACGCAGTGGCTTTTTGCCTGCCCCGCGATGATTACGGCGTCGAATTCCAGGAGCTTCTTGATGAACCTGGCGTTTTTCTGGGCAACGGAGCTCCCGTCGGCGCCGTCAAGCACTTCGGGGCGGAGCACCGAGTAGTTTTCCGTGAGAGGGTTTCCTCCCTTGATCTCGAAGCCCGTCTGGCTTCCCCGGGCCACGGCATGGAAAAACAAGGCTTCCTCAAGCGATGCCACGAGGCAATGGCCGATCCCCCCGAGCATTGCGTGATAGGGCCATATCATGAGCTGGTATTTTCCCCCCTCGCTGAGCTTCCTCGCATAATGGAGGAGATGCCTCTGGAGGGCCAGGTAGTTGCCTTTCGCCACGCTGTGGGCGATGGCGGGATTCACCTTCCACAGGCCTTTTTCAATGTCCTCAACTGATATGGCCGTCATAGGCGCGGGATTTTTCCCTTCATCGTTGACGAGGAAGAAAGGGTGAAAAATCTGCATGGCCGTGTGAGTGTCGAGTGTCGGCGCGATTTCGGTGATGAAAGGGAGGTTGCGGTAAATGAACTCGCAGAGCCTTACGTTGTCGTCAACAGCGCCGCTGCCTGAGCGCCCGCCCACGAAGAGCTCAAAACCAGGAATGCAGAAGGTGTTCTGGGCATCAATGACCATGAGGCAGATGCGGAACCTGTCTTTTGCCGCCGGGTCCACATGGTGCCTCCGGGCCCACTCGAGTGCCTCGGTAAAGCGCTGCTGGTAAGGGACTCTCCATACTTCGCCTACCTTGTTCCTGTCAAAGTGCGAGGGGAGTGGTAACACGCTCTTTCTCATTTTATTTGCTCCTTTCATTTTCTATGAGGAATGACTCCTCGCGGTAAACCCGGATTTTCATCAATCCTTTACTATCGGGACCTTCCCCCTTTCTGAGGCGCTTTCTCCTACCTGATCCTTATGAATGACACAGAGTGCCTGCTCACCACGAAGATGCCTCCCTTGCCAGAAAAGAGCGATGACTCATCATCAAGGGCGCCCTCGGTGTCGGGGAATTCCCTGGTCATTGCAATGCCGCCGTGGCGGGGCTCGCACCTGACAATGCCATCGTCGGTGGGAGAGAGCAGGAAAGAGCCATACGCGCATTTCCCGTATATGCCGGAGAGCCAGGAGCCGTCACCGCTCTCTGCCTCTGCAAGTGCCTCAATGTCGCCGTTTCGTAAGATTACGGCGCAGCTGTTCACGGTTTTTCCGCCTTCCTGCCTTGCCACAATGAACCAGCAGCGCTCGTCGGTGAAATAGCACCTTGCGTCGATGATTTTCCCTCTCAGGAAGGGTATTTTCACCCTGTCATTGATGCCGGGCTTCTCGGTGTCAAAAACGAAGGCCACCGACAAGGTGCCGGCCCTGTAGAAGCCGAAGCCGAAGGAGGGCCCTGCCCAGAAGTCGGTGCCGCCCTCAAGGACATCGCCGAGGTACTGGTGGCCTTCCTCCCTTTTCCTCAGAAGCTGTCCATGGGAGCACCAGAAGAGAGATTTCCCGTTGGTGGCAAATGTGGGCCCCCACTGGCCCACGTCTGCCACGATCTGCTCAGGTTTTTTCCCCTGGGCAAGCAGAATCACCCTGTTTCCCTGCCCTATGACGGTAGTCTCCCTGCAGAGGCCGAAGCGCATCGTCGGCGCCACTGTTCCCTCCGTGACTCCCTTCCCCTCTTCTCTGACGAACCGGCCGGCCTCGTGGCAGAGCCACAGGAGGCGGCCGTCGAAAGACACTGCAGCGAGCAGCTCGCCCCTGGTGGAGAAAAGGCGGGTGACTGTCACGTCGCCGCGGACTGTCACTGCAGGCTGTGAAGCTGCGCCTGGAGAGTGCATGCACTGCGGGCATGCTGTCCTTGCGTGCTCCATTCCGCAGGAAGGGCATTGTTTCCATTCCAGGGCTCTGAGGAGCCCCAGCGGGAACTCGCCGCGGCGGTCAAAGAGAAAGACCTGCTGGAAGTATTGTACCACCTCGTCGGGAAGGGCCGAGTAGTGGATGGAGGACCTGGGATAGCGCACTTCAGGGTCGAAGACGGTGATCCGCTTGAGAGGCCGGGCATCCTGGGAGAGGCGCATTGAAGGATCGGCAGGGGTATAGACGCCCCCGTAAGGATCGACAAGAAGCAGTGACTGGAAGAGAAGGACCGAATAGGCATACCAGTCCGATGATACCGTGAAGGGCTTCACGGGGAATAGCGATGATTTCAGAGGGTCGCAAATAAGGGGATCGACAAACCTTGAGGTGAAAACCGTGCAGGGGAAGGGCCCGTACTGAAAGCTGTCAGCGTCGATAATAAAGGCCTTGTCACCTTTCACGAGAACGTTCAGATCGTTGAAGTCCCCTATGATTATCCCGGCCCGGTGGATTGCCGCCACTGCGCGATGGAGTCCCGTGAAGATTTCAATGAGAGAGCGCCGGTCTGTCCCCGGGGGAAGCGATGCCCGTGAGGAGAATCTTTTGAGGGGCAGGGCGTCATTGATAAGCTTCATGGTGTAACCGAAAATAAATCCTGTTAAGGGGTCACTTACAAGGTCACCGGGGGACACGACAGACTCGGGGAGTCCCTGGGGAAAAGAGGGGAGCTTCTGCTGGTGGAGAAGAAGCCTCATTCTTGCTGCTTCCTGTTCCATCGGCAGACCGTCGTAGTCGGGATGGGAAGGATCCTTGAAGAGCTTGAGGGCCAGGCCCGAGCCGATATCATACACATCGGCCTCACCGCCTTTCCCGATGCACTTCATGCCGTTCAGGGCTACCTGGTGACCGTTGACAAGGACGTTCATGTCTTGCCACCTCTTTATGCTCCAATAATGAGCATTTTTTATTTTACTTCAGATTAGTAAGTGTCTTCTATACACATACTAGCATAAAAAATATGAAATGTCAAGGGAAATTATTGAGGCGGCCTGTCTTGAAATACAAGGCAAGGGAGCGGCAGGAGGGAGATTGATCAGGGGGAAACGGCCAGTGGGAGAATCATGGTCTGAGACCGTGGAGCATGAGGACTTCCACGGCGTCCATGTGGCGCTCCTGCAGGGCGAACCTCATAGGGCTCTCTCCGTCAATGGTTTCCAGGGCGGCATCGGCTCCATGAGAGAGAAGAAGGGAGATAATCTCCTTTCTCCCTTTCCAGGCGGCGTTATGAAGGGGAGTCCAGCCCCAGTTGTTGGAGGCATCGGGATCGGCACCGTTCCCGAGGAGGCTCTCGGCGATATGGAAATAGCCTTCATAGCAGGCAGTGTGGAGAGGTGTGTTTCCCTCGCTGTTGTTCAGGTTGATGTCGGCCCTGCTTTTGATGAGCAGATCGACAACCTCGTCTCTCCCGAAATTTGATGCCATGAGAAGGGGTGTGGAGCCAAAATAATCTTTTGCATTCTTGTCTGCACCGGAGGAGATGAGGAGCTCCACCATGGCAGTCTTCCCGATTCTTGCGGCGTGATGGAGGGGAGTGGCGCCGTACTTGTCCTCCCTGGCATTCAGATCAATCCCTTTCCGGATAAAGGCTTTTACCGCGTCCTCATTGCTGTTGTCAACAGCCTTGAAGATGTTCTGATAGCTCTCGGCGGTATCGCGGCTTCCGGAGGGGATGTCGATAAGGATTTTCCCGCAGTAATAGCATCTCAGGGTATCTTCATGGAGCATTTCCCTGCAAAAAGGGCATTCCTTCATTGCCTTTCACCTCCTTTTCGTGGCGTACGTGATATGATAAGAGTTATCCGCAGGAAAGAAATCCCCTTTTACCTGAATAACCCGGGGCATTGAAAGGAGGGGTGACTTCTGGTAATATAAGGAGGGGTCCATCTTTTCCGGGGGATGCCATGAAAGCAAAAAGTCTTTTCCTTTTTTTTACGGCCGTTGCGCTCCTTGCCCTCTCGTGGGGCTGCGGCGGAACAGCCCGCGAGGTGAGCATCGCGGTGATGTTCCGCGTCCAATACAACCCCTATTTCAAGATCATGGAGCAAGGCATAAGGGAGACTGCGCAAAAGCACAAGGCCAAGGTAATCATTCTTGAGACGGAGGAGTACCGCGACCATGAGAAGGAGCTTGTATTCAAGAGGCTCGTGGATTACAAGATCAAGGCCCTCCTTGTGGTCCCCGAGAACCGGGATCGGGCGAAGAAATACCTGATCCCCATTATACTTCAGGCCAACCGCCTCAAGATACCCGTGGTTTTCATCCATGGCCTCATGGAAGATGAGCTTATCAAAGAAAGCGGCGCAAAAGTCGAGACTGTCGTGTCGTGCGACAACAGCAAGGGCGGCGGGCTTGCCGCTGATTATATTGCCAAGAATATCGGCGCCAGGGGCAAGGTGCTGATGCTGGAGGGAGACAGTGCGAGCCTTTCCAGCAAGCTGAGGGGAGGTGGATTCATGGATGCCCTGGCAAAATATCCCGGCATTGAGCTGCTCACCGCTCCCCATGCAAAATGGCAGCGCGACAATGCCTTCCAGGTGACAAGGGACGTGATAAAAAATAATACCGATATCGCGGCGGTTTTTGCCTACAACGATCTCATGATTTTAGGAGCCTCCGACGCGGTGCAGTTCTCAAGGATCAAGAGGCCCGTCATGGTAGGTTTTGATGGCACAGAGGAAGGGATAAAGGCCATCAAGGAAGACAGGATAGATGCCACGGTGGATCAGAGCCCCTATGAGATTGGGCAGATTGGCGTAGAATCAGTGTTGAAAGTGCTCAAAGGTGAGAAGGTCCCCCCCAGGATTTACACCAGGACCGAGCTTATCAGCAGGCAGAGCCTTGATCTCCCCTTCGGCCATTAAGGGGGACCACTTATGCGGGCTCCTCGTTGTGGGCTTTTTCGTAGCGCATCACGTCATCAAAGGAGCATGACTTGTTTCTCCCGTCGCGCTTCGCCTTGTAAAGGGAGAGGTCGGCCCTCCTGATCAGCTCCTGCATGTCGTCGGCATGGTCGGGGAAGGTGGCTATCCCGAGGCTTATGGTTTTTCTGATGAGGATGTCCTTGTAAGTGAATTCATAGTCTTCGATCTTTTTCCTCAGGCGCTCACAGAACACCGAGGCCCCTGCAAGCCCCGTTTCGGGGAGGGCAAAGGAAAACTCCTCGCCGCCGTAGCGTCCTACAAAATCAGAGCTTCTCACGAACTTCTTGAAGATTCTCCCCACATCCATAAGGACCTTGTCACCAGCAGGATGGCCGTAGGTGTCATTGATCTCCTTGAAATGATCAAAATCCACCATGACGAGGGAGAATTTATGGCCGTAGCGCTTGGCTCTCCTGACCTCGTCTTCGAGACGCTGCATGAAATGCCTCCTGATGAGGAGCTTGGTGATGCTGTCGGTGACTGCCAGCTCGTAGAGCCTGGCGTTGTTGATCGCCACGGCAGCCTGGTTGGAAAGGGCCGCCACGATATGCACGTCGTTCTCGTTGAAGGGCTCGTCGTTTTTCTTGTTGGTGATATTGATGACGCCGATGGTTTCATCAAAAACCCTGAGGGGCACGCAGAGTATGTTGGCCACATAGGAGTCCATGGGTGCTATGAAACGGGTGTCTTCCCTGGTGTTATTGATGATGAGGGGCTGCCCGCTCTCGAACACGCGGCCGGCGATGCCGTCGCCGGGCTTGATGCGGACGCATTGTATCTCGCCATGGAGGATCCTTTCCTCGGTGGCGCTGTCAAGACCTCTCACCACTCTCACCACGAGCTCATCGGTGTTTTCGTCATAGAGCATAAGGGAGCCTTTCTGGCTCTGTGCGATATCGATTGCCCTGTCCAGAATCATCTTGAGGAGCTTCGTGAGGTCATCTATGAAGTTGAGGGCCCGCCCCACGTCGTAAAGTATTGAAAGGTTGTGCATCTGCTTGGCAAGCTCGCTGTCCTGCTTTTTACGCTCAATGGCCCTTCCAATCACTTCAGAGGCGACACGGAGGATAGAGACGTCGTCTTCGGTCCACTCGGTGGTGCGCACGGCGCTGTCAAAGCCGATAAAGCCTGCCAGGCTCTGGTTCAGCCTCAGGGGAAGGAGGAGGAGGGATTTAATCCCCTGTTTTTCCAGGGCTTCCCTGTCGCTTTCGCTGGGGAGCTTCGACGCGGTCTTGATATGGACAGGCTCTCCGCGCCTGAGCTTGTCAAGACCTATGACAAAAAAATTGGTGGGGAGGTTCTGCATCTTCTCCTTCTGGGGGGGATTGTCGGGAGCGCACCACTCGTGGGTGTTGCTCACAAGAGCTCCGTCTTCGCTGAACATGAAAATGTAAGCCCTCACTGCATTGCGGAGTACCGCCATCTCCTGGAGAGACTGCTCAATTGCATTGTCGATGTCGCAGTCGCCGAGAAAACGTGCCGAGATCATTGAGACAGTCTTCTCAAACTCCAGGCGCCTTTTTATCATCTCCTCGATGCGGGTTCTCTCGGCGGCGAGGGCACAGAGCTCCTCGTTCTTCTTCCTCAGCTCGTCAAGCTCTTTCCTGAATTGCTCTTCCTGATTTTCACCGGTAATCATAGGCATCATTTTTATCGTCTCTGCTCAACATCCACTTTCCTGGTACGGACCGCGGGTCCCCTCCTTTTATTCAACCAGGTGGCAGACCTTTCCTCCAATGTTATGGAGTGGGGCCAGGCCATGGGATTAAACGGGAGATTTTTCTGTTGCCGATGCAATAAAAGAGCACGGAATTTTTCATCCGTGCTGTGCATGCTGCAGATTGTGCAACGAAGCGCCGGCATTCTACTGCCTCAGGTATGCCGTCACTGGGATAGTTGCGCGAACGAGGGGGCCAAACCCCGCTTTTTTCCACCTTGCCGGTGAGAGCGAGAGCCTTTCTATGGTGACGAGCCTTTCCTGCTTTCCGAAATGCTTGAGGAACTCAAGCAGAGACTCCCAGGTGCCTGTAAGCTGCACCTGAAAAGAGCATGCGGGGTACTCTGCGAGAAAGGCCTCTTTGCTCTCCCTTTGGGCGCCTGGAATCATTGTGCCTTCTGATACCCGGGAAACAAGGAGATGACGGGCCCCGGTGATTCCCCTGAGGCGCGCAGCCTCTCTTTCAACGGCGGCGATATGGGAAGGGATGAGCTCAGCTTCCCTTTCCGGAGTAAGATCTTCCAGCAGAAGAATACGGAGCTCCCTTTTCCGGCTCTCTACCATAAGCTGCATATCTGCAAGCTCACCTGCGCAGTCCTTTATCCTTGCAAGCTGCTTCAGCCTGTCGCTCTTTGCGGCTTCAAGCTGGCTGCATTCCGAGGACTTTTCCCTTATGAGGCTGCTCTGAAAGCATGCGCAGCAGATTGCCAGGACTGTAAGCAGAGCGGTTATGGCTTTTACCGGCGCCTTCATAAGATTCAGCTCCTCTTCCCGGCATTTGTCAAGAAGCCTGTGGGGCCTTTCTTGGGATTGATGCCGGTGGGGCCTTTTGTGAGATTATGCCCTGCGGGACTTTTCGTGAGATTGAGGCCTGCGGGGCTTTTCATGAAATTGAGGCCTGTGGGGCCTTTCTCGGGACCTGAGGTTCCTGGTGAAGACTGTTCCGCAGCCTTGGGATCATAGGTGAGATCAATGCCCCATGAGTAACTTACGTAGCTCGTCCCGTTCACGCTTGTGGTTCCCCTGGAAGTGCTCGAGAGGGTCGCACCTCTGAAATACTTGGATTTCTGGACATTTTTCATGAATCCCGAAATGGATTCCAAAGGCCTTATACCCGGCATCTCCGTAGCGGTGCCTGAAAGGGCTACCTTTGCCTGGCCCGGCTCAATGGAGATGCTGCTTACCCACATGTTCGACGGCATCAGTGTCGAGAGCTCGTCAAGCAGGTTACTGTAGCGGATTGGGTCATAGCGGAGACTCTTCACGGTGTTGATCTGCGTCTCAATGTCCTGGTTCTCCTTCTTGAGCTTGTCTATGATGGGAAGCTGGCTCTGAAGGCCCTGGATGTCCTGTTCGACGCGTGTGATCTCCTGGCGCTTCACTTCGATGTCCTTGTCCAGCTTGATGCCGAAATAGTAAAATACTACCACCGAAGCGGCGATGAGCACAATCATGATCGCGATGACGGGATCAAAGCCGAATTTCTTGCGCTCCGTGGGGAGCAGGTCCACTTTAATTGCCATATGGTTCACCTCCTTTTTTTCTGCCGCCCGCTGCTGTCACCAGTGCCCTGCGGCACAGGCACGGTGACCCTTCTTTCTCTTCACCTCCTTTCCTCAGTGGTCCGGGAAGGATTATAAGCTCATCGGGGCTGAGCCTCGTCGCCTGGCATATCCTGGCGATAGTGCGGGCTCCGGGGTCGATGAGCCCGCTTATAATCCTGCTGACGGTTGACTGCTCAATGCCGGACATCCTCGCGAAGCGGTACTGAGTAATTCCTTTTTCATCGAGCCAGTTGAGAAGTTTTTCGCAGTTGAACATTTTATGATTATAATCCTAAATTTGATACTTTAATTATAAATGAATAAAATCATAAAGTCAAGAGTATAATACTTGCATAGATGCATAATTTGTGATATAATTCATACAATCCATAAAGAAGGCGAGGAGAGCCCATGCTGGGATCAAGGCTGAGATTTTCAAGAGAGCGGCTCGGCCACTCAAGGAGAGACCTTTCGGAATTATCGGGAATCGATCAGACCACTATCTACAAGATAGAGACGGAGAAGATCAAAAACCCCAACCTGTCAACTATTGAGCATCTTGCCCAGGCTCTGGATGTTGACGTGTTCTACCTGCTGGGGGCCACCGATGATCCCTCGAAGAAAAAGGCGGGCCATACTTCCATCAAGGTGGAGAAACCCCTCAAGGTGCAGCAGCTCAAGGAGGTGCTCCATGATTTCAAGGAAGTCTCTGCAAGGCTGAAGAAGGCCCGCATAGACCATGCCATGAAGGAAAGGCCCTATTACCCCATTCTGCTGGATGTGCCGCTTGACGGGGGGGAAGTGGACCTGTCCGATATCTCCGAGGAGCATATAAGGGGCCATATCAACATGGTGTACCATGAAAAAGTTGATTATATCTTTGAAGTCAAGGGAAATGCCATGGAGCCTTTTGTGGGGGACGGCGCCCTCGTGATGGTGAGGGCATTTGAGCCTGGAATGGTCAAGGATGATGACGTGGCAGTCTTTCACCTCAAGGAGAAAAAAATCACCACCATAAGGCAGGCCTTTTTTCACCGGGTGCAGCAGAAGCTCAACGTGGGCCTCCGCTCTTTCAATCCCCCCGGGACCGACTGGTATCACTTTGTCCCTGAAATCATCACCTGTGAAGGCAAGGTAATCGGCACGGAGACGGAGAAAAAGGCCATAAAGGCTCTCATTGAGAACCTTGAGCCCCGCAGCCCCCACCATAAATGAGAGGACATATTTTTCATCATGACACATCAACAGCAGCACACGACATCCCAGTCAGGCAGCAGGGCCCCCGTTCCCGCGGCCGGCAGGACCCCCAGAGAGCTGCTCCTCCACGGGGACAGGCGCATTGATGACTATTACTGGCTCAGGGACCGGGAGAATCCCGCGGTGACCGGTTATATCGAGGCGGAAAACCGCTATACCGGGGCGGTGATGGAAGATACGTCGGCCTTGCAGGAATCGCTTTACCGGGAGCTTGTGGGGAGAATCAGGGAGACCGATGTCTCGGCGCCGGTGAAGCGCGGCGGGTATTATTATTATTACCTCACCGAGGAGGGCAAAAGCTACCCTGTCTACTGCAGGAAAAAGGAGTCGCTTCTTGCCGGAGAGGAGGTGCTTCTTGACATGAACAGCCTTGCCGAAGGCCGTTCGTTCTGCGCCCTGGGGGCCTACGAGCCCTCACCGGATCACTCAAAGCTCCTTTATTCCGTGGATTTCAGCGGCAACGAGACCTATACGATCTGCGTGAAAGACCTCGAGAGAGGCGTCCTGCTTCCCGATGAGCTTGAGGCCACGGCGGGAAACTGCCAGTGGGGCGGCGATGGAGGCTCTTTCTATTACACGGTCCATGATGACGCCCACCGCCCCTTCAGGCTTTACCGCCACTTCCTGGGAACACCCCGCGCAGATGATGAGCTTCTTTACGAAGAGGGCGAGAAGGCTTTCAACCTGTTCATATCACGGTCAAGGAGCGGGAGGTTCCTGCTGCTGGATATTGCCGCCAATGACACCTCCGAGACCCGTTACATTGACTTTTTGCAGCCGGGGAAGGCACCGGCCCTGCTTGCCCCGAGAAGAAAGGGCATAGAATACTTTGCGGAGCACTGGGAGGACCGCTTCTTCATCAGGACCAATGACAATGCGAAGAACTTCAGGGTCATGGAGGCGCCCCTTGACGCCCCCCCGGGGGAGCACTGGAAAGAGTTCATAGCCCACAGGGAGGACGTGCTGGTAGAGGACCTTGACGCCTTCAAGGGGCACCTGGTCGTCTATGAGCGAAAAGCAGGCCTCAGGCTTATAAGGATAATCTCTATGGAGAACCATGAGGAGCATTATATTGACTTCCCTGAGCCTGTCTATACCTTCAGGCCTGAAGGGAACAGAGAATACGGGAGCCAGAGCCTTCGGTTCACTTACGAGTCAATGGTCACGCCTGAATCGACGTGCCTTTACGGGATGAATACCCGCGAGCTGCAGGTCTTGAAGCAGAAGGAAGTCAAGGGTTATGACAAGAGCCTTTATGCTTCCGAAAGAATCAACGCCGTCTCCCATGACGGCACCCTGGTGCCCCTGTCGCTTGTTTACCGGAAGGACAGCCGGCGGGAGGGGGGGAATCCTCTGTACCTGCTGGGTTACGGCTCCTATGGCATCTGCCTGGAGCCTGTCTTCTCCCCGAACCGTCTCACCCTTCTGGACAGGGGATTTATCTTCGCCATCGCTCATATCCGCGGCGGTGAGGACCTGGGAAGGCCATGGTATGAAGAGGGTAAGCTCCTCAGGAAAAAAAATACCTTTCTCGATTTTATCGCCTGCGCGGAGCACCTGGTAAAGGAGCGCTACACGGTAAAAGAATCGCTTGTCATCTCAGGCAGGAGTGCCGGAGGGCTTCTTATGGGCGCCGTAATGGCCATGAGACCCGATCTCTGCCATGCCATGGTGACTTATGTCCCCTTTGTGGATGTCCTGACCACCATGCTTGATGAGACTATTCCCCTCACCACGATAGAATATGCCGAGTGGGGAAATCCGAAGGAGAGGGAATATTACGAGTATATGAAATCATACTCGCCCTATGACAATCTGAAGCCGGCAGAGTATCCTCACGTACTTGTGTTTACGGGCCTTCACGATACCAGGGTGATGTACTGGGAGCCCCTCAAGTTCGTGGCAAAGCTGCGCACCCTCAAAGAGGATGACCATCTTCTTCTCATCAAGATTGACTGCACTTCGGGCCATGGGGGCGCCTCGGGGAGATATGACCTGCTCAGGGAGATTGCCTTCGAGTTTGCTTTTCTCTTCAAAGTGATGGCGATTCCCGCCTGAAGGCCCGGAGGATTAAATTCTCTCATAGAGAATTTCATGGAAGGTTTCGGGGGAGTGCCTGCATCTGCTGAGAGGGGGAGGCCATGGGCAAGAGCTCAGATGATACATCACTGTTCTGCATAGCCTGCGGGAAGCCTGTCATGGCTGACGCGCAGTTCTGCGGCGAATGCGGCGCTCCGGTAACGGCCGATACGGAGCATCCCGATGCGCAGCCCTCTCTTTCCTGTGCTGTATGCGGGAAGAAGCTTGAGGGAGATTCCAGGTTCTGTGACGGGTGCGGCACAACAGTCTCGGTGACCGGCCCGCAGGGCAGGGGACCTCGCTGCAGCGCCTGCGGGAAAGAGCTTGAAGGGGATGCACAGTTCTGTGATGGATGCGGAAAAGCCTTGCAGCCTGCCATGCAGCCCCCTGCTCAGCCTGCCATGCAGCCCCCTGCTCAGCCCTCCGTTCTGCCTCCTGCTACCCCTTCCAATGGCGCGGGCTCAAGGGAAAAGGAGGCTGCAAAGCCCCGCCCGGCAGCAGTTCCAGTTTTCATTGCGGCAGGAGTCCTCGCAATTCTATATTTTATTGTGGCGCCTCACATAAAGATATTTAAGCCCCGCCCGTCGCCAGGAGCAGTCAGCTCCTCAGCGGAGCCGTCCCCGTCAGAGTCCTCATGGCCTCTGCCCGATGTGACTGAAACCCCCGGCGACGAGGTGACCGGCACCCCGGGTAACGAGGTGACCGCCACCCCCGGCGGTGACTCCACTGGTGAGCCCCCGCCGCCTGACAGCGCTGACGCGACGGAATACCACCCTGCCATCGATGTGGTCGAAAAGAATTTCAGGGCCATTCAGAACAAGAACTATCAGGAGCTTCTCGAGCTGCGCGCCGCCGCCGTGAAAAGCGGAAAAACCGCCCAGTATTACGAGAATATTTATAAAAACAACATGTCGGTCGATCTGCTGGAAAAGGGCGTGCAGGTACTTGGCGAGAGCGAGGCAAGGGTGAACATCGTGGCACGCTTTACCGACGAGGTGAAGGGCGCCGAGGTCACCGAGGATTACGAGGGATGGTTTCTGCTGGTGAAAGAGGATGGGGAGTGGCGCATCAGTGACAACCACCTGGAGCTGGTAAAAGACAGCGCTCCCTAGCGGATGAACTGGAAAGAGGTTATCACCTCGCGGAGTTTCCCCTTGAATATCTCGTCGCTGTCTTCAAACCCGCTGCGGGGCGAGGCGCCATACATCCCCTTGAGGTAGGCCATATCGCTCTCCTTTTCGCCCAGGAGGACGACCCTCAGCTGTGTCACTTCCGTATCGCTCGCTTTCCTGGCTTTCACTTCGATGGCGGCTTCGCAGCGGCTCAGTATAAGGGGAGCCTGCTGCAAGCGGGTAATACTCACGTTTTTTCTCTCGTCGCGGGAGATCCATTCTTCAAGATATGCAGAAGCGTCTTGCTTTCCTGGAGTCTGCGGGCTGATTTTCACTATCACATAGGCATCGGGATAGCGCGATTTCTTCTGGGGAGGGGGCATGTGTGCAAAGACGCCTACAGTCTGGGAGTCCTCTGCTGATGCCTTCTGGAGGGCGTAAGGATCGACAGTCCATCCCTTGGTGAGGACAAGCTGGTAATTGTGCTGTTCATCGCGGTAAAGTTTTGTCTTGGGGAGCAGTTCATGGGGGACTCCCTCGCCGGGGGTTATGGTGGGCAGGGTTCCATCGTTTACGAAGGCGGGCTTGCTTCGGCCTTCACCGTGAGCCCTTGTGGCTCCCGGCAGCTCAGGCGCATTCCTGGTGGGAATCACCTGGGGCGCATCCGTCGGCAGGATTGCTGCAGGGGGGGGAGGCGCCTCTGTTGACGCGGGAGGAGAAGATTGCACGCGGGCGGTGGGCTGCGGCGGCGAAGGCTCAGGGATACTGGCGGGCTGCGAGGCCTGCAGCAGGGAAGGCTCAGAAGGGGAAGCAGCCGCCAGGGAAGCCGAGGGCACAGGATTTTTGTGAGCCGCGGCCTCCACCTTGGTGGGCTTTGGTGAAGGCTTCCCGCCATGTGTTGAGGAAGGCGTGAGGGTGATAAGGGCTGCAAAAGGCTCTTCCTGAGAAGGTGAGGCTGCCATGGGAGTCATAAGAGATGGCGACGGGCCCAGGCGGGCCGTGCCCGAATCATGCCCGAGAATCCTGTTCACCAGGAAAAATCCCCCAATGACAATAAAAAGGCTTACAAGGGCTGCAGCCGCGACGGGAATGTAATCCTTCCTGCCCTGGGGCGGTGAGGTGCCTGCACCCTCTTCTTCAAGCCTGTTGGTTACCTGTGACCCCCCCTGGGCTCCTGCCCGGGAGGGGCCCTGCGAAGCTCCCTCCTCGAGGTCCCTTGTCTTTTGAGCCTTCGAAGTGTCCGGCGCCGGAGCGGCTTTTCCGTTTCCAAAAGGCTCGATGACGGGGAGAGGCACTTCCCTTGTATTGAGAAGGGCCTGCCTCATCTCCGAGATATTCTGGTACCGCTCCCTGGCGTCGAACTCCAGGGATTTCTTCACCACGCGCTCTATGTTCTCTGAAACCTTCGGGTTGATGGAGCGGACCGGCGCAAATGAAAAAGGCTCATCGCTCTGGCCCTGCCCGTTGGTTATAAGATAGTGGAGCGTGGCGCCCAGGGTGTAGATGTCGGAGCGCTGATCGGTCTGAGCGCCGCCGTAATGCTCGGGTGATGCCGTGAGGGCCGAGCCCAGGGCTTCCGTATCCCTGGACTTTCCCTCTTTATAAATGCGTGCGATGCCGAAATCAATGAGGTGGATCTTCCCTTCCGTGCTCTTCACGAGGTTTCTCGGCTTGAGGTCCCTGTAAATAATGGGAGGATTCTGGCGGTGGAGGTATTCAAAGATATCGCAGATCTGCAGTGCCCAGCCCAGAATCACCTTCTCCTGGATGAAAGTCCCCGGGAAGGGCGATATGAGCTTATCCATGCTCGTTCCCTCGATAAAGTCAAGGACCAGATAGTAAAACCCATCTTCCTCGAATAGATCATAGCATTTTACTATGAAGGGGTGGCTGAGGCGCTCCAGTATGGCTTTTTCCTGCGTGAGAGCGATAACCTTCCGGGAATCGCCCGCCTCTACCTCCTTGAGGAGGAATTTCTGGCCGCGTCGCAAGCCCACATAGACAATGCTCATTCCTCCCGAGTCAAGAAAGCGTGCCACGTCGTAGATTCCCTTAAGGGGTGTCCCTTCGGGGAGCACGAGCAGGGGGAGGCCGTCAGAGCCCTTGGTGCCGTCCGGTGCAGGTACGCGGAATGCCATAGCGATCTCCTGAATGGGTGCTCCCCCTATTATAATAGAATTTATTCAATAATAAAAGCTCTCCCTCCCCTGTGCATCTTACCGCCCCAAAATTACCTGTTGGCGGTCATGGATTTATAAAATCTCTCCCATGGTGCATACTGGAAGAAAATCAATGATGAGAGGTGCACCATGATCAACAGGCTTACCGTCACCCCCGATACAAAATACTCCCGGCTCACCGAGGAGCAGAAGGACCTTCTTGAGCGCTCCCACGAAAGCGCCAGCATGGTTTCCGCCATTGCGAGGTCCATTTATCCTGCCGACAATGTGGACGGCGTGGATCTGAACCCGGAAAAAGGAAAGATCGAGATGGCAGGCCAGAAGGACAGCACTGTCATGATGCAAAAGATGTCCATCAAGGATCCCGATAAAAAGACCTTTGAGCTCAGGAACGTGGAATCATTCGAGATGAAGGCCGTCGATCGCAGCAGCGGCCAGTTCTCCATGATGGCCCTTCAGAACGACGCGGCCTTTGATGCCGATGGTGATGGGAAAAAAGAACAGGGCATGCTCTGCACCCTGGCAGACGGTATCGTCAATCCTTACACGAAAAAGCCCGAGCTCAACGGCAGGCTTCAGGTCTTTGTGAACGAGGGATCCCAGTCAGTGACGGTAATCGAAGAGGTTCCCAGCCAGATCTGGACACCCCAGTAAGAGACGGCACATAATCAGGCATAAAGGCAGGAGAGAAGTTCGTTACCACGAATTCTCTCTTGATTTATTTATGAGGTTCCTATCCTGCTCCCTGGAGCTCTCGGCGTGAACAAGGCAGTTTTTTTCCTCCTCCTTCTCTGGTCCGCCACTCTTTTAGCCGCCTGGGGAAGTGATATGCATCAAGCCGCACAGTCCGGCGATCTCGAAAAGGTGAAGGCTCTCCTCTCTAAAAAGCCCCGGCTTCTCAATGAAAAGGATTCCACCCTGCTCCATGACGCATCGCGGAGCGGTTCACTGCCCCTCGTGAAATACCTTCTCGTCGAAGGCGCCGATGTGAACGCGAGGGACAGGCATGGGAGAACGGCCATTTTTTATGCAGGCAATGCCGATGTGGCGGCTCTTCTTATCTCAAAAGGCGCGAAGCTGGCTCTCAGGGATGAAAAGGGGATGACAGCCCTTCATGTTACCTCCTGCCCCGATGTCGCCGGAAAGCTTGCCTCCTTTGGAGCCTCCCTTAACGCCAAGGACGGGAGCGGGGAGACGCCCCTTCACTCAGCGGCAATGAGGGGAGACCTTGAGATGGTCCGTAAGCTGATCTCTCTTGGTGAAAGCCTCAATATCAAGGCTGAGGACGGCCATACCCCTCTCCACAATGCTATCAGGGGAGGAAAGACCGATGTCTCCCTATTACTCATAAGCCGCGGAGCTGACGTGAACGCCGAGGATGAGTGTGGAAGAACCCCTCTCCATGATGCGGCTTCCTCAGGCGATGAGGGGTTTGTGGCGCTGCTGGTAAAAAATGGCGCAATGGTGAATGCCCGGGCATATGACGGTGTAACCCCTCTTCACTGCGCCGTTGAAGGGGGAAAGGAGGGTATCGTAGCCCTCCTGCTCTCGCGGAATGCCGATGTAAATGCGGCGACGGGAGCGGATCTCAGGCCTCTCCACATTGCGGCCCTCTCGGGGAGCCTCGGCTCCGCAAAGCTTCTGGCCGCAAGGGGTGCCCTTCTTGAGGCGAAGAACAGGGAGGGGTACACCCCCCTTGCCCTTGCCGCCTCGGGGCATAAGTGGGACGTGGCGGAGTTCCTGATTGAGAGCGGCGCCAGCCCTGCCGTACGGTGCACCGACGGCCTGCCGGTGCTCCACAAGGCCGCAGCGGCAGGCACCAGGGAAACACTGGCACTGCTGGTGAAGAAAGGTGCCGATATCAATGCAGGTGACGGCTTTGAAGGGTACACCCCTCTTTTCTGGGCCATCCAGGCAGGGAGATACGGCATGGTGGAGTACCTCATTTCCCTCGGAGCCGATCTCAACAACAGGAGCAACAGGAGCGGGATTTCGCCTCTCGAGGCAGCCCTGGGAAAAAAGTCCAGGACCATGGCGGAACTACTCAAAAAAAGCGGTGCTCGTTGAAGACCTTGAGGCCATGAAGCAGTATTATCCTGAAAGAGAGATAAAACTATGATATTCAACCCGTCCAGAACAATGCTCCTGAGGTTTTTCTCACTTCTGGCGCTTTTTTTCTTTTCCCTGGCAGTGAAGGGCTGGACTCTTGATAGAATAGAAGAGGGCACTGCCCCATGGAAGGATATAAAAACAGCTATTCTGCTGATCGGAGAGATGGGTGATTCCGGAAGTGCATTGATCCTTGAGGAAAAACTGAAGGGAGGCCTCATATGCCTCGGCCGGGAGAAGGATATAGAGGTTTTCGGCCTGCAGATTGCCATATCTCCCATTCTCGTCGGCTCCGCTGATGGGAAAGTCGGCCTGAAGCGCTCCGATTCGAAAGATTTCAAGAGGATCGCCCCGCTGGCAGTCGCACTTTATCACAAGCTGATGCGCTCAATGCAGGCTCCTGTAGTGCGTTCAGCAAGTGCAGTCTCCTATGCGTACGGCGGCCCTCACATGGCCGAGCCTGATGCCGTTGCCCGGACGGCCTGCGCGGTTCTGAAATGGCTTCAATCATCTTCTCTTAACGCATCGGAGCGTAAAGAGCTTTTAACTGGCTGCCGTACTCTCGTGACAGCCTTCATGGCCGCGAAGTGTGGTGATATCTCCCTCACTGATGCAAAGGGCGCCGCGCTGGGAGCCAAGGGGCTTGATGATCTGCTGGCTGAAGGTGAGAAAACTGGCACCATTCCTGCCGGCCTCCCGGGAATAAAGGCCGGGGAGACGGGGATTCCCCTTGAGAGCGAGCTTGCCGTGTCATGGCGTGGAAAAGGCATTGCCGCCGGCGAAGCCCTTGACCTGCGCGTGGAGAACACAGGTTCCAGGCCTGTCGTCTTCTGGCTTATTAAAGGAATGGTCGTGACGCCTGAAGATGACAAGAGCCAGCAGATGGGCCTCATGCTCAATGAAGACGAGAAGATAACTCTTGCCCCCGGCGAGGTCTTCAGCAGGACTGTAAGAGCCTTCTGCCTGGAATATGAAAAACCCCTGCCTCCCAAGAGCGAGATAAAATATCAATTTGTCTCCCGCTTTGAAAAATACGTCCCTCTCATCGAGATCCTCCGCGCTGGGGCGAGGCTCTCAATTGAGAAAAAGTATCAGCCGGCAGTCTTTCCGCCGGCCCAGTATGACACCATTGTCATACAACGCACCATCTGGAGAGAGAACCAGAAGCTCTCAAAAAGGCCCCATACCAGGGAAATCATACTTGAGGATCTCTTCTTTGAAATGGAGCGCATGCGCAAAGATAACATTCCCCAGGTACAGGTTGACAAGTTCTCCGATAATATCTGGAAGGACATTGTCGCCACCCAGGACGAGGCTCCCAGGGAAAAGCCCGTGAGGGCCTTTTCCATTGAGGAGTGAGCCCGATGCCTGTTTCAGTACCGTCTGGAAATAGCAGCTTCCCAGGCACGCCTGGCAGGGAACCATTTTCAGGAATTATTGCCAGAAACGCCTTTATATGCTATAATAGCCCGAAGAGAAAAGCACATCACACTTATCGTTCTGCCCCGCAGCTCTCCTAGAATCAACTGAATGCAAGCGAGGTATCCATGATTTCTGCAAAGTACAATAAGTTCAGGACAGCCGTGAGAAACAAGCTCCATATTTTTAAAAAGGGTAAGAAGATTACCGAGGATAAGCTGGATCAGTTTACCGAAAGCCTTATGGCTGACAGGTCATTTGACCTTGACGGCAAGATATACTGCCGAGACGGCTTTGCTTACATCAACAGGATCGGCAAGGGGCTTTTCCAGCTGGTGGCATTCCAGGTGAACTCCTTTGGCAAGGATATTTTCACCGATTCCATTACCCGGTTCGTTACCCCCCTTCTCCTCACGGTGAGAATACACAGCAAACACATGGTTTTCCAGCATAGTTTCAAGGAATTACTGATTTCCATAGAAGAATATTATCTTGGCAGGCATTATTGCGGCAGCAAGGGGCCGTTATGCATCCGTGACAAATTCAATGACTTTGCACAGAAGTTGTTCAAGAACCCTGAGAGTGCCCCGATGCCCCTCCAGCAGCTTGTTTACAAGCTGATAAACTCCAATTATATCTGCCATCACATTGCGGAGACCACGGGCTATGCATTCGGGGCGCTCCATAATTATGCGCTGCACAAGGATGAAATATCTTTCATGTCTTCAGGATCATCCCTCAATGAAGCCCGGAAAATTCTCCGCATCGATATTGTCTCCGACTTTTCCGGGAGAAAAGTCACCAGCAGATTCAAAGTTCCCCGCTATGAGAAAATAACGGGGGAGGTAAGTAAATTTGCCGAGGAATTTGACGTGCTGGAGTGGGAAGTCTTCATAGAAGGGGAAAGGGAGAAGTTCCTGCTGCCGTCGGGGTACCAGAAGGCCCAGCTCAGGAAGTTCTCAAAGGGCGTCAATGTGGTCACCAGCCAGCACATGATAGAGTTCATACTTGATGACTATTACAAGCTGATCAATATCTTTGTCACCGCGAGCACCTTCCAGACGCTGGAATATCTCTCACGGGCAATGGTAGCCAAGAGAGAAAAGCATCTTGATGAATTTTCCGCCTATATGAAAACAGCCACCTTCTGTATGGGATATTATCCCGACAGAGATCTTGAAGGTGTGCTGAACAAGAAAATAGAGCAGTTCCCGGAATTCAAGAAGGAGTTCTTCTATTCGATGTTCTTCCGGCCGCCGGTTTTAAAATAATGCATAGTCAATAATCTGAGGAGCAGTCAGGTAGTGTGAAAAAAGGTAACCTCGTGGTTACCTTTTTTTGTTTTATTTGATTTCCCCGTGAGATTTTTCTGAATACTTCACGCTACTATAGAGAGAAAGAGAGATTCCAGGGAGGAGTTCAGAATGTCAGCAATAGCGCTCAGCAGCTTCACACCGCAAGGCTCATATCTCCAGGGGACCTCCGCCGTCCCCGCGGGATTTCAGGAATCTTCAGCTTCCCCGGGATCAGCGGCGGCTGACCAGGGCGCCCTCATGCGGGAGCTTGTATCGCTGGCCGAATCATTCGCGAACCTGGGCGGGATGTTCGGCAGTAATGAAGGAACGGCCACTTTCGGGACGCTCCTCGCTTTCAGCGGTCTTCGGGGAGAGAACAGCGAGCCGGGCGAATACCAGGACTCAGACGATGACCGGGGCTTCCAGGAAGATTCAGGCTTTGGCGCTTCTGTGGGATTCAGCGGCCTTCCCGGCTGGGAAGGTACCATGGATACCTCAGGGCTCTCAGAGTTCTCCCGCTATATGAGCACCTATGCTGATTATTTCAACAGCCTTGGCTTCGGCGCTCCCGTGGGCTTCAGCGGAGAATTTGACACCCTCACCAGTGACGCTGCAGGCTGGTTCTCCCAGGGATGGGATGAGAAAGAAGCCGCCTAGCCACCTTATCCCTCTGAAACATAAACCCCTCACCGCCCTTCTCCTCCTGTATCCAGTCCCCTTCACGGTTATGCACTTTCATGGGCATCACGGTAATTCTCATTGTTGAATGGCCTGGAGGTGCCCATGTTTCCAGATTATGTCCGCCATGTTACCCGTTTGTAAACAAAGGAGGCCTCCCTTGGCTCTTCCATGAGGCTTAAAAATGGCATTCATGGTCTCTGCCGTGCCATGAATGAGGTCTTTTTCTATTCAATCCTTCACCCGCAGGTGGAAAGCTTCTTTTGAATCCCTTCTCACCTCTCTGTATAAGCCAGGACCGAAATGTTAACAGAGAAACCCAGATGTTACATGTGTGAATAAAGATTTACAGAAGTGAAAAGATCTTTAACATGAAACTTACTAATTTGAGATTCTCTTGAGAGGTATTTGAGATCCCTTTGAAGGGCGCCGTCTATCATGAAATCAGAAGCAAGGGTCCAGGCGCCCGGCTTCATATACAAAAGAGAAAGGGGGGAGAACAATGAATATGAGCATGAACCTGCAGAACAAGTTTCTTCTCAACTCCTCCATCGCCGGTATCAGCCAGCAGCAGCCTCAGCAGCACCGGAAGCCCCTCAGGGAAGCACAGAGTGATCGGGCTTTCGCTGAGCTCTGCGACACCCAGGAAACGGCAGCGCTTTTTGATGACTCCGCGAAAGCGCTCCACCATACCGGCGGTAACCGCGGAACCAGAGAGGCATATCATGAGCAGGCTGAAGCTCTCAGCCGCCGTTATGTCAGCGAGGAGAGTGAGACGGGAGCCGAAGGCGCTGAGATAGGGGGGAACGCCGAGACGCCGGGCGAGAGTGAGGAGACTCCTTATTACGGAAAGCTGGGCAAACTCTTTTACGACACCACGACCCTCATCAACGCAAAATTTACCAGGCTTCTGGCTGGCAGGCCTGAAGGCCAGGCACTCCAGCAGCCGCCGGTGAAGGAGAGCATACTGCAGAAGCTCCAGCTCGACAACCTCAAGAAAATGATAGACATCGATCTCGCTCAGTATAACAAGGGGGCCCTTCCCTATTCAAAGGTCCAGCTTGCCATGCTGAGCTCCGAGCTGGGTCCCTGGCAGAATCCCATTGCGAAGAAGACCAGGAATGAAGATGTCCACAGCATATGGGAGAGGGAAGAAAATGAAAAGGAGTCTTCGGAAATGCCCGTGGATCGTTTCAGCATGGGGCTCCTGGCAAATGCCCTTTCCCTTTTTGAGAAACCGGCCCACAGGATGCAGCTGAACATGGTGGCATAGCCTGAAGCCCTGCCAAAAGAAAGAGCCCCTTCCCGGCGGGAGAGGGGCTCTTTTTATGAGCCCGGGCCTTACAGAGGTGTGGGAGGACCTTCGGAGAATATATCAAGGTGAACTAGAGAGCGGGAGGACCATCATGGAAAGAGAAGAACTGAGGAATGCCCTTGAGGCTGTTGCAGCGCAGATTACCCTGGGAAACAAGCTCTATCTCTCCACGAAGATGCACAGGCTTCTCAGTGAAGGCGCCATAGGCGAAGAGGGGGGCCTGGAGAAAGTGCTGGCAGCAATCTCCGGGCGCATCGCCGAGGTGGAGCAGCTTCTGGTGCAGTACGAGCAGGCTCCCCGGATGCCCGGCACTGAGGAGGTGCTCGGGCATTTTATGACGGGCTTTTCACTTTACCACCAGGGCCTTACGGCTCTGATAGACTGCCTGAAAAGAGATGACCTTTCCCCTCTGCCCGATGCCTTCGCATCCCTCCACGAAGGTGATCTCCATGTCAAGGAGACAGAGCGCCTGGGGAAGAAATATACCGAAGAGACCGATGATGAGCTGAATTTCTCGATATGATTTCATGTATCCCTGCCCCCCCTTCCCATAATCTTTCACCGGGCACTGCCGGGGAAGCAGCGGGAATTTAATAAATCACCCCTGAAAATTAACGACACTGTTACTTCTTTGAATTTCTTTTGAGCGCTTTTTTAGTATTTTATGGAGAAAGCCCGGTATCATGAAAGCAAGCCAAGAGAACAGAGGAGGTAACAAGAAATGTCAACGTCAATCCAGTGGTCATATTCGAGCATAAGCATCAATGGAGGCGCGCCGCCGCTTCCCCATCCCCACCATCCCCAGCACGGCCCCCGCCGCCCCGGCGATCACGGCCCTATCGGACCCCGCGGCGATGACGGCCCTCGCGGCCCCCGCGGCGATGCCCCCTGGGAAGGCCCAGGCCACGGCCCGCGCCCTGGTAATCATCATGGCAAGCCGCCTATAGATCCCCGCCCCGGTGATCAAGGCCCCAAAGGGCCGGCTGGCGATGCACCATGGGAGCCGGAAGTTTATGGCCGCCATGGCCAGGAGCTCCAGGGCCCCGAGGGAGGGCCTGACTGCCCGAACTGCGGCTGGAGCCCCGAGGAAGGCCCGCCAATGGGAGGCATGAACGGGATGAACGGCATGAACGGCATGAATGGCATGAATGGCCAGCAGAACCCGATGATGTTCCTGATGAAGATGCTTGGCGATATCTGCCGCTTCATGGGCGGGTCCATGATGGGTGGCTCGATGATGGGCAGCATGTAAGATCTTCAGTCCGGCTTGTTCTTGAGGGGGCTGCCGTGAAGGCAGCCCCCCCTGCGGGCATCCTGCAGCAAAAAAGCTGATCGTCAGGAAAAATTTACCTGATGTTCAGTTTTTTTGGTTTTCTCTGAGAGATTTTAGGATAATTCATGAGCCAGGCAGGCTATAATAGGAATATAGAGAGTTACAGGATTTCGAGGAGGGGACTGCAATGTCGATGGAAAGAATAGGAGCAATCGGAGGCCGGCCCGGAGGCGATGCCCTCCAGGGCCTCGGTACAGAAAACAACGCCCGCCTGGAAAGAAGTTATAATGAAGGCTCCCTTGCGGAGCTCCTGGACAGCATCATCGATGAAGGCGACGATGAGACCCTCGATGCCTTCATGGAATGCCTGGAGCCCCAGCAGGAAGAGGCTGGTGACTCCGAAGGAGAAGGGGACACCTGGCAGTTTTATAACTACCTTGACACCGAGACGTAAGCAGAGGAAGACGAGAAGACCGGGAGCCAGGCAGAAATGCCTGGCTTTTTTATTGGAGAGTGAGTCCTGGGGATATGCTCCCGGCAGGCAGGCAGCCGTTCCCAGTTTTCCCCGGTGTTCCGGGGCCTCTCGAAAAAATTACAAGAGCATGGAAAAATGTTACCTTCCGTTCACCTATTTGAGCTTCCCTTGAGGGATATTTCACTTTTTCATGAGTTCCGTCACCTATAATGGAGCCAGAGAACAAAATACAAGCGAGGAGGAAACAGAAATGTCAAACAATTATGCAGGTGCAACAGGTGCCATAGGACAGGACAACGGGATGAAGCAGGTCATTGCCTCTTATGTGGAGTCCAAGTATGGCTATGACCTCAAGGAGATGAAGGATGAGCAGGGCTACGACGACGCCCAGATCCTCGAGCTGCTGGACAGCCTTGCCGAAGATAACGATGACGAAACCCTTGAGAGCCTTCTTGAAGGAATAGAGACAGACTCAACTTCCGATGATTCAGATACCTCATATACCGATGATGCCACCGACACTATAGACGATACAGAGACTGTCGATGATACTACCGATGATACCGATATTGAAGACCAGATGGCCGAAGATGCCAACGGGCCGCGCCCCGAGTTCAACAACACCGATGACGGGCCCGAGGGGGCGGAAGGCGATGCCCCGGGCGAATACCAGCCCCAGTAAGAAAAACAGCCCTCCTCCTGCGGTGTATTTGACAAGATATGCTGCAGAATAAGATAAAGAGCAGGCCCCGCCAAGGGGCCTTTTTTTTGCCATGAAAGCCCATTTGTGCACAGTATTTTAATTTTTTTGAGTTTTCTTTGACCGCTCATTGAGAAATTCATGAGATAGATATGGTATACTTATACCAAAGAAAAAGGCGACAAGGGAGGAGTAAGCGATGTCAATCAATATCAGCCAGTTCCTTTCAAGCTCGAGCTACAGCTCATATTACAGCAGCGCTTCCCCAGCGCTCACAGGATCGGGCGGCGGCGCTTCGGGGGCTTCATCGTATTTTTCCCAGAGAATGGCCATGATGAATTTCATGCTGCTGGCCAAGATGTTCCAGTCCTCGGCGTCGATGGGAGGCCTCCAGGGGACAGGCTTCGGAATGCCCATGGGCTTCAGCGGCCTCGACGGATGGGGGAGCGGCGCTTCCGGTCTGGGGAGCGGCTTTACGGGGCTCTCCGATTATTCAAGCCTTTTCGGGAATTCCGGCTTCGGCTCATCGCTGGGCTTCAGCGGCCTCGACGGATGGGGCGTCTCGTCGGGGCTTGAAGGTCTCTCCAGTTCCCTGGGAGGCAGCTCTTTCTCCAACCAGCTCTCCTTCAGCAATGATGTCGATATCATCAACAACATCATCAATATCTACATGGATGACTCATCGTCGCAGGGCCTGGGGATGCTGGGAGCGGCCTCCTATCTCGGTATGCCGGGGCCTTTCGCCATGGGCGTCGTGGGAATGTCGGGCTCGGGCTCCATCGCCATGGATGACAACACTATAGAGGTGGCAGGCACGGGGATGGGCCAGGACAAAAGCTACAAGATGCTTCCCGGCGAGATGCTCGCCGTCTATTCTGTCCTCAACGAGGCGACCAATGAAGGGGAGACAAGCCTGAGCCTCGAGGACATGCAGGAGGATCTCCTCGATGAGTACGGCATAGAGGCGGAAATAAAGACCGATGAAGAGACCGGCATGCAGACCCTGGTGAACAAGTCAACGGGCAACACCATTATCTCCGATTCAAATGGCAATAACCTCATGGAGTCAACAGACATGGACTTTACCTCGGCCTTCGAGGAACTGGGCCTCAATATAGAGGATTACCAGGGGGAAGAGGGGCAGGAAGACCTTGAGCGGCTCCTTTCCAGGATGGGCATCGATGAAAGCGGGATGAGCTCCATCGGCTCCAATCCCTTCGAGTCCTCGGGTTACGGGGGCATCATGGGGAACTCGCAGCAGATGGAGCAGCAGGCCAAAATCTTCGCCATGGCGATATACTACTCAATGATGATGGAGCAGTATGGATACAATTAAGAGGTGAGGCACTGAGCAGAAGAGAAGGAGAGGGCAGCACCTCTCCTTTTTTTTGCGTGGAGAGGGATAGAGGAAAAATGAGAGAATTTCATTAGAGCAAGATCTATGAGAGGGACCGGTGCCAAGATGAAACTCTACCGACGGGAAGAAATACAGAAAAAAATCGTGGAATACCAGGCTTTGCTCTCCCGCGAGAAAAACCTGCAGGAGGAGCTCCTGTCCCTTAACCTCCATGGCGATGCCGAGACGGTGAAAAGAAACCTGAAGCGCCACAACGAGATAATCGCCGAGATCAGGGAAATCCGCATGAACCAGGTCATGCCGATCATGAGAGAGATGGCCCAGTTTATCAAAGAATGCCGCAGGATAGAAAAGGAGCGGGCAGATTCAGGCGGCAAGGGAAGCCCTTGAAGGAGATGAGCGGAAAAAGCACCGGATTTACCACGCTCCTTGTCTTCCCTCCCCAGTGGACGCCGCAGAACCCCCATTATGTACTGACCGGCCTTGGCGGGCACCTGCGGAGTAAAGGCCACGCGGTCATCCTCAAAGATCTGAATGTCGAGTTCTATGATGACATCCTCACCCCTGAATACCTGGGCCAGTCCCTCAGGAAAATCGCCATGAACCATCAGCACCTTGTCTCAAAGCGCATGCTGGCTCCCCTTGTCGGAAGCACCGCATCGGCAATACACAGGATTGAGAAGATGAAGCTCGAGAGGCTCAAGGAGTTCCAGGAGAAAGAGCTGAAAAATTCCGATGCCGTCATAAGGGGCGTACTTGACGCAAAGGAGACTTTCAGGGACAGAAGGCGGTTCTATAATCCCCAGTACCTCATTGAAGCCTTCTCCATAATAGACAGAGCACTGGAGATCGTGTCGCTCCCTTATTACCCAGCAAAACTCACCTTCAGCGGCTTCGATCAGCCCCACTGCCTCTTTGCCACCCACAGCCTCATCGTCCATGCAAAGACCCCCGGGCTCAACATGTTTTATCACTATTTCAGGCAGAAGCTCCCGGAGCTGATGAAGCCTGAGCCTTCTCTTGTGGCCATCTCCATCAACTCCTTCTCCCAGGTGCTCCCGGGCCTTACGCTCGCCATGATGATGAAATCCGGGCTGCCACCTGGAAGCCTCGTCGCCATCGGGGGTAACTTCTTCACAAGGGTCAAGGACGCACTTCTGAAGCGCCCCGAATTTTTCGAGAATTTCGCCGATGTCGTGGCCCTGGGTGAGGGCGAGAAGACCATGGAGCACCTTGTTGCCTGCCGGCAGGAGGGGAAAAGCCTTGCAAAGGTGCCCAGCATTCTCTATCACAAGGATGGAAAAGTCCGCCATTCCTTTGAGGAGCAGCCTGAAAAGCTTGACAGCCTCGGCTTTCAGGACTATGAGGGCCTTCCACTGAAAAAATACTTCACGCCGGAGCTTGTATGCTGCATACAGTCAAGCAAGGGATGCTACTGGGGCAAATGCACTTTCTGTGATTCCGACTTTGGAGTCCACAAAGATGTGAAGTCCCTTGACAGGCTTGTGGCAGAGATAAAGCACCTGAGTGGCAGGTTCGGCATACTCCACTATGAATTCATCGATGAGTCAATAAAGCCCGTTACCATGAAGGCAATGGCGGAAAGGTTCATCGATGAGAAGCTCGAGATACGCTGGTTCAGCAACGGTCGGCTTGAGGAGGCCTTTGACGGGCCTCTGCTGGAGCGCCTGCACCAGTCAGGCATTACCATGATCCTCTGGGGATTTGAATCAGGCTGTGAGCGCATCCTGGAGCTCATCAACAAGGGCGTCGATGCAGTGAAAAGGTACGAGGTCTTGAAGAACTCGAGTGAGGCCTCCATCTGGAACTTCGCCTACCTCTTCTTCGGCTTTCCTACTGAGACAGAGGAAGAGGCCATGGAGACCATCAGGGCCATATGCGATCACAAGGACATTATCCATTCATACGGACGGTCAGTCTTCACGCTTGGGAGACACAGCCTTCTCTACCTTGATGCAGAAAAATACGGCATATTCGACGTGACTGAGGAGGGGGAGGAGCTTTCAACCTTCACGACTTACAGGAGCAGAGGGGGAATGGAGAGCGACGAGATACATGCCCTGATGAAGCGGTGCACCAGCATCTGTGCCGCCAGTTACGGCTATACCCTGTGGTATTATCTCCGCCTGAGGGAGAATATTCACCTCTACCTGGCAAGGCATGGCCTTGAATACGTGAGAGATTTCAGCCTGGAGGCTCCAAGGGGCACGGAAGTGGAGGCCTGGTAACCGCGAGCAATATTTCTGCAAGAGAAGGGAGGGAGCCGGGAGCACGCCCGGCGCAGCGTATGGACAGCAATCTTAAATCAAGCGTTCACATTGAAAGCATCGAGGATCTTTTCAGGGAAATCGAGAGGCTCACCGTGAAGGTCCGCCATTTCAGGACGGGAAAGATGGACTACTACGGCCATGTGGTGGGAATAAAGGAGTGCCCCGAGGGGAAGGTGCCTTTTGTGCACCAGGACCATTTTTATGACGAAAAAGGCCGGGTCATCAAGATGGAAAAATATGAGAACGATTTTTCCAAGCCCACAAAGAGGATTTACTTTTATGCCGGCGATGATCCCCATGTGGCGGAGTCGGTATGGTTTGACCGTTACGACAGGATAGACAACATTCACCGCTATCTTTACGACAAGGCCGCGGGCCTCATGGTCGGCAGGGCCGAGTATACCAAGGAAGGCCGGATATTCTATACCATCACCTCGAAATACGACAGGTCCGATCCTCCCCTCCTCGTCCAGGAAATCTGGAATGATCTAAAGGGAACGGTGCTCAAGGACATGCTCTACCAGTATGACGGGCAGGGGAGGATGACGGAGGAGCGCCTCTTCGGAAGCGGGGGGATCTTCAAGGGGATAAACCGTTTTGCCTATGATGACAGGGGACTCCTTGTGGAGCGGAAGTGGCAGAACAGCAGGGGAATTACCAGCAGCACCTATCTCTACGAATATGATGATGCGGAAGAGGTCACCAGGGTGACCATCCAGGACGGGGAAGGGAAGATCCGCTCCAGGCAGGAGTTTTTCCGCGACGAGGTGGGGAATGTCCTCGAGGAGCGCTGGTATGACAGGGACGGAAAGCTGATCCGCCACCTCAAGTACTGAGAGGCATCATCAACCCAATGAGCGATGGCGATAAAAGAATAGCCATAGATAGTGTTGTGTTGACAATATTTAATAATATGCTATAATGGAAAAGAGGATTATTATATGAGGAATGAGGGGTGGAATCAATGAACGGGGGCTCTCCTGAAAAGTGGATACATGAAGCCGAAGCCCTTCTTGAGCAAGGACAGGTTGAGAGGGCAGTGCAGTTCATCGGGGACTCTGTGGAAAAATCCGATGACGGGGATAAAGCCTGCGAGACGGCCGTGGCGCTCCTACAGCAATACAGCCTGTGGAATGAAAGCCTTGCGCTGCTTGAGAAGGCTGCCCGCAGCGGAGGAAAGAATCATATCATCTGGTTTCTCAAGGCCAATGCCCTCGATGCCCTCAATCCCGATCCTCCCGCTGCCAAGGGATCTCCTGAAGAGAGAAGCCTCAGGGAATCACTCCAGTGTTATCAGAAATCCCTGGAGATAAAGAAGGATTTCCCTCTCACATGGTTTCATAAAGCCCTCGTGGAGGAAAAGCTTGGCCTCATTGACGAGGCAATGCGCTCATGGAAGGCTTTCATTGATCTTAATCCCGGGCCTGAGCTCAAGCCCCAGGCCGACTACGCGAGGCAGCGCCTCGGCCGAGCCCGGGGATCGGCCCTTCCCCCGGCAGGCCCGCCGGGAACCGAATCGGAGACGTGGCTCGGGCGCCTGGCCCACGGAGATGCACAGGACGCCAGGGCATTCATCGATGCCGCCGAAAGGCTGAAAGCCCAGGGAGTCCCTCTGGAGCCCCGGCCCCGGGGGAAAACCTCCCTCTTCTCCATCCCTCTCGAGGTCATCCTGCTCTTCCTCTCCCTTCCCGTCATGGTGCCTTCCCTTCTCATCAACTTCATCACGGCCAAAAGGTGGGGAAGAATTGACTTCGTGCTCCTTGCCGTTGACGGATTCATAATTCTTCTCTTTGCCCTGCGCTCAACGGTTGCCACCATTATTATCCTCATTGCCCTTGCAGCTTCGGCCCTTCTCCTCATATTGAGATATCAGAAGATACCCTGCGGGATATTCCTCGGATACTCCAACCTGGTGGCAATGCTCCTGATGGGAGGAGGGCTTGTCTTCATGACAGGCGCCCATATGCTCATCCCATGGACTGCACTTTCAGAGCTCACCGCAGCCATGGGGAGCGAGAAGAAAGTGAAGGCGGACCAGCTCATCACCCGCAGCATGGGATATGATTCTTACGTGACCCTGGAGAATGACTCGCTTGAGTGGGAATGGGCGATTTACCGCCTGGTATACAAGGACCATTACGAGTTTACCCGTTATAACCCTGAGATGGGTATTGTCATCAGCAAGGCCGATGAGCTCTGGGAGCGCCGGGAGGAGCTTGCAGGGAAGATTGTGACGCTTGCGGCCGTCAGGGTCTCACCGACGGTGATTGAAGGGAGCCAGCTCGAATATTCATTCACTGACAAGGGGACAAAGGAAAAGGACTATGAAAAACGCTACTTTGCCGCCGTTCCCGAGGCCAATGGCAGGGTATGGGTGCTGTCAAAGCCCGTCACTTCCCCGCTCGATCCTCCTCTCAAGGAGTTCCTCGCCCAGGAAAATTACCGGGGTCTCCTGGTAATCTCTTTCGCCACTGCCGACATGGGGCGCTGGTACAGCTCCAGGTATGGCATGAACCTTCCCTATATGGGCGTGGCGATCATTCCCGATAAAAGCCCGGCCGTGGAGACAAAGAAGCCGCAGCGCATCGAGACCTGGGTCCCCGTGAAGGGCACGGGGAAAACACTGTGGCTGGCATACAGGGGACTTGCGACTTCAGGGACGGCACCCCGGGCTCTGAGCGGCCTTTACAAGGGAAGCATGGGCCCCATAAACGGCATCAGTGAGCTTTTGCCTGATATCAACTATTTCAAAGGGCCTCTGCAGAAACCCCTGGTGATCATGGCGGCTTCTTCACGGGCTGCCTATATCAAGGAAAATGACCTTGCCGGTGAATTTCTGCGCGGCCTGAACTGGGGTGCCCTGCTCCTGGCACTTCCCGGCGCTCTTGTCATCGTGGGCGGCCTTTTCATATCGGCAAGGGAGTGAGACCCCCTTGACAGAGTGCCCCTTCATCCCTTATAATGAAGCACTTCATCACACGCAGCAATAGTCTGAATCCGCGGTGAAGGCGCAAGGAGACTCACATGGAGCTACAGAAACTCAGGAACATAGGCATCATTGCCCATATTGACGCCGGCAAGACCACGGTGACAGAGAGAATCCTCTTTTACACGGGAAACATCAGGACCATGGGCGAGGTCCACGATGGCGAGGCGACCATGGACTTCATGAAGCAGGAGCAGGAGCGGGGGATCACCATCGCCTCGGCTGCTATCTCATGCCAATGGAGAGACCACCGGATTAACCTCATTGATACGCCGGGCCACGTGGACTTCATGGTGGAAGTGGAGCGCTCCCTCAGAGTCCTTGACGGCGTGGTGGCAGTCTTCTGCGCCGTGAACGGCGTCGAGCCCCAGTCGGAGACCGTGTGGAACCAGGCCGAGCGCCACAACGTCCCGCGGATAGCCTTCGTGAACAAGATGGATATGGCCGGCGCAGATTTTTCCGCATGTGTCGATACCATGGCGGAGCGCCTTGATGCAAGGCCGGTGAAATTCCAGGTCCCCCTTTTCCGTGATGATGAATTTGTCGGCGTGGTCGATCTCATCACTGCCAAAGCCTGGCTTTTCGCTGAAAGCGGACTCGAAGAGGCGCCCATCCCTCCCTCCTCCATGGAAGAGTTTACCGGAGCAAGGGGAAAGCTCCTGGAGGCCCTGGCGGAATGCGATGAGAGCCTTCTTGAAGATTACCTGAGCGACAGGGAGATTGACGCCGGAAGGCTCTATAAGGCGGCCCGCGGTGCTGTCCTGAAGACACTCATCACGCCGGTGTTCTGCGGCGCTGCCTATAAAAACAAGGGAATCGAGGCTCTCCTTGACGCCGTAGTCCATTATCTCCCTTCGCCGCTTGACAGGGGCTCCGTGGAAGGACTCTCTCCCGAAGGCGAGCCCATAGTGAGAAGTGCCTCGCCTGGCGAGCCCTTTTCCAGCCTTGCCTTCAAGATCATCCATGACCCGTACGTGGGACAGCAGACCTTCGTGAGGATCTATTCGGGGACCCTCAGGAGCGGGGATCATGTCTTCAACTCCATCAAGGAGAAAAAGGAGCGCGCAGGAAGAATCCTGCGCATTCACGCCAAGGAGCGGACCGATATCTCCGAGGCCTCGGCAGGCGATATCGTGGCCCTGATAGGGATGAAGTACACTACCACCGGCGACACGCTCTGTGCCCCCGATGGCCCCGTTCTCCTCGAAAAGATAAGAGTGCCGGAGTCGGTCATCAGTCTCAAGGCCACGGTGTCCTCACGCGATGAGCGCGACAAGCTCATGATCTCCCTCAAGAAGCTCTCCATGGAAGATCCCTCGATGCGCTTCCGCACTGACGAGGAGACGCGGGAGGTCATCATCTCCGGTATGGGGGAGCTTCACCTCGAGATAGCCGTTGACAGGCTCAGGACAGAGTTCGGCGTGAGGGCCGAGACAGGCGCCCCTTCCATCTCGTACCGTGAGACCATCACGAGTGCGGCTTCTTCCGACATGAGGTATGTGAAACAGTCGGGAGGGAAGGGCCACTATGCCCACTGCGTGCTCCGGATTGAGCCGAATCCCGGCGGAGGCTTCGAGTTCGGAGAGCGCGTCAAGGGCGGCGCCATCCCGCGCGAATACATTCCTGCCATAGAAAAAGGGGTGCGCGACGCCATCGAGGAAGGAGTGCTGGCCCGGTTCCCCGTGGTGGACGTGCGCTGCACGCTGCTGGACGGGTCTGCCCACGATGTTGACTCCTCGGAGATGGCCTTCAGGATTGCAGGATCCATGGCTTTCAAGGAGGCTTTCCGCAAAGCGGGCCCTGTGCTGCTTGAGCCGATGATGAAGCTTGAAGTCAACTCTCCTGACGAGTACCTGGGGGATATCCTGGGCGACATATCAAGGAGGCGCGGCAAGATACACGCCATGCGGCGCTTCAGGAAAGGCTCGCAGAAGATTGAGGGCCTGGTGCCCCTGAGGGAGATGTTCGGGTATGCCACGATGCTGCGCACCCAGTCGAGCGGGAGGGCCAACTTCTCGATGGAGTTCATGAGCTATGCGCGCCTCCCCGCTGAGACAGAGGAGCAGATCCTGAGCGAGCACAGGAGGCGCCTGGAAGACGTCGCTTGAAAGGAGAGCACGGAATGGAACGCACTGTCCTGTTCTGCAGCATCATGATAATCCTTATGATGGCCTGGAGTGGTCCGCCAGTGTCAGCTGAGGGGAAGATTACCATCACTGCCCAGGCCTGCAAGGTCCACAAGCTTCCACCTGTCAGCTTCAGCATCACCCCTCAGGGAGGTGCCTTCATCGCCAGCAGGTTTCCCGATAAAGCGACGTACTTGATGCTGAGCGGCCCCCCGGGAGGAGTGCTGAACATTGCTTTCATACCTTACCGGGACAATGGGGAAACCGAAGCATCCCTGAAAAGCGCCATAGAATCCCGCTTTAAGGCACACAGCACGACACCCCTCATCATGGGGAGAATCCGGGACATAGACCTGAAGGGGAGCCAGTATATGGCTTTACCCTTCATTGCCGGCACCGGCCCTGCCAGGGGGAACTGGATCGCGATACCGATCCCTGCCGAAGGTGAAGGTCTCGCATCGATGGTAATCTTCTGCGGCGTGGCGGCTTCGATGAGGGATACCGAGCCGGAAATTCAGAAAGTCTTTCAAAATCCTGAAATCAGCAAGACGCTGCAGACACTTGAGCTCAAGACAAAGTGAGGGATGCCATGGAGCGCATTCTCATCGTTGATGATGACGAGTACATGCGGAGTAGTCTGCAGATAGAGCTGGAATCCGACGGTTTTGAGGTCTCTGTCGCGGAAAACGGCACGCAGGCCATAGAGATGGCAAAAAACAGCGCCTTCGACCTCATTCTCTGCGATGTGCGGATGCCGGGGTTGAGCGGCATTGAAACCATCTCCGCCATCAGGGATGTGCAGCCGGGCACGCGGAGCATCATCATCACGGGCTATGCAAGCCATGATACTCCCATTGCAGCTCTCAGGCTCAGGGTTGATGACTATCTCATGAAGCCCTTTTCCGGCGAGGAGCTTCTCCGGAGCATACGCTCGACGCTGGTGAGACTCAGGCAGAGTGTCTCTCAAAGCGAGGGCGTGGCACGGTACCGGAGGAATTTCCTGAAGCTCATCACGGGGATTCTATTCGAAGGGAAGGTCTCCCACCTCATCGGGCATTCCGAGAGGGTGGCCCATCTCGCTCTTCAGGTCGGCAGGAGCCTGGGGCTTTCGCCGGTGCGCCTCCAGAACCTCTATATCGCGGCGCTCCTCCACGACGTGGGCTATTTTGATCTTCCCGCACAGCTCATGGAGAAGAAGGAGTTCAGGCCCGAGGATTTTGACCTTGTGAAGAACCACCCTGCCCTTGCCCGCGATCTCCTTGAGCCCTTCAAGGAGCTTAAGGAAATCGCCACGGTGATCTCATACCACCACGAGCGCTGGGATGGTACCGGCTATCCTTCGGCTCTCGGCGGCGACATGATTCCCCTCGAGTCGAGGATAATCGCCGTGGCGGAAGCTTATGACAGCCTTGTGAGCGACCGTCCCCACCGCTCAAGGAAGGCAGTGAAAGAAGCCCTCGGCCGGATTGAAAGCGGCAGCGGCTCATATTTCGATCCGCGGATTGTGAAGCTCCTTCCCTCGGTGATAGAAGTCTATGAGGAGAAGCCCTTTTCCCCTGCTGCCTCAGAAACTGATGACCGGGAAAGAAGAACGTCGGTGCTTCTCAACCTTGCCGACATCCAGAGGGAGCAGAAAAACCTCGATGTGGCCTGGGAAGCTTACGAAAAAGCCCTTGAGCTCCTCGAAGGAAGTGAAGCCCACGAGCTGAAAGCCCGCGGGGAGCTCGGCAAGGTGCAGGTCCTTTCAGGGAGGGGATTGCACGAAGAGGCTCTCCGGAAGGCCCGTGACCTGATAGAATATGCAAAAAGCCATGCGCTCTCTTTCGTGAGGGCCCAGGCCGCCCTTCAGGCAGGCTATTCAGCAATGGTGCTGGGGCAGTATGAAGGGGTGGAGGGAGAGATTCTCTCGGCGAGGGAGATCTTTGAAGTCTGGGAGTCGGCATATCATATGTGCGAGGCGGACTTTCTTCTCTCGAATCTTCACTGCCTCAGGGGAGATGACCGCTCACCAGGGTCAATCGCGGCCTTCAATTCTTTTCTCCAGGCGATCCTCTCGAGGCGCTTTTTTGACATCCTTCAGAAATACCCTGATTTTTCCACGGTTTTTGTCAGGAGGCTCATCAGGCACTCCATAGAACATGGGCTTCTCATCGGGGAGATCACGGCCCTTTTCAGGGACCAGAAAAGGGCGCCCCTTTCAATTCTCGAGGGACTTGCCAACGACGAGGACCGCGCCGTGAGGCTCCGGGTCCTTGATATTCTCAATGAGGCGAGGGGAAGGGAAGCCAGGATCCCCGCCGCCGAAGGCAGGAAGGACTCTGCCGATGAGGCTCCGGCCGAAGCACCCGGGGCGGCGCCTCCCGTCAGGATATTTTTCTTCGGCAAGTTCAGGGTAATGGCCGGTGAGACTCCTGTTGACGAGGAGGCGTGGGTCACCAGGAAGGCAAAGAGCCTTTTTGCCTATCTCGTGAGCCGCGGCGGCGAGGAGGTGAGCGAGGAGAGACTGATGGATATCTTCTGGCTCAAGGGGGGGCAGAAAGCCCTCCATTCCCTCCATAACAGCGTTTCTGTCATAAGAAAGATACTCACTCCCTTTCTGGGGCCACTGGCAAAGAATATCGTCCTTCACAGGAAAGCCAGCTATTATTTCAACAGCGCTCTGGGCTGCCAGGTGGACGTGGCGGATTTTGAAGAGCTCTTCCACAGGGGGAGGACTTTTTTTGAGCAGAACAGGTGGGACGAGGGCCTTGCGAGCCTGCAGAATGCCGAGCGGCTCTATATGGGTGATTTCATGGAGGGCTCTTATGATGAATGGAGCGACGAGCTCCGCCTGGCCCTGAGGAACCGTTATATCGAGCTTCTCACGCTCCTGGGCAAGTATTTCTTCAGGAAGGGCAAGCACGAGGTGAGTATCGACTATTGGAAAAAGCTCCTTGCCTGTGACAACTGCTGCGAAGATGCCTATATCGGCCTCATGCTCTGCTATGTGGCCATGGACAGGAAGAATGAGGCGGTAAGAGCATACCGCCAGTGCGCCAGGACCCTCCAGGCGGAGCTGGACCTCCCTGTGCCTGCAAAGGCTGCCGAGATTTACCTCCACCTCATGGAGGGGCAGACGGTGCCCCTCACGATGTGAGCGATCCCGCTTCGGCCTTTCCGGTTCACAATAATGTTACTTTCTTGACTTTTCCCTGAGCGCTTTTTGAGCCTTTGATGGTTCCTGTGGGTTATCATAAAGAGAGAAGCCTGAAAGGAGCATGATCCATGGGAAACGTGAACCTCACAGCCATAAGGATTGTCATAAACGGCGCGGTGAATGCCCCGCTCCCCGCCCCTGTGATGCAGCCGGCATTACAGTTCAACCAGCGGCAGGGCGCAGGGTGTGAAGGCCAGGGAAGCGCCGGCCTGGAGCCCTATAACCTCATGCGGGAGCTTGCCGATTTTGGCGGCCCCGGCGGCCCTGCCGGAATGAATCCTTCTATGACGGGGAATCAGCAGGCCATGATGGCACCGCTTCTCCAGATGATGATGCAGATGCTGCAGCAGATGATGCAGATGCTGCAGCAATGCGGCATGGGCGGCGGCCAGGGAATGGGCTGCCCTGGAGCAGGAGGGGGGCAGGGATGTGCCCCGGGAGAGTCCGGTGGATTCGGTGGTCCCCAGGCTTCGGGAATGAGCGATCCTTCCAGCCAGGGTACGTCAGGCCTCGCGGACACTGCGGCACGCTGGGGCGGAAGAAGCTTCAAGCCGGGGCAGACCAAACGCTGCGCTGATTTCGTAAGCACCATGATAGAGCAGTCAGGGATGGCGCCAAGAGGATTCAACCACCCCACGAGCTGCGATCAGCTCCAGAAGTTTGGAGCGCCCGTGGGGAGGTCGGAGTTGAGGCCAGGCGACGTGGTCTTTTTCGGGAACACCTACCGGCGCGGAAAGTACACCCACACGGGCATCTACCTGGGGAACGGGCAGTTCGTGCACCGCCCCACTGCCAATAAGCCTGTGAGAATAGACAACATAAGCGACCGCTACTATGCGAGCCGTTTCTCCGGGGGGCGGCGCCTCCAGTGACGCCCGGGGCAGCCCCTTTCAGGAGTGAAGCCTTATGGAAAAGTGCATGCAGGGGAGAAAACAATGAATACAGGGATATCGGCAGAAAACCTCGCGGTGAACGGTTTCAAGATAGTCGAGGAGTTTTTCTCCCGTGTCAATGTCGAAGAGGGCAGTAAGGGGACGCCCGGGGCATGGAGCAGGGAGGGCCTTGATTACGTCGAGTACACCCTTGTGCCGGACATGATGAGAGACGGGAAAACCTCCATAAGGGAAAGCACCTATGACGACCAGACCCTTGAGTATGCCCTGGCTCCCCTCAGGCCTCACGATATAAACGATCCGGAGACCGTAGAGGATATGATAAGGCAGCATTTCGTTCTTGCCGTCACTGACAATGTCGATCTCACCCTGAGAGGCTATGAGTCAATGAGGCATCATCAGGGGTCCACGTAGAAGTCTATCTTTTTGTAAACGTGGACTATTTTGTTTTCCACATCGCTGAGGGCAGCCTGGAATTTAATATCCGCACCTTCTGCGATTTCCATTCCTCTCTCAAGGTGAGAGGGGTCCCCGTCTTCCAGGAAGCGCTTCATTTCATAGACGCCCTCAAGGAACTCGTCAATGGCCTCGAGAGTTCCCTTCTGCTGATCCTCGGCGCCCGGAGCAGCCTGGACCTGGCTCTGGGCGAGAAACTTCTCCCTGATACCTTCAAGATGGCCTGTCACCTTGCTGAAAGAGAGCTCAATGTTCTCGCCGGCAATCACTCCTGTAAGAATTCCTGATCTCACGCTCCTGAGAAAGGTGAGAAGGGCTGTGGCGGGCTTTACTATAACTTCTTCGATGACCTGGGGGAGACGGCAGTTGCAGCAGGAACAGAAGCGGCGATCGCCGGGGTTTTCAGTGCCGCACCTGATACAGATCATCCTGCCCTCCGCCTGATCAATCTCACGGAAGCTTTTCTCCATGCATCCCGTTATACCTTCAGGGACCGGCAGGGCAAGGCCGGCAATCAATGGCAGTTCTTATGACAGGAAGTGGTTCATGCACCTTATGAGCTCACTGAGCTTCCTCATCTCGGGCGTTTCCTGGCTTACCGCCGGTGAAGCCCCGTTTTCTTCGCCCCTGGCCATAAGGCTCAACTGCTCGGCGTTTTTTTCAGATTCCTCAATTAGACCGAGGATTCCGGCAAGGTGAGCCTTGGAATAGAGTCCCTCGCGGGATTTATACTGGCGAAATTCGATGCTCATCATTTTCTTCAGGCTCTTCATGAGCTCCATGCATCTCAAGGTGCTTTTCGGAAGGGGTGCGGCACCGATATTCTTATGTTTTTCAGGGTTTTTCGTCGTGAGGAAGTACGCGTCGCATTGTGCAGTACTGTCATACGCCGGCATGATTGTGGAGTGCCTTGGATCTGCCTGGCCTCTGTCAGTACCTGCCCAGAGGCTGCGGCTCCTGCAGAGATGAGGCTTCGGTGAAGAGTGCATGCTGCCTGGCGGGCTTTCTTCAGGCTCGAAGAAGTCGGCGGCACAGTAAGTCTTGAGATGCTTTTTCCTGGTGCCTGCCTTTTTTTTCTGGTCAGGCGTCTCTGTGCCGTACGACGGGTGATAGGAATAGGTAAGATCGATGTGGTGGCTCTCCATGAATACCCTTCTCCTCCTTATATGTCTCTTGTACCTATTGTAGCGGAGCGGGACCATAACGATCTCAAAGCGATCTCAAACATTTCTCAAAAATATTGCACTGGTGTGTAAAAAATGTTGCCATTCTGTTTCTCCCTGGGGTATCCCCCCTGGAGGGAGAAATTTAACAGAATGGCAAAAAAGTTTCTCTCCCGGACACATTTTTGAGAATTATATGGGCTCTTTTTGGGCTTTTTGTAAGCAGACCCTGGTATTATTGAGGTGGATAGAGGACAAGCAAGCTTTAAAATAAGGAGGTAATGGTAAAATGGATGCAATCAAACTGGTAGGTTCGGGCGGCGGGTTCACGAGCGGCATGCCTTCAGGCCTCGGCTCCCTCTCAGGCATGGGCTCCATGGGGATGGGAGGCGGAATGAGCGGCCTCGATTCACTTCTCGGCTCCTCGGGGAAGCAGGGCGGCAGCGAGAACGAGCTTCTCATGATGCTGCTCCAGATGCTTATGCAGATGCAGCAGCAGCAGCCTTCAGGCTCAGGCGGAGGCGGCGGGGAATCAGGCGGAGGAGGCGGCGGAGAGTCGGGCGGCGCGGCGCCGGTGGGGGAAGCAGGCTCACAGCCGCCCGAGTGCTCGCGGCCTGGTGATAATGGCCCGCAGGGTCCTGCAGGCGATGACGGCCCTCCTGGCCCCGCCGGAGACAAACCCGGCGAAGGTCCCGGGCGCGGTAATCCTCCGGGTCCCGCGGGAGGCCCCGGCCACGGCAATCCTCCGGGTCCCGCGGGAGGCCCCGGCCACGGCAATCCTCCGGGTCCCGCAGGCGGCCCCGGCCACGGCAATCCTCCGGGCCCCAAGGGCGGTCCCGGCCATGGCAACCCTCCTGGCCCTAAGGGCGGCCCCGGTGGCGGACCCCCTCCTCCGCCGAAGAAGGATTAAGGCTTCAGGGGTTCGAGGTTTACCGGCTTTGGGTTCCTCGGACCCTTTTTGAGTCTGCAGATTTCAACGATTGGCGCAATAAGGAGTGAAGTTTAACAGCCAGAAAGGGAGGCATGGAAATGTCAGGATTATTTGACGGGATTGGTGAAATCGGGGCAATGGGCTCCGGAGGGTGCAGCGCAGGAAGCTGCGCCGGGAGTTCATGCGGTTCTGCCTCGGCCCTCTCAGGCCTGGGAGGCACAAATGGCATTGATTCGCTTACGGGCGGAAGCAAGTCCTCTTCAGGAGGCTCGGATTCTCAGACAGCGGAACTTCTCATGGTGATTATGCAACTTCTCCAGCAGGCACAGCAGAACCCGGCACAGAATGGGGGCCAGGGCTAGGAACAGGCGGGTGCCGCCTTGACACAAGGCGGAGAACCGGAGAGTGCAGCGAAGGAAGGTCCTTCTCAAGAAATATTGAAGGGCCTTCCTGTTTTCATTCCTGCAGAGGGCCCGGCTTTAAAGGCTTTCCTGAAGGGCATCGAGGGTATCTGTCTTTTTCTTGACATGACGATGCTCTTGTGGTAAAATATATGCAACTAACATATATATGGAGAAAAAGATTGATGGGCAGGCGCCAGTGCAGGGCAAGAAATGAAGGCCGTCACTGTTCGTGCGAGATGGGGAACCTTTACCGGTATGCCGAGCCCATCATACTTCTCTCGCTGGCTACGCTGGGTGAAGCTCATGGATATGTCATCGCGAGGGAGTCACAGAAGCATGCGGTGACCCATGGCGGTCTGGATGTGGCGGTAGTGTACAGGACGCTCCAGAGGCTTGAGGCCGCCGGCAGGATAGATTCGTCATGGGATATGGAGGGTACGGGCCCGGCACGGCATATCTACCGGCTCACCGAGTCAGGGTGGGAGCACCTTGCCGAGTGGAGCGCCCTTCTTTCAGATATTGCCCTCTCACTGAAAAGGTTACAGTCAGGCTGTGCTGCTGCCTGCCGGGGCCGGGCCGAGAGAGGTGCCTGACCTGAGGACAGGCTGGTGCGAAGGCAAGGAGAAGAATGCAGGTTATGAAAAGTCCGACGGGTGATTCCATTGAATCAGCAAAGCACATGAAAGGAGCACTGTAATGAAAATAGCACTTCCCACTGCAGGACACGAGGTGGACAGCCATTTCGGCCACTGCGAGCAATTCACCATTTTCACTATTGACGAAAAGAAAGTCATCACGGGCGAGGAGAATCTTGTTCCCCCGCCGGGGTGCGGCTGCAAGAGCGAGCTTGTGCCTCATCTTGTCGAAAGGGGCGTTAAAGTCATGCTGGCAGGCAACATGGGAGAAGGAGCCCGCATGATCCTCGAGCGCCATGGGATCAGCGTGGTGCGGGGTCTCTCAGGCGACGTGCGCCATGTGACGGAAGCCTGGCTCCAGGGCAAGGCCGAGGATTCCGGTCTCGGATGTGGCGGCCATAATCACCATGGCTGCGGCCATCATCATACGCCAGAGCATAACTGACGACATAATCACCACTGGAGGACCTCCCGGGGGACCGCCGAATAAAAGGATAAACGGGAGGTGTGAGATGAGGAGCAGAACCTTTTTTCTCTTTGTGGCACTTTCCTTTGCATTGTTATGGCTTGGACTTGCCCGTGCCTGTCCCGCCGCTGCAGAGGATCTCAAGCTTGACAAGGACACGGCCCTTCCCATAGCGGGGAAAGGCACGAAGCTGATGTTCGCCGGCGGCACGAAAGTGAAACTCAATGGGGAGAGGCAGGTCGAACAGGGAGTAATTGCACAGGATACGGCCCTCGGTGTTCCCGGGATAGCCCCGGGCCCTACCTTCAAAAAGGGCACCAAGGTCACTTTCGCCTGGCAGGGTATTGTGAAAGAGGGGACCCTCGCTGATGACGCGGTGCTCAAGGTGGAAGGGACCGGTCAGTCCATCAGGTTCAAGGGGGGCTGCAAGGTCATATTCGGCGATTCGGGCCTCCTCTGCGGCACGCTGGCTGAGAGCCTGTCACTTCCCAACCCGGCCAGGAGATGGGTTCCCGAGACCTTCCCTGCAGGGACTTACGTGATGTTCACCGCGATCACGGGCCATGTTTACCTGGTGGTGCCTCCAAAGTAGGGCGGCTTTTCTTCAGGTTGCTTTCAATGTCTCTGAGGAGACGGGGGTCCGCCTTGCCGCCAAGCTTTATGAATGCGGCGATATCCTCATGGGCCCGCGTAAAATCCCCGACCTGGAAATAGGTGATGGCGCGGTTCCTGAAGGCATCGGCCAGGCGGGGATTGAGCTCCAGGGCTTTGCTGAAGTCATCGATAGCCGGGCGATAGTTCTTCCGGGCGCCATGGACTGTACCCCTGCCGTTGTATGCCTCGGCCCTACGGGGATCAAGTGCGAGGGCCCTCGCATAGTCTGTAAGGGCAGCTTCGGCGTCGCCTGCCGCTCTCCACGCATCACCGCGCCTTGTAAAGGCAATGGCGGACTCCGGTTCCAGTTTTATCACGGCGGAATAGTGGCTGAGAGCTTTTTCAGGCCTGCCTCCTGCAAGGCAGATATTCCCGCAGTTGAAATGCACCTCCGCTTCATCTTTTCCCAAGGCTATGGCCTTTTCGTAGTCAGAGAGGGCCCTGTCATATTCGCCCCTCCCATAGAAGAGATTCCCGCGGCTCTTGAGGGCTGCAGGGAATGACGGGTCAAGCTCAAGGGCTTTCCCGTAATCGACGAGGGCTTCATCATGCCTCGCCAGGCTTCTCAGGCAGTCGCCCCGGATGCAGTATCCCTCGGGCCTGCGGGGGGCAATGGCGATGATCCTGCTGAAGTCCTCCAGGGCCTTTTCCCCTTCTCCCTGCCGTGAGAGGAGATTCCCCCTCTCGAAATATGCCTCGGCGAAATCCGGCCTGAGCGTTATTGCCTCATTGAAGTCCGCGAGGGCCCTGGCGCTGTCTCCCTTCATCACGTATACCTTCCCGCGGGCAAGGAACGGCTCAGGGTTGGCAGGTGCCACCGCCACGGCATTATCGAAATCTTTCAGCGCCTCATCGAGGTTCCCCTGGTTCACATGCCAGGTACCGCGGAAGTGATGGCCTATGAAGCTCCGGGGATAGCAGCGCACCACTTCGGACCAGAGGGTGAGGCCGTTCTTCCAGACCGCGCACATGTGCCAGGTCATGGATCCGAAGAGGCAAATCACCGCGAGTACCGCAATCGTAAGGGCCGCCCTGAGGGCTCTGCCCCGTGGAGCTGCGGTGGCATAAAGCCATGTAAGGCCCTCGCATGCAAGGTAGATAATCCCGATTGAGGGGATATAGGTATTCCTGTCGGCCGTGAGCTCGCGGCCCAGGGTGGGCACGAGCTGGAGGACGGGAAAGATGGTGATGAGGAAAAAGAGCCACCCGAAGACCAGGCGCCTGGAACGTCCCGCCGCGATGAGGATCAGCACGGTGGCTGACAATGAGATGGCGAAATAAAGGCCGCAGTGAGGGGGAAGAATCTGCTCTATGCTTTCATGATAGGGATACACGGGGGAGAGCCCCAGGGGGAGCATGATCTTCCCGAGATAGAAAAGCAGAAGGTAGCCGGCAAGCAGCATATTATGGGCCGCGTTAAAGACCATTTTCTCCTTCACCGCACTGCCGGAATAGAGGGAATGGACCAGAAGTGCCGCCAGGGCCCCTGCCAGCACGAGGTAGGGGATTTTCTCCACAAGGGTTTTTCTCCCGATCTTTCTCTGGAACAGGTAATCCAGCAGCAGCAGCAGGAAAGGGAGCGTGACGCTCATGGTCTTGGAAAGAAGGGAGAAAAGAAAAAATACCAGCGAGAGGGCATACCAGATCCCTTTCTGCTCCTTCAGCCAGAGGACGTACCAGATCAGGGAGGCCAGGAAAAACAGGCCGTAAAGGAGGTCCTTTCTCTCCGAGACCCAGGCTACCGACTCGACGCGGAGGGGATGGATGCCGAAGAGCATGGCGGCAAGGAAAGCCGTGAGGACTCTGCCGTCGAGCAGCCAGATCAGGAAAAAGACGAGCACGATGTTGATCAGGTGCAGGATCACGTTCGTGAGATGGTAATAAAAGGGATTCAGCCCGAAAAAATGATGCTCAACAGAGAAAGAGAGAAGGATCATGGGGATGTAGTGCTGCCCTGCCATGGGAGTGAAGAGGGCGGTGATGTTTTTCAGGGAGAGATCCCTGATGAGGGGGTTCTCGGTGACAAGGAACTCGTCGTCCCAGTTGATGAACCCGTTGCCCAGCGACGGCGAAAAGGCGATGAAGTTCACAAGGACGAGGAGCAGAAGGGCGAGCACTATTCCGCGGTGTTTCATGGCCTCCTGGAAGCGTGAGGGATTGCTTGCATTCCAACGGGAGCACGACGCACCTTATACCGGGGGATATAATGATGGGTCATTTCTGCTCCGGAGTATATTGTAGCAGAAAGATGCATTTTTGTGAATACGGCGGGAGCCTCGTTCCAGGTAAGGCCGGTTTTCTGTCGAACACTCCATGAAACATGACCTTTGGGGTGGCGGTGCCATGCTTTACGGAGTCTTTTTCGCCGCGGTCTCTCTTCTCTGCGCAGTCTATGCCTTCAATCCCGGCGGCGTCTCGATGCTTCTCCTGTGGCCTTCCGCATCGTTCATGACCGTCGCAGTGGCATATTTCACGAGAAACGGCTTCATATTCGGCAAGAGGCGCGACGGGAGGCTCGGTGCTTTCAGGGTTATCGTGCTTCTTCCCTTTCTGCTCACTATCTGGCTCATGTGGCATATCCTCAGGGCACTGCGGCCCGAGCCGCCCTGCCACGAGGTGGCTCCCGGCCTGTTCCTGGGGAGGCTTCCGCTCCCCGGCGAGGTGCCTGAGGAGGTCAGGGTCATCGTCGATATGACGGCGGAGCATTATGAGCATGCCGAGGTGATGAAGGGAAGAGAGTATATTCTGATACCCACGCTTGACGGCTCTGCGCCGGGGACCGATCATTTCGTGGCAGCCATGAGGCATGTCCTGCCGGCCGGGGGGGCCATGCTGGTCCACTGCGCGGAAGGCTACGGCCGCTCAGCGATGTGCGCCGCCGTCATCATGGTCCTGAAGGGCGCCGCGAAGAACATAGAGGAAGCCGAGGAGATAATGAGGCGCTCACGGAGCCGCGTGGCAATAAGGTCCTCGCAGAGTGAGTGCGCCAGGAAAGCGATAAGGGCCCTCGCCGAAGGCCTGTGAAGAGTGACCGCTCCCCTTTTCCCCTGGCCTCCTGCTGGGAAGCCTTCCTCAAGAGCGCGGCATAGTCCCATGCAATACGGGCTTTTGCTCAGAGCCGCTTTCTTGTGCCGTTCCCATACACCAGGAAGGGCGTCCCTTCCGAGGGGGAGCCGAAGGTGAAGGTAAGGTCATGGGGCGCCCTGCCCCGCACGGTGAGGGTCCGAAGGCCGTGGAGAAGGTGGAGGTGGCAGGCCTCGCAGAGCACGATGAGGTTCCACTCGTCATCGGTGCCCCCCTGGGAGCGCCTGATGATATGGTGCACATGGAGGTTTTTGCGGCAGCGGCAGCCCGGGGCCTGGCAGCGGAACCGGTCACGCTTGAGGATCCTGTGATGATGTGCCGCTTTTTTCAAGCTTCCCTCAGTGACAAGGTAGTCCGCCAGGAGGGCGGCAAGAAATTTCTCTTCAGGGCTGATGAGGCTCCCGGCGCCTTCCGCCTGGGAGAGGCGGCTGAGAAAGGCATGGGCCGCGAGGTTCCAGACCTCATAGAGCTCCCGGGGGAGGAAGAACTTGATCGTCATGGCGCCCTTCACTGCACGGGAGGGGTCCAGTGAAGAGATGACGTCCCTGAGAAATACCTCCTCGGGGCTCTCGCCGCGAGGAATGGTGCAGATCCGCAGGGCTTTTTCCAGTGACTGATGGCAGGAGCACATGGGATTCTGGCACCCATGGGGTGCCTGCTCCTTCCCATTGCATGCCCCTGCATACCGATGATCACTCCCCGCCTGGTCTCCGAGGCCCGCACACAGGCGCGAATTTTTTTCAATTTTCATCTGGGCCTCGGAGGCCATCATCTCTTCCACATCGCCGAAATATTTCCAGGGCTTCTCAAAGCGCCTGTCCCGGGAAGCGACGAGCTCCTCATCGTCTGCCCGAAGAGGCCACGAAGGATTGAGCGAGGGGCCTGTGTACCAGGACCCGCTCATTATGAGGACCTGCACCTCCGAAGAGAGGTCATGGAATCTCTCGTCGGTGACATAGCGGAATCCGGGAAGAATCTTATAATTGTGTGAGGCAAGGCAGTCATACTCCAGGATCCTGGCGATGCGCCCCGCCTCTTCCCTGAGGTCAACGGTGGGGACGCTCGCCGCATAGGCAATCCACTGGGATTCGTTTCTGGAGTCCACCACGGGGAGGATGAGGCGGGCCTGCTCCCTGGTGATGACGCCTTGCTTGAAGGCATCCTCGGTGAGGGAATGGCGGCGGAAGCCCTCGGCGAGCTTAATGAGCTGGCGGGTCTGGGCCATCGAGAAGCCGCACCGCTCCCCGGCGTAGTCCTCGATGAACTCATAGCCGAGAAGGCGTTGGAGCTGCCTCGCATCCATCGCCCGCAGGAGCATCCCCGTGGCCACGTCGAGCCTCTGGCGGATTGAGGCGGCCTTGATGAGGCGGTCCGCAACAGCCCTGGCGGAGACCCCGGCGCCTCTTCCCGGCCGGGCCTCTTCCAGCCACGACGGGAAGAAGATGCTCCAGGGTGATGACCACGGAGTCTCACCGGCCCCTCCCTCGCCGCCCTGCCCGGTGATCTCGTCGGGATCGCTGATGCGGCGGTTGCCCATCCGCTTCTTTAAAAGAGGCACCCGGGAGAAGAGGGGGCGGCTCCCCTCGGCATCAAGCGCCGGAAGCTCTGGAGCGATTTTCCCTGAGGCCATGAAGTTCGCGAGGAGCGCCTCGACAAACCCAGAAAGGGGCCCGTCATAGTGCTCCCTGTCCCGGAAAAGCGAGAGGGCGAAGTCCCAGGTGAGGGCAAGTGATGGTGACACGCTGAAATGCATCATCGTGCCCTCGTCCCCGGTGCATTGCGATTCATCGCTCAGTGGGCCGCAAGCGGAATCCGCCGCGCCTGATGCTGAATCCATCGCTCCCTCAGCACAAGAGCCATGAGCCGCTGCAGTATTCTCACCGGCCTCGAAGGCCTGCCCGCCCGCCATGCTCACGCCGGAAGGGGCAGTCGAGCCGGCTTTCCCTTCGGCGAGCGACTTCTTCACCTCCCTCTCGAGGCCGCAGAGTGAGCGCCCCTCTGCAATGGCGAGCCACCAGGACTCATTCTCAGGGGTGATGACCCTTGAGAGCTGCCTTAAGGCGCTCTTCGCGATTTTTCCCTGCAGATAAGCCTCCCGGGTGAGAGGCAGGTTCCGAAGAAGCTCATAATTGTGCATCAGCTCCGACGCGGTGCGCCCCGAGAACGAGAGATGCTCCGTGGCGAAGGTCCCCATGGAGCGGTATCCCAACTCCCCAACCCCTTTCGTTTTCAGAGTGACGAGAAGGCCACCGAGTGTAAGGTCAAGCGCCAGGCGGCCGCGGACTGCCTCACAAAGTAGAAAATCGATGCGCTCTGCCCGCTCATCCCTGTCGATGGAGCCGAAGGAGATCTCCTCCGTGAGCTTTTCGGCTTCGGGGATGAGGCCTTCCCTTGTGATCTTGACCAGGTGCTCCGGCCTGCATGAGGTTTTCTCGGGGAACTCATAAGGCTCCGGGAGGAGGAGCATATCCTCGCAGTCCTGAGAAGACAAAGAATCATTGAAGTAAAGAAGCTCCTCTTCATCGGGGAGAAACAGATCACAGATTGTTTGGGTCTCATGTGTATCCATAACCCCATTGTATCATATCAAAGAAAAAATATCAAACAGGTCACCCATCAAAAACCCATTCACCGCAAAGATAAAACGACGTCGCAGGATGGCCTCCTGAGGGCCTGGAAGGGGCGAAGAGGGTAAAAATGACTCTGAAGGCCCTTAGGCTCAAGCCAGCGAAGGACCGGGCCCCTTTCCATGGGCTTCAGCTCCCGTCTGCCGCCGGGAGCCTCCATGCTAAAACTTCCGATATCTTTTAATCTACGTGGAGATGTCAGATATCTTTAACCTGCCCCCGGCATGCCAGCGTTTCCCGTGAGTTACGCAGGCATAATTCACGTCAATTGCTATGTCATCAAAAAGGGCTTTCTCCCCGGGGCCCACGGCAAGCACCTTGGCTTCACTGATATTCACCGATACCACTTTCCCCCGGCCCATCAGAACTCAACCTCCCTCGCGCTGGTAAAGGCGCCGCTTTTCCCGCCCCGCTTCTCATGCCGGAGGGTGAGTGAAAGACGCTGCTCCCTGGCGGAAGATGCCTGGTGCGGCGGCAAAAAAAAAGAAGAGCCTCCCGGGCTCCTCTTCATGTATCTTTTCTTCGCTCCTTACCTCCCCGAGGTCTGCGTGTTCTCCGCTTCCTTGGGGATTGTTCTCTTCCTGAGGAGGAAGTCTTTGTAGATCGAGTAGTCACCGTCGTGGACCTGCGACTTATCGACAAGCGGGATAATCACGAAGGGCATGTTTCCCGCCGAGAGGACCGTCCCTGCATAGGCGCTGTAATTGGCCTCGCTGCCGTAGAGGGTCGTTATCATATACTGGACGTAGTCGCCGGTGTTGAGGAGATCGGTCGGGTAGAGGAGCTGGTTGATCTCGTACTCAATCGTCGAGAGCGTGATGATGAGCTGCTCAAGCGGGTAGGGGAACGGGTTCAGGTTCCCGTTGTCGGGCACAGGCGTGGGCGGCACCGGCGGGATGGGCTCCGGCGGGTTCGGAGTGGGCGGTACCGGCGGAGTGGGCTCCGGCGGGTTCGGAGTGGGAGGCACCGGCGGGGTGGGCGTCGGCGGCTCGGGAGGAATGGGTCCCGGCCCTGGGCCTGGTGCGACAATCACGAGATAGACATTGCCTGTTCCGCCGTCTGACGTGGCCGTGACAGTGCCGCCGGGGATATAGACGATCATGGGCTGTGCTGCCGTGCCCACTGAGCCGCCATTGGCCTCGAGGGTGATATTGTTCACGTGATGATCGGAATTGATGGCTATCTGGCCCGGCGTGGCGTTCAGGATGGAGCCGTTCTGCGTCGTCACCGTCACGTCGTGATTGGCGTTGAGGTCGCTTATCGTGAGATCTCCGCTTTCCGCCGCAAGGTTGATGTCGGTGCCGGCGGTGACACCGCCCAGAGGGTAGTTCCAGGAGGTCATGACCACAGGGCCTACGGTGAGGCCGTCACCGGTCGTGGTGTCCAGCTCGTTGGTGTAGACGCTCCCTGTCGTGGCCACAGCCGCCATGTTGGTCACATCGGTCTCGATAGGATCAGCGGGCGTGACGTCATCGCCGGGAGTGCCTATATCGTTCTGCGCCTCGAAGGTCACATCGGCGGCCGTCACGTTCACCGCGTCGCCGTTCCCGTCAACAATCGAACCGCCGAAGGCGTGGAGGCTCACGGTCTGCCCTGCGGCGCTTATCTCGTTGGTGAGCGTGATATCGCCCAAGGTGCAGTTGATGCCCACGTCCCCGCTGGCGGTGATGCCGGTGCTACCGTCGCCGATGGTAAGGCCGTCGGCTTCATCGACAAAGACGGTGCCGGGGGTTCCGGGGACGCCGTTTGCGTTTGCCGTGAGGATGTTCACGTTGGTGTTGATATGGTTCGCTACCGTGCCGACATCGCCGTTGGTGGCGTTAAGGTGCACCGTGTCTGTTGTGATAGCAGCGGCGGCATTGTCCTGGGTGATGGAGTCATCGGCGTTGATGGTGACGGTGTCGCCTTCGGCGGTGATGCTGCCGCCCAGGGTCACGTTCGCATCGGAGTTCAGGGTCACGTTGCCGGTTCCTCCGCCTGCTCCTGCGGTGATAGAGTTGTTCACGTCAATGTCGCCGCCTGCGTTGGTCGTAAGGGTGACATCGCCGTTTCCTCCGGGCACCGCGTTCCCTGCCGACACTGCGGTGTCGATGGTGAGTGTGCCGCCCGTGGCGATCTCGATGTCGGTACCTGCCGTGACGCCGCCTGCGGGGATGCAGGTCGTGGCCGTTATCGTGAGGCCGTTGCCCGCGAGATCGATGTCATTGACAAAGACGCCGCCAGTGCCGCCATCAGCGGCAAGGGTGGTGATGTCCACTATGAGAGGCGCGATGCCGCTTCCCACGCCGGTACCTGCCGTGGCGCCCAGGATGGACGAGGTGACCTGGCCGCCGCCGTTGGTGATGGAGCCCGCGGCGTTCAGGCACACGCCGTCATTTTCGGCGGTGACCATGCCGTTCACGTTGATGTCGCCAGAGGCGGTGGTGACAGAGATGTTGCCGTCGCCGCTTCCTCCGGGTGAGCCTGCCGTGACGGTGGCAAGGTCGGCCTGCCCAGCCGAATTGAGAGTGATATTGCCGTCGGCCGTGGTGACGCTGGTGGCGTTCATGGTGCCGCCTGCGGTGGTGGTGAGGTCGATGTCGCTTCCCGCCCCTGCGGTGGTGACGGAAGTCGCTGTCATGTTCCCGCCGGCGCTGATGGCGATGACGCTTCCCGCCCCGGTTGTTGAGACACTGGTAAGGGTCACCGCGTTGGCCTCGTCGATGGTGATACCGCCCGTGGCGGTGGTGGCCGTGATGCTGTCCACATTGGTGTTGATGTCGTTGCCGCTGCCGATGCCTGTCGTCGCCGTGAGTTCTGCCGTGGCTGCCGTGATGTTGTTGCCGGTGCCTGTAGAGGCGATGGCTCCGGCGGCATTCACGGTGACGGTGTCGTTCTGCGCGGTGAGGGAGCCGCCGAGAGTCACGTCACCGTTGGAGGTGACGGTCACATCGCCGTTTCCGACGCCTGCGCCGCCTGAGGTGACGGTGGAGCCTTCGTTGACGGTGACACTGCCGCCGCTGGTGGTGGTGATGCCCACGTTGCCGGAGGCTCCCGTGGCGTTATTGGCCGTGACGTTTGCGTTGTTGGCAATGGTGATATCGCCGCCGTTGCCGGTGGTGAGGGTGACGTCTCCGCCTCCGCTCGCGGCGTTGGTCCCCGCGGTGACGTTGGCGTTCACGTTGACGCTGCCTCCGTTGGTGGTGGTGAGGGTCACTTCGCCCGCGGCGCCCGTGGCGTTGTTTCCTGCGGTGACGGCGCTGTTCACGGTGAGGGTTGAGCCGGTGGAGATGACGGCATCGGTGCCTGCGCTCACGCCGTTGACGCCGCAGGTCGTGTTGATGATGGTGAGGCCGTTTCCATTGCTGTCAACGTCGGTGATATACACGCCGCCGGCCGTGCTCTGGGCTCCCATCTGCGCCACGTCCACCTTGAGCGGTGCGCCGCCTGCGCCTATGTCATCCTGAGTGGAGATGCCCAGCGTGTTTGAGAGGACCGCTGCACCGCCGTTATTGTTGATGAAGGCGCCGTTGGCCGCGCTGAGGCACACGCCGTCATTCTGGGCGGTGATCTTGCCTGTATTGTCAACGGTGATGTCGCCTGTTGACGAGGTGATGGAGATATTGCCGTTGCCGGCCCCGGGCCCGCCCGTTCCCGCGGTCACGAGGTGAATATTTGCATCGCCGGCTGAGTTGAGACCAATATCGCCATCAGCGGTGGTGACGGACGTCGCCGTCAAGGTGCCGCCTGCTGTCGTGGTGAGGGCGATATCGCTTCCCGCACCAGAGGTGGTGACGCTTGTGGCTGTCATGTTTCCGCCGGCGCTTATTGTGATGCCGCTTCCGGCGCCTGTCGTCGAGACGCTGGTGAGGGTCACGGTATTGGCTTCATCGATGGTGATGCCGCCGGTGCCGGTGGTGGCCGTTATGCTGTCCACGCTGGTGTTGAGGGCGTTGCCGTTGCCGATGCCTGTCGTCGCCGTGAGGTCTGCCGTGGCGGCGGTGATGTTGTTGCCGGTGCCTGTCGAATTGATGGCTCCCGCCGCGTTGACGGTGACGGTGTCATTCTGGGCATTGAGGGAGCCGCCGAGGGTCACGTCGCCATCTGAGGTGACGGTCACATCGCCGTTTCCTATCCCTGCGCCGCCCGCGGTGACGGCCGATCCGGAGTTGACGGTGACGCTGCCGCCGCTGGTGGTAGTGATGCCCACGTTGCCGGAGGCTCCCGTGGCGTTGTTGGCCGTGACATTCGCGTTGTTTGCAATGGTGATGTCGCCGCCGTTGCCGGTACCAAGAGAAACATCGCCGCCGCCGCTTGCCGCGTTGGCTCCCGCGGTGACGTTGGCGTTCACGTTGACGCTGCCGCCCGAGGTGGTGGTGAGATTGACATCGCCTGCGGCGCCCGTGGCGTTGTTTCCTGCGGTGACGGCGCTGTTCACGGTGAGTGTGGCGCCTGTCTGTATGGTCACATCGGTTCCGGCGGAGACGCCGTTTATGCCGCAGGGCGTGTTGATGATGGTAAGGCCGTTTGAGTCGGTGTCCAGGTCGGTGACGAAGACTCCGCTTGTGCCGCCTTGTGCTCCCATGTTCGCGGCGTCAATGGTGAGGGCCGCAAGGGCCGTTCCCACTCCCGTGTCGGAGTCAAGGCCGACGGTTTCCGCGGTGACTTTTCCGCCGCCGTTGGTTATTGCGCCGCCCGCGTTAAGGCACACGCCGTCATTGAGTGCGGTGACATTGCCGTTCACGTTGATGTCGCCTGTCGTGGTGGTGACGGAGATGTTGCCGTCACCGGTGCCTCCGGCCGTGCCGGCCGTGACGGTGGTAAGGTCAGCCTGCCCTGCTGAATTGAGGGTGATATTGCCGTTCACCGTCGTCACTGAAGTGGCAGCCATCGTGCCGCCTGCAGTGGTGGTGAGGGCGATGTCGCTTCCGGCACCGGCGGTGGTAACGCTGGTGGCCGTCATGTTCCCGCCGGCCGATATAGTGATGCCGCTGCTGTCGCCGGTGGTGGAAACGCTGGTAAGGGTCACGGCATTGGCTTCATCGATGGTGATGCCGCCGGTGCCGGTGGTGGCGGTGATGGAATCCACGCTGGTGTTGAGGGCATTGCCATTGCCTATGCCGGCATCTGCCGTGAGGTCTGCCGTGGCTGCCGTGATGTTGTTGCCGGTGCCTGTTGAGGCGATGGCTCCCGCCGCGTTGACGGTGACGGTGTCATTCTGGGCATTGAGGGAGCCGCCGAGGGTCACGTCGCCATCTGAGGTGACGGTCACATCGCCGTTTCCTATCCCTGCGCCGCCCGCGGTGACGGCCGATCCGGAGTTGACGGTGACGCTGCCGCCGCTGGTGGTAGTGATGCCCACGTTGCCGGAGGCTCCCGTGGCGTTGTTGGCCGTGACATTCGCGTTGTTTGCGATGGTGATGTCGCCGCCGTTTCCGGTGGTGAGGGTGACGTCTCCGCCTCCGCTCGCGGCGTTGGTCCCCGCGGTGACGTTGGCGTTCACGTTGACGCTGCCTCCGTTGGTGGTGGTGAGGGTCACTTCGCCCGCGGCGCCCGTGGCGTTGTTTCCTGCGGTGACGGCGCTGTTCACGGTGAGGGTTGAGCCGGTGGAGATGACGGCATCGGTGCCTGCGCTCACGCCGTTGACGCCGCAGGTCGTGTTGATGATGGTGAGGCCGTTTCCATTGCTGTCAACGTCGGTGATATACACGCCGCCGGCCGTGCTCTGGGCTCCCATCTGCGCCACGTCCACCTTGAGCGGTGCGCCGCCTGCGCCTATATCATCCTGAGTGGAGATGCCCAGCGTGTTCGAGAGGACTGCTGCGCCGCCGTTGTTGTTGATGACTGCGCCGTTTGCCGCGCTGAGGCACACGCCGTCGTTTTCCGCTGTTATCTTGCCGGTGTTGTCAACGGTGATGTCGCCTGTTGACGAGGTGATGGAGATGTTGCCGTCGCCGGTGACTCCCGGTGAGCCTGCGGTGACGAGGTGGATATTCGCGTCGCCGGCCGAGCTGAGACCGATATTGCCATTGGTGGTGGTGACCGATGTCGCCGTCATGGTGCCGCCCGCCGTGGTGGTGAGAGCGATATCACTTCCCGTGCCCGAGGTGGTGACGCTTGTGGCCGTCATGTTCCCGCCTGCGCTGATGGCGATATCGCTGTTGTTCCCACCAGCGGAGACATTATTGAGGGTCACGCCGTTTGCCTCGTTGATCCAGATGCCGCCGTTGGTGGTGGCGGCGTTGAGGGTGCCCACGCT
>JAVHLM010000026.1:61379-118298 GCA_031082125.1 Candidatus Eremiobacterota bacterium
CTCCCTCGATGGATCCTCCGGCGTTGAGGGTTGCCGTAGTGCCTGCGGTGACGGCATCGTTGAGGGTCGCGTCGCCGTCCACATCGATTGCGACGCTGGTGCCCGCGGTGACGGTATTGTCGATGGTGGCGTTTCCGCCCGCATTGAGTGAGGCCGAGGTGCCCGCGGTGAGGGCGGCGTTGATGTCAATATTGCCCGTGCCTCCCGCGGTAAGTGATGCCGAGGTTCCTGCCGAGATGGCGCCGTCGGCGGTGATGTTCCCGTTGTTGCCCGTGGTGAGCACTATCGCGCCGTTGGTGCCGTCGTTGGCGGTGATGCCGTTGATGGTGATGCCGTCGTTCTCGTTGATATAGACGCCGCCGGTGCCTGCCGTCGCGGTGAGTGAGGTCACATTGGTGTCGATCTCGTTGCCTGATGCGCCGATGGCCCCGCCTGCGGAGAGCTGGACATCGTTGGCGGTGATGGCCGCTGCAGTGCCGTCGTCCACGATGGAGCCTGTGCCTCCGGCGGTGAGGCTCACGGTGTTGCCGCTGGCGGTGACGGTGCCGACGGTGATGGTGCCATTTCCTGCGGCGACGGTTGAGATGGTGATGTCGCCGTTCCCGCCTGCCACGACGTTGTTAAGGGTTACGTCATTTTCCTCGTTGATCCAGATGCCGCCGTTGGTGGTGGCGGCGTTGAGGGTGCCCACGCTGGTCTCGAGCGGATTCACCGCGCCGATGGTGGTGCCTGCCGTGAGGTTGAGTGTCACGGCCGAGATGTCGGTGTCCGTCTCGTCATTGTCTCCCTCGATGGATCCTCCGGCGTTGAGGGTTGCCGTAGTGCCTGCGGTGACGGCGGGTGTGCCGTTCGGGCCATTGAGGGCGATATTGCCGCCGGCGTCGATGGTAGCGGTGGTGCCTGCGGTGACGGCATCGTTGAGGGTCGCGTCGCCGTCCACATCGATTGCGACGCTGGTGCCCGCGGTGACGGTATTGTCGATGGTGGCGTTTCCGCCCGCATTGAGTGAGGCCGAGGTGCCCGCGGTGAGGGCGGCGTTGATGTCAATATTGCCCGTGCCTCCCGCGGTAAGTGATGCCGAGGTTCCTGCCGAGATGGCGCCGTCGGCGGTGATGTTCCCGTTGTTGCCCGTGGTGAGCACTATCGCGCCGTTGGTGCCGTCGTTGGCGGTGATGCCGTTGATGGTGATGCCGTCGTTCTCGTTGATATAGACGCCGCCGGTGCCTGCCGTCGCGGTGAGTGAGGTCACATTGGTGTCGATCTCGTTGCCTGATGCGCCGATGGCCCCGCCTGCGGAGAGCTGGACATCGTTGGCGGTGATGGCCGCTGCAGTGCCGTCGTCCACGATGGAGCCTGTGCCTCCGGCGGTGAGGCTCACGGTGTTGCCGCTGGCGGTGACGGTGCCGACGGTGATGGTGCCATTTCCTGCGGCGACGGTTGAGATGGTGATGTCGCCGTTCCCGCCTGCCACGACGTTGTTAAGGGTTACGTCATTTTCCTCGTTGATCCAGATGCCGCCGTTGGTGGTGGCGGCGTTGAGGGTGCCCACGCTGGTCTCGAGCGGATTCACCGCGCCGATGGTGGTGCCTGCCGTGAGGTTGAGTGTCACGGCCGAGATGTCGGTGTCCGTCTCGTCATTGTCTCCCTCGATGGATCCTCCGGCGTTGAGGGTTGCCGTAGTGCCTGCGGTGACGGCGGGTGTGCCGTTCGGGCCATTGAGGGCGATATTGCCGCCGGCGTCGATGGTAGCGGTGGTGCCTGCGGTGACGGCATCGTTGAGGGTCGCGTCGCCGTCCACATCGATTGCGACGCTGGTGCCCGCGGTGACGGTATTGTCGATGGTGGCGTTTCCGCCCGCATTGAGTGAGGCCGAGGTGCCCGCGGTGAGGGCGGCGTTGATGTCAATATTGCCCGTGCCTCCCGCGGTAAGTGATGCCGAGGTTCCTGCCGAGATGGCGCCGTCGGCGGTGATGTTCCCGTTGTTGCCCGTGGTGAGCACTATCGCGCCGTTGGTGCCGTCGTTGGCGGTGATGCCGTTGATGGTGATGCCGTCGTTCTCGTTGATATAGACGCCGCCGGTGCCTGCCGTCGCGGTGAGTGAGGTCACATTGGTGTCGATCTCGTTGCCTGATGCGCCGATGGCCCCGCCTGCGGAGAGCTGGACATCGTTGGCGGTGATGGCCGCTGCAGTGCCGTCGTCCACGATGGAGCCTGTGCCTCCGGCGGTGAGGCTCACGGTGTTGCCGCTGGCGGTGACGGTGCCGACGGTGATGGTGCCATTTCCTGCGGCGACGGTTGAGATGGTGATGTCGCCGTTCCCGCCTGCCACGACGTTGTTAAGGGTTACGTTGTTTGCCTCGTTGATCCAGATGCTTCCATCGGTGGTGGCGGCGTTGAGGGTGCCCACGCTGGTCTCGAGGGCGTTGGTCTCACCGATGGTGGTGCCCGCCGTGAGAGTGGCCGTCGTGGCGACGATGTCGGGTTTATTGTCCGGTGCATCGTCATCTCCCACGATGGCGCCCGTGGTGGCGGTGAGTGTGGCGGTGCCTCCCGAGTGGATGGCTTCAGTGGTGCCGAGGCTCGCGCCGTTGAGGTTGAGGCTTCCCGGCGTCACGATGGTGACGTCGCCGGTGGCGTTGACGCCGACCACGTTCCCTGCGCCGCATGCGGCGGGGATGGAGTCGATGGTGAGGTCTCCCGTGAGGTCGGTGACATAGATGCCGCCTGCGGTGGCCGTTGCCGCCAGGTTAGCGGCGGTGATTTCTATGGTGTTGCCGGAAGCGCCGACAGACTGCGCATTGAAGGTGACGCTCGTGGCGGTGATGTTGTTGGTGTCGCCGTTCCCGTCGGTGATGGTGCCGTTCGCGGCGCCGAGGCTCACGGTATTCGCTCCGGCATCGATGACCTGGTCAAGAGTGATATTGCCGCTTGTGGACTGCACGCAGACATTGCCTCCGGCGGTGATGCCCGCTCCCCCGATGCTCACGGTGTCGGCATCGGTGAGGAAGACTCCGCCGTTGGTGGCTCCTGCAGTGAGGGTGGTGGCGGCCGTCTCGATGGACTGGCCTGCGGCGCCGATGGCGTTGAGTGCCGTGAGGGTTACGGTGCTGCCGTAGATGTCGGTGTTGGTGTCGCCGCTCTCGTCAGAGATGGAGCCTGCCGTTGCCGTAATGCTCACCGTGTTGGTGGTGCCGGCATTGATAGCCTGGTTGAGGGTGATGGAGCCTGCGTCGGCCGTGATCTCAACTGCACCGCCCGAGGTGATGGCATTGCCTGCCGTGGCGGGGCTCCCTATGGCGAGGGTGTTGGACTCGTTGACGTAGAACCCTGTGCCTGCGCTTCCGGTGAGGGTGGTGATGGTGGTGTCGATGGCTCCCGCTCCCGTTGCGCCGACGCTGCCGCCCGCGTTGAGTGCGGCGGTCCCTGCGGTGACGTTGACGGCTCCCGCGTTGGTGTCATTGATGTTCCCTGCGCCTCCCGCAGTGATGGTGACACTGTCTGCACCCGCCGAGACGGTGTCGAGGTTCACATTGCCGCTCGTGGTGGTGATGGAGACGTTGCCGTCGCCTGCGGCTGCCGTGCCCGCCGAGACGGTGGTGATGTCGGCCTGCCCGGCTGACTGGAGAGTGATGTTGCCGCTCGCGGTGGTGACATCTGTTGCCGTCATCGTGCCGCCGGTGGAGGTGATTCCGATATTTGCGGTGCTGCCCTGGGTATAGACGTGGGTGGCCGTCATGTCGCCCGCCGACTGGAGGCTGATGTCGCTGTTGTTATTGGTGGTGTGGACATCGGTGGCGGTGATTTTTCCGCCGCCGGTGATGGTGATGTCACTGTCGGCGCCAGTGGTGTGGACATCGGTGAGGGTCACGTCGGTGGCGCCCTGGTCGATGGTGATGCCTCCCGTGGCGGTCTGCGCCTCTATGGAGCTCACAGTGGTATTGAGGGCGTTGCCGCTTCCGATGCCCGTCGCTGCCGTGAGGTCTGCCGTGGCTGCCGTGATGTTGGTGTCGGTGCCGGTTGAGGCGATGGCTCCCGCGGCGGTGACGGTGACGGTATCGCCTGCTGCGGTGAGCCCGCCGCCGAGGGTCACATCTGCGCCCGAAGTGACGGTGATGTCGCCGGTGCCCCCCGCGGTGACCGTATTACCTGCGGTGACGGAGATGTCGCCGCCGCTCGTGGTGAGCGTCACGTTGTTCCCCGCCGAGAGGTCGTCATTCACCGTGATGTCGCCATCATTCTGGTTGTCGAGGGTGAGGCTTCCCGCGGCTCCCGCCGTGACGGGGGCGTTGAAGACGAAGTCGCTCGGCGAGGTGCCGTTGAGCTGAAGGTTCACGTCGCCTGCGGCGGAAACGCCGTTCACTCCGCAGGGCGTGTTGACGACGACGAAGCCGTCATGGAGGCTGTCGATGTCGGTGATGAAGACTCCTCCCGCCGTGCTCTGGGCGCCGATGTTGGCCACGTCAACGATGAGGTGTGATCCGCTCGCTCCGATGCTGTCCTGGGTGGTGACACCCATCGTGGATGCCGTGACGGCGGCGCCGCCGTTGGCATTGGTGAGGCCTCCGTTCGAGGCGGTAAGGCACACGCCGTCACCGAGGGCTGAGATGAGGCCCGTGGCGCTGATGTTGATGTCGCCATTGGACGAGGTGACCGAGATGTCGCCGTCGCCTCCTGCCGTGAGGGTCGTGACATCAGCATCGCCCGAGGACTGGAGGGTAATATTTCCATTCCCGGTAGTCACCGTCGTGGCGGTCAATGCGCCGCCTGTCGAGGTGAGGGAGATATCGCTCCCGGTGCCTGCAGTGGTGTAGACGTGGGTGGCCGTCATGTTCCCAGAGGACTCGAGGCTGATGTCGCTGTTGTCGCCGGTGGTGGAGACATCGGTGGCGGTCATGGTGCCTGTTGCCGTGATGGCGATATTTCCTCCCGCGGCGCTCACGTTGTCCAGGGTTATATTGGTGGCATTGGCTGCATAGACGCCGCCGTTCCCTGCCGTTGCCGTCATGTTCGCCACGCTGGTCTCAAGCTCGTTCCCTATGCCGGTGGCGCCGATGTGGCCGCCGTTGGCAGTGAGGTGAAGATCCGATGCGGTGATGGCTGTCGCAGCGCTGTCGTCATTGATAGAGCCTGTGCCTCCGGCGGTGATGCTCACGGTGTTGCCGTCGGCGGTGATGGTGCCGACGGTGATGGTGCCGTCGCTTAAAGTCGTGGTGGCGATGGTGATGTCGCCGTTTCCGCCTGCGATGACGCTGTTGAGGGTTACGTCATTTGCCTCGTTGATCTTGATGCCTCCGGCGGTGGTAGAGGCGTTAAGGGTGGTGACGGAAGTCTCCAAGGTATCGGTGGCACCGATGGTGGTGCCTGCCGTGAGGTTCGCCGTCGCGGCTGAAATGTCAGGCTTCACGTCATCGCTGTCACCCTCGATTGAGCCTGTCGTCGCCGTGATGGTGGCCGTGGTGCCCGCGGAGACGGTGGGATCGGTGTCGTTGCCGTTGAGGGCCACATTCCCGCCTGCCACGACTGAAGCCGTGGTGCCCGCGCTCACGGGCGCGTCAATGGTGATGTTCCCGCCTCCGCTGAGCGAAGCTGAGGTTCCTGCAGTAAGCGAGGCGTTGACGTCGATGCTGCCCGTGCCTCCGGCGGTGAGCGATGCCGAGGTGCCTGCCGAGATGGCGCCGCTTGTGGTGATGTCGCCGTCGTTGCTGGTGGTGACATTCACCGCGCCGTTGGTGCCGTTGTTGGCGGTGATGGCGCTGATGGTGATGCCGTTGTTTTCGCTGATGTAGACGCCGCCGGTGGATGCCGTGGCGGTGAGGGTGTCCACGTCGGTGCCTACTGCATTGGTGCCTCCCGAGGCGCCAATGCTTGTTCCGCTGAGGACGGCGTCCTGGGCGGTGATGTTGGTGCCTGCGCCGGGCGAGGTGATGGCGCCTGCTGCGGTGAGGGTTACCGTGTCGCCTGCGGCGGTGACCGATCCAAGGCTGATGTCGCCGCTCGTGGTGGTGATGGTGACGTCTCCTGCGCCGCCTGCCGTGACGGAAGTGGCCGTTGCCGCTCCTCCCGAGTTGAGGACTGCGTTGCCGCCGGCGGTCACCGAATTATAAGTGATGCTGTCAGCCTCATTGATGTAAATGTTGCCGCTGTTCGCCGTGGCATTAAGGGTGGTCACGCTGGTGTCCACTGCATTGTCTGCCCCCGAGGCGCCGATGCTCCCGCCGGTGGCAGAGAGATTCGCCGTGGCCGCCGTGACCTGGTGGGTTGCATCGTCAGTGTCCACGATAGAGTTTGATGCCGTTATGTTTACCGTGTCGCCATTGGCTGTCACGTTTCCGCCGAGGTCTATGTTTCCACCGTTTGCTGTCATGGACACATCGCCTGCCCCGTTGTTCACCCCGGCCGTGACGGAGTTGTTGATATCCATGGAGGTGCCTGCGGTGAGGACCACGTGTCCGGCACCTGCCGCCGCGTTGCCGCCCGAAACCGCTTCATTCACCGTGAGGGAGCCGCCTGCGGTGACGGTGGCGTCAGTTGCGGCCGCCACGGCGGTGAGGGTGTGGTCGCCGCCGGGCACGCACGTGTCGAAGGCCACGGAGCCGATGATGAGATCGTCCGTATCAGTGACGGCAAGAGTTGTTCCCAAAGTGCCCGTGGAGGCGGCCAGGGTGCCTATGGTGGTATCGAAGGCGCCGCCGGTCCCGTTCCCCGATATGGTTCCTGCCTGGAGGGCCGCCGAGCCGGCGACTATGGCCGCGCCTGCGACGCTCTCGCTGATGCTGTTCCCCGCAGCGGGGGATAAGGGATCGCCGGCCACGAGGAACACCGTGTTGCCGCCGACGCCCGTGTTGGTCGTAATGGGGGTGGCGATGGTGATGTCACTCGTCGCTCCCGTGTTGTTCACGTAGAGGTTGGTGCCTGTTCCGGAGTCATTGGTGCCATTGGCCACAAGGGCCCCGGCATTCAGCGTGAGCTGGTTGGTGCCCGCCGCGGCGCCGTTGTTATCCCAGTTCACCGTGGCGGCGCCGTTGGGCGAAATCACCGAAAGGTTCGAGAGGCCGTCAGCCTCGTCGACATAGAGCGAGCCCGATGAGGAGGTTCCCTGGACGGAGAGGCAGGTCACCTGTGTCTCGACGGGGTTGGCGCCGGTGCCGATGTTATTGGCCGTGAGGCTCGCCCAGCCTCCCGACACGTCGGTCCCGCCGTGGGTGTCATTGATGTCTTCCGCCGAGGTGATGGTGACGCCCTGGCCTGAGCCGTTTGCCGTGATGGCGGCGCCGATGGTGATATCGTCATTTCCTGCAGAGGCGCCCGAGGTGAGGGAGACGCTCCCGGTGGTGCCCCCCTGGGAGGCGGCGCCTGCCGTGATGTCTGAATTTACGATGATAGAGCCTGAAACTCCGGTCGCTGACGTGGTGATGGTGATGTTCCCTCCCGCCTGGATGCCCTCGCCGTAGCACACATTGTCGATGGTGATGCCGTTTCCGGCAGTGTCAATCTCGTTGAGGTACACATTGCCCGTGGCTTCAATTGAGATTTTCGTCACATCGGTCTGGTAAGGCTGTGCCTCGCTCCCGATGTTGATGCCCGTAAGGTAAAGATCGGGGGCGATGATGGCCTCGCCGGTCCCCGAGGTCACGTTGTCTATGATGGAGCCGTTGGTTGTCTCTACGAGGATATGAGATCCAGTGGAGATTGCAGCCTCGTTGAATGTGGCGTTGCCATTATCAACGATGAGGTGAATCGCCTGGTTGGCCTGGATGCCCACCACGTCGGAGCCTCCGCAGGCAGGGGTGAGGGAGTCGATGGTGATGCCGTCTCCTCCCGCATCCAGCTCGTGGATGTTCACGACGCCATTGGATGACTGAGCGGCGATATTGGTCACTTCGGTATCAATAGCATCGCCACCGGGAGGATCAGGGTGAGGATCGGTGCCGATGTTGCCATAGGCCGAGAGTGTCAGGTTGGTGGCGGTGATGTCGGCGCCCGCCGCCGCGTTTCCGTCATAGATGTTTCCGTCACCGCCAAGACCGTCCAGGTTCAAAGCCCCGATGCTCACCGTGTGGTTTGAGAAGTTCAGCGTCGCATCTATTGGCTGGGAGATGGTGATGTCGCCCTCTTCCGCCTGGATGCATACGTCCCCGCCCGCCGAGATGCCGGTACCGCTCCCGCCTATGTTCAAGCCGTTGGACTCGTAAATATAGATGCCGCCCGTCGAGGTCGAGGCGTTCAGGTTGTCCACGCTGGTTTCTATCTGGTTCATGCCGGGAGGCGCGGTGCCGATGGCATTCCCCGCCGTGAGGTTCGCTGTCGCAGCGGTGATATCGGTGCCGGCGTTGCTGTCGGTGATGCTCCCTGCAGCGTTGAGATTGACGGTCTGCCCCGCGGCGCTGATAGCGCCGTTGAAGTTGATGTCCCCTGAGGCGGTGGTGACACCCACCGTGTTTCCTGCAGTAATGCCGGTGATATTCAGGCCGCTGGTCTCGTCAACATAGACGGTGCCGTTGGCGGCATCGGTGGCCGTTACCTGGAGGTTTGCCAGGTTGGTGCTGAGGTGGTTGCCGCTTGTTCCCACGCTCCCGCCGGTGGCCGTGAGGTTCGCCGAGCTCCCTGCGACATCCACATTGTTGTTTAAAGCTACGCCGGCAATGGAGTTCGCGGCGGTGAGTGTCGCCGTACCGCTGGTGGCGGTCACCGCGGCGTTGGTGGCCGTCCCCGCAAGGTAGATGGTGCCGGGGCTGTTGACGGTGACGTTCTGCGCCGCGTTGATGCCCTGGATCGCAGTGGTGCCGTCGATGGCGCTCGTGATGCTCTGGATGGTGATGTCGCCCGCGGCGTCATCGACGTAGAAGCCGCTCCCTCCCGTGGCGGAGCCCGCGAGGTTCGTGGCGTCTATCTCTATCGCATTCACCGTGGTGCCGTTGTAGCCGACATTCCCGCCCTGGAGCGACACGTTGTTGGCGGTAATGTTGTTTCCGCCGTCATAATTGTCAATGATATTTCCGCCCGCGTTGAGGCTCACTATCGAGGTGCCGCCTGCGTTGATGGCTCCCGAAAGGGTCATGTCGCCCGTGCCGCCCGCCGTGATCCCTACGTTTGCGCCAGAGCTCACGTTGTTGATGGTAAGAGCGTTCGCCTCGTTGATGAACACGCCTCCGCTCGTGGCAGTTGCATCAAGAGCGCTCACCGTGGTGTCAATGGCTCCCGACCCCACAGCGCCTATGGCGTTAGCTGCCGTGATGGTGAGGGTACCTGCGGTGATATCATTGCTCGCCGTGCTGTCGGTAACGGATCCTGCGGCGTTGATGTTCACGGCGTTGGTGCCGGCGCTTATCCCTGCATTGACGGTGTTGAAGTTGACATTCCCGCTGTTGGCCGTCGTGAGGTTCACCGTGTTCCCCGCAGAGATGCCGCTGCCGGTGATGTTCACGCTGTTGTACTCGTCGATATAGACGGTGCCGTTGGCGGCGTTGTTGGCCGTCACCTGGAGGTTGGTCACCTGGGTCTCGATATGAGTCCCGCTTGTGCCCACGCTCCCGCTTGTGGCGGTAAGGGTCGCTGTCGTTCCCGCCACGATGTCAGGATTTGTGTTTCCATCATCGCCGACAATACTTCCCGAAGCGTTGAGTGTCACCGCATTTCCTGATGAAGTGATTGCTGCGTGGGTTCCGAGATTGCTGCCGCTAAGGTTGATATTCCCGCCGGCATTTGTATAAACAGTGGCGGCACCTGTAGTGTTAACGCCTTCAATTAATGTGGAGGGATTGAATGCAGTGTTGATACTGTCAAATGTAATGCCACCTGCGGTATCGGTAACATAGAGCGATGTGGCACTTGTAGCGAGGTTGGTGGCGTCTATCTCAATCCGGTTTCCGCTTGCTCCAATATTGGTGCCCTGGAGCGTCACATTTGTGGCAACGATGTCATTGGTCCCGGCGGCATAGGCGTCGGTGATGGTGCCAGTAGAGTAAAGGCTTACCGTTGAAGCCCCTCCCGCCTGAATAAGACCTGAGAGGGTCATGTTGCCTGATTGTATTCCCACATTGCCACCGGCCGTTATACCTGTTATCGAGAGGGGGTCGCTCTCGTAGATGAAGACCGTTCCATTGGTCGCCGTCGCATTGAGTGTGGCGATGCTGGTGTCAATAGGCGCTGCCGATGTTCCTATATTTCCCCCCGTAGCCGTCAGCGTTGCCGTGCCGGCAGTCGTCGTGATGTCGGTCCCTGCGTGATTGTCCACGATGCTGTCGGCCGACGTCACCGTGATGGTGTTCCCCGCCGCCGAGTTGTCCACCGTGATTGACCCGCTGGCGCCGAAGGTGACATCGTCATTTCCTGCCGAGGAGCCTGCATTGATGGTCACGTTCCCGTTGTTCGTCGAGTTGACAGTGCTGTCGATGGTGATGGCGCCTATGGCACCCGCGCCCGTGGGGGTGGACGTGAGGCTTATTGCGCCTGTCGCCGAGATGCCTGTCACGTTGGTTCCTGTTATGGCGCTCGGTATCTGCGAGACGGTAATCCCGTTGTTTGTCGTGGTGTCAAGTTCCGTGAGGTTCACCTGGCCCGATGATGCTGCCGCGGCGATGCTGGTCACATCGGTCTCTATTGCATCAACGGTGGTGCCGTTGTAGCCGACGTTTGCGCCCTGGAGGGTGGCGTTGGTGGCGGTGATGTTCACCGTGCCTGCGTTGCCGTCAACTATGTTTCCGCCCGTGGAGAGGCTCACCGTATTGCCCGGAGAGCTGACGGTGCCTACGGTGATGGTGCCGTTGCTCCCCGCCGTGATGCCCACGTTCCCGCCTGCGCTGACACTGCTTACCGTGAGGCCGTCGGAGTCATTCACAAAGACAGTGCCGCCTGAGGTGCTGCTGAGAGAGGGCACCTGCGTCTCTATGGGGAGGGCCTGGGTGCCCGCGTTCCCTGTCCCTGCATTAAGAGTCGCCGAGCCGCCTGCGTTGTTCACCTTCACGTCGGGGTTCGCTGTCTCGGCGTCTCCGACGATTGACCCGGCGGCGCTTACCGTGGCGGTCATGTCGGCGGTGACGGCGGGCGTGGTGCCGAGGCTCGCCCCGTTCAGGTTGATGTCGCCCGACGAGGTGGAGATGGTGGCCGTACCTCCCGCTCCTGCGGCACTCACTGCCGTGAGGCTGTAAGCCGCGCCGAAGCACGGGTTGAAGTTGATCTTGTCTATCGTGATGGAGTCAGCATCATTGATGTTAAGACTTCCTGCCGTTGTCGCCGTGGCAAGGTTCGTGACGGCCGTATCAAAGCTCCCGTCGTCGCCCGAGATGCCGGTACCTGCATTGAGGGCAGCATTTCCCGCCGTGAGGGCCGTTCCCGAGCCGTTATTGTCGGTGATGGATCCTGTCGCGACGAGGAACACCGTGCTGGTCCCGGCGTTAAGGGTGTGCCCTGCTCCCACGTTAATGTTGCCGTTGGTGTTCTGGAGGTACACGTTGGTTCCTACGGCGCCGTTATAGCTTCCTCCCACGGGGGTATTGAGGTCGGCGCTGGTGCCCGAGAAGGTGAGCTGGTTGTCAGGGGTTGCTCCACCGTTGTGCCACACCACGTTGGCGTCACCGTTCGCGGTGATTATGGTGATTCCCAGCAGGATTCCCACGTCTTCCACGTACATCGATCCTGCTGCCGTGTTCTGGAGGGCGAGGCAGTTCACGTTGGTCTCCACGGGATTCCCCGAAGCGCCGATGTTCCCGCCCGCGGTAAGGTATGCATAGCCGTAGGTGCTGGTGTTGATTATGTCTACGGCGGCCCCGTTGTTGTCAATGATGTCCTCTTCAGCGGTGATGATGACGCCCTGGTTGTCTCCCGTGGCGGTGAGGCTTCCCCCCGCGCCGAAGGTCACGTCAGCGGTGTTGCCCGACCCTGAGGCCGACTGGGCGGTGACATTCACGCTTCCGCCGGTGGCCGTCACGGCGCCGTTGATGTTCACGTTGCTCGTCGTGCTCGCGTTCGACGTGGAAACGGTCACCGTGGTGCCTGTCGCACCAGCCATGCTGATGGTGCCGTCACCGGCGTTGGTGGCGCTGCTGATGGTAACGGGGCCGTTGGGGGCGCTGATGGTTCCTGCCAGGCTTATTGTGCCGCTCTGTCCCGCGCCGTTAGGCGATGTACTGATCGCCACGTTTCCAAGGTCTGAAGTGATGGTGCCTGAAGCGTTTGACGAGATGTTGCCTGAGCCTGCATTGGGATCCGTCGTGATCGAAACATTCCCGCCGGCGCCTGTCGCGTGCACGGCGCCGTTGACGTCAACAGTGCCTCCATTGTTTGTGCTCGACGTGGTCATGGTGACCCCTGTGCCCGTCACACTGTTCGACACGGTGATATGGCCGTCGTCGGCATTTGACCCGGTGGTGAGTGACACGGCGCCGCCCGTGGCATTGACGGCCCCTGAGAGATCGATATAGCCGCTCTGCCCCGCGGCATTGGGCGACGTGGTAAGGGTGATGCTCCCGCTATTGGCGGTAATTGAGCCAGCCGCGGTGCTCGTGATGTTTCCCGGCCCCGCGTCGTTATTGGTCAGCAGGGTGACGCTGCCGGCGTTGGCGCCACCGCCGAAACCCGCCTCGACAGGCGCCTGGATGGAGAGGACCCCGCTCGTTCCCCCCGTGCCAGTCGTGGTGGTGATGAAGATGCTCTCGTTGGCATAGACGCCCGACTGCCCGCAGGGGAGGCCGCCGATGACAAGGCCGTTCCCCGCCGTGTCCTGCTCGGTGAGCCACACGGTGCCCGTGGCGTCAATGGCGAGGTTCTGGGTGTTGGTGATATAGGGATGATCGGCGTCGGCGCCGATGTTGTGGCCCGTGAGGTAGAGGTTCGTGGTGTTGATGGGAGAGGTCGCGGTAAAGAGGATGTCACCGCCGTTCGCATCAACGCACATTCCCGTCGAAGTTACGGGCTGCTCGAAATCGATGGTGGGATCATATCCCGGCGGCGGCGAGCCGGGAGGCGTGAGCTCGAGGTGGACCACTCCTCCTGTGGAGGTGATGCCGTTGGTAGCGACGGCGCCGCAGGTGATTGAAGAGATGTTGAGGCCGTCAAGGGTCTGGGTGTCGGTCTCGTTGATCCAGATGTCGCTGCCGGCCGTGGCCGCGAGGTTGGTCACGTCGGTGTCGAGCTCCGACCCCGAGGCGCCGATGGTCGTGCCCGCCGTGAGCCCCAGGTTTTCAGAATGAAGCACGTCGCCGCCGTAGGAGTTGATGATCGCCCCGGTGTTGGCGAATATGCATATCTGGTCGTCGGAGGCGATGACGGGCTGGAGAAGGGTAACGGTGTCCTCAGCCTCGAGGCGGATATTGGCGCTGTCGCCCCCTGCCGTGATGCCGTTATATATCCCCACGGTTCCTACTGTGTAGCTGTTCTCGCTCTCGGTAAGGAACACGCTCCCGTTGGTGGTCTGGGCCGCCACGGTATCCGTGTTGATATCAAGGGCTCCCGCCGTCGTCGAGGGATGCTGGCCGATATTGTTGCCCGCAATGAGGAGCAGGTTCGATGCCGAAACGTCGGTAGCGGAGGATCCGTCGTTTTCGATGGAGCCGCCGGCGTTGAGGGTTATCTGGTGCCCCGCGGCTGAGGCGGTGATCTCTCCCGCCACGATGTCGCTGCCGTTCTCGGCGTTGATGGTGATGTCGCCCGCTGTCGATATGACATTAGTCGCGATGGCGGGGCCCTGGGAGGTGAGGACCATGTCGCCGCCCGCCTGGAGCGGGGCGGGCGAGGCGCCGCCGACGCCATAGGTGATGGCGCCGATCTGGTTGATATACATGTCACCGCCTGTCGTGCCCGTGAGTGTCGATACGCTCGTGTCGATTGCGTTCCCCGAGGTTCCCACGCTGCCGCTCGCATTGAGGGAGAGGCCCGAAGAGACAATGTCGGTGGGCGAGGAGTTGTTCTGGTCCACGATATTCCCCGCCGTGGCCGTGAGGGTGATGTCGTCGGTGACGGACTGAAGGTTCGCGCTCCCCGTGCTGTTGAGCACGATATTGCCCGTCGTTGCCGTGATGGCGATGTCTCCGTCATTGGCGGCCGAGGTCCCTGCCGTGACGCTGTTCACGGTGGCCGTGCCTCCCGAGCTGAGCGTCACGTTGGAGGCGGCGCCTGCCGTGTGGCCTGCCGTGATGCTGTTATAAGTCACGGCGTCGGCCTCGTTTATCGCGATGCCGCCGTTTGTTGCCGAGGCGTTGATGACGCCCGTGTCGGTGCTTATGGCTCCGGCGGTGCCGATGCCGTTGTTTAGTCCCGAAGAGTTGCCGACACCGGCGTTCATCGTGAGGGTGCCGTCGGTCTGAGAACCGGCGGGGTTCCCCGTCGTGGTGATGGTGCCGCCTGCCGAGGTGATGGCGCCGTAAGCGTTGAGCGTGAGGTTCCCCGAAGTACTGTTCCCGATGGCGATGTTGCCGCCCGTGTTGTCCACCGTCACGTTGGTATTGGGAGCCCCCGACCCTGTCGTGGAGAGCACATCTGACGTATTGATATTCACCGTTGAGGCAACGCCGGGGTTGAGGTCCACCGTGGCCTGCCCGTTGTTGGTGATGATGTGGAGATTGTCGAGGTCGTCGGCCTCGGTGACGAAGATCTCCTGGTTATCGCCCTGGGTCTCCACCGTCATGTTGGTGACCGTCGTCTCGAGGGCGTTCTGCCCGTTGGTGGGGTCGTAGCCGATGCTCCCTGTCTCTGAGGTCGCCGTGAAGGTCTGGGCAACGATGTTGTTCGAGCCGGCATTGGCGTCGGTGATGTTCCCGTGGGCCTCGAGGGTCACGTAGTTGCTGCTCCCGTCGGTGATGACCTGGTTCACCTGGATATCGCCGCCTCCCCCTCCGGAAGGGTTGTTGTTCACCACGACGTTGGTGCCCACGGCGCCGAGATCAGTGACGCCGTCATAGGGGGTGTTGAGCGACACGCCGTCATAGGGCACCGTCACCTCGGTGAGGATGAGGCTGTTTGTTCCCGCAGTGCCTCCGCCGTTGTTGTCCCAGTAAATTCCCGCGGGGCCGTTGTTGGTGTTCACGGTAAGGGTGGTGATGGCGTTCGACTCGGAGATATAGATGCCCTCGTGGGCAGTCTGGGCGTTGGTGGTGAGGCTCCCGGTGCTTGTCTCGATGGCGCCCGCCGTTCCTGATGCGCCGATGCTTCCCGTCACCGCGGTGAGGGTGAGGGCTGTTGCTGTCACGTCGTTGCCGCTCCCCGCATCATCGTCAAGGATGTCGCCCTGGGCCTGGATGGTGAGGGTGCCGCCGGTGACTTCCTGGATGGAGATATCGCCGCCGGTGGAATTGCCGCTGTTGATGAAGGTGAGGGTGGGCGTCACCTGTAACGCCCCCGGCGAGTTGAGATCCATCGTCGCGCCGCCCGTGAAGGTGAGGGTGCCGTTGGTGGTGATGTTGGTGAGGCCCACTTCGCCGTTATTAGTGGATACCGTGAGGTTGTTCACCGTGTTGGCTATCTCGAGAGGGTTGGCAATGGTACCGATATTGAAGGCAGCGGCGGGATTGCTGCTGTCCACCGTGAGGGTCGCCGTCCCCGCAGTGATATTCACGGTGGTTTCGATGCTATCGTTGCCGTCCACCATGCTGCCCGCCGCCGTGAGATTCAGCGTGCCGGTGCCCACGTTTACATCGTTCACCGTGATGCCGTCGGAGGTGTTCTCGAAGGTCACGTTGGTGTTGCCCCCCGATGCGGCAAGGGCATTGCTGGTGGTGCCGGCGAAGGTGAGGGACTGGTTGCCGCTGTTGTGCCAGATTATATTCGCGTTGCCGTCGTTGGTGGTGATATAAAGGTTCGAGAGGGCGTTGGTCTCGTTGATATTGATGGCCTGGGCCGCCGTGGGCGTGCTCACCGTGAGGTTGGTGACGGTGGTAAGAAGCGCGTTGGGGTTTGCGCCGCCCGTTTCAGCGCCGATGCTCCCCCCCTGGGCCTCGATATCGGCCCAGTAGGCTGAGAGCCCGGTAGCGCCCGCGTCGCTGGACATAAGCACATTCCCTGAGGCGGTGATGGTGGCCGTCGGAGAGGTGGAGGTGGCCGTGCCCGCCGATACAGTGCCTATGGTGAGATCATTGCCGTCAAAGGGATCTGGACCTGCTCCTGTTACGGTGATGGTGAGATTGTCTCCTGCAGAGACATTGGCTGCCGTCGTCGTACCGGCTGAGGTGAGACTCACGTTGTTGGTGGCGTTGTTCGCCGAGGCCGTCACATTCTGGTAGGTGATGCCGTCAGCCTCGTTGACATAGATGCCGCCGTAGCCCGCCGTGGCCGTGAGGGTGTTCACCGCCGTCTCAAAATTGGTGCCGCTTGCGCCGATGGAGCCGTTCGTGGCCGTCATCGTGAGCGAGTCGGCCGTCACATTGTTGGAGGAGCCTGCGGCGTGGGTGATATTCCCCTGGGCGGTGAGGCTGACATCGTTAGTGTTTCCGGCATATACCTGGCTCACTGCGATATTGCCGCCTGTATTATTCACCGTCACGTCGGTGCCCGAAGCGCCCAGGCTCACGCCTCCGTCGTAAGGGGTGTTAAGGGTGATGCCTCCCGCGACGGTGCCTATGGCGAGGCTGTTGGTCCCCGCCGCGCCGCCGTTGTTGTCCCACGTGACTGAAGAGGTGCCGTTGTTGGCGGTGAGGTTCACCGAGGTGAGGGCGTTTGACCCGTTGTCCACGTTGATGGCCTGGGCTGCCGTGCTTGTGGTGGCCGTGAGGGAGTTCACGCTTGTCTCAAGGGCGCCGCCTGCGCCGGTGCCTATCCCCCCGGTGTCGGCCGTCATTGTGAGGTTCACGGCATTTATGTTGTTGGCGCCCGCGTTGTTGTCGGTGATTGAGCCTGCAGCGTGAAGGGTCACATTGGCATTCCCCACGCTCACCGTGTTGAGGGCAATGTTCCCCGGAGTTGAGGGGGGACCGGTATTGCCGGTGTTATGGAAATAAACATTGGAATTTATTGTGGTGGCTTCAAGCACTCCCGCGCCGCCGTGGCCGTCAATGCCAAAATAGAGGTTTCCGGAGAGTGTCGAGGTGATCTGCGCCTGGCCGTCTGCGGTGGTGACGCTGAAGGTGTCAAGGGTGCCGTCGTGGTTCACGAAGGTGTTGCCGGGGCCGGTGCTCGTCGTGGTGAGGCCCGTGCCCGCCGTCTGGATCTCGCTGCCGCTTGCCCCGATGTTACCCCCCGACGTGAGGGAGATAGCCCCCTGGGCGTTAATGTCGTAGGCTCCCCCGCTCGCATCATGATAAATATCATGACTTGCACCTGAAGCGGTGATGGACACGTTGTTCCCGGACACTTCACCGAGGTTCACATCATTGGCCGTCGTGGTGAAGCTCACGTCGGTGCCCGTGCCGAAGTCGGCGTTCAGGATCTGGGAGGCGTCGTAGCTGAGGTCATTTGGCCCGTCAGCCACGTATGCCTGCCCGCCTGAAGAGACTGAAATTGAGTTGGTCACGCCCTGGAGATCTATCGCGATGGGGTTGACGGTGAAGCCGTCGTAGCCGATGGCGCCCGAGGAGATGAGGCTTATAGCGTTCGCCGTGACATTGGTGACGCCTGTATTTCCAGTGATGGCCCCCGAGGCCTGGAGCGTCGCATCGCCGCCCCCCACATTCACCTGGTTTATCGTCATCGCCCCGCCGGTGTTGTTGAGCGATACATTGGTATCGGTCATATTTGAGTTCACCACGTCAGTGGCGTCGTTGGAGAGGGTGCCGGCATTGTTCACCACGTTCACGGCGCCGCTGTTGGTGGAGACGTTCACGTTCTGGAGGTGCGTCCCCGTGTCGGTCACGTTGATGGACTGATCAGCGGCGCCCGTGGTGGCCGTGAGGGTCCCCGGCGTGCCTGCCGTCCCCAGCACCGTGGCGAGAGGCGTTCCCGGTGCGCCGATGGTACCCGTGGTGGCCGTGAGGGTCGCCGAGTTTGCGGTGACGGTGGTTCCCGGCACGGCGTCATCAAGAATGGAGCCGTTGGCCGTGGCGTTGAGAGAGCTTACCGTGACGCTGTTCGTGCTGTTGCCCATCGTGAGGTTCGCGGCGGTCCCCGTGTTGGTGACGGTCAGGTTCATGTTCTGGGCGGCAGTGTTGCTCGTCGAGAGGCCGAGGCTCGTCGTGGCCGTGGGATCCAGATCGCTCAGCGTCACGAGGCTTGTGGCGCCCCCTCCCGAGGTGATGCCCGCCGTCGTGTTGTTGGTGGAGACTGTGAGGTTTGTCGGTGCCGCCGTGAAATCTGTCTGGATGGTGCTGTTCGCCCCCGTGGTGGTGATGGAGGCCGTATCGGCAGTGATGTTGCCCGTGGCGCCGGCGTTCTGGTTGATGTTCCCGCCGGCCTGGAGCGTTACGCTCCCGGCATTATCCACCTGGAGCTTCCCGAGGGTGATATTGTTCCCCGCCTCAAGGGAGATGGTGCCTGTTCCCGATGTCGCGATGGCGTCGCTCCCGTCTGAGAAGACAATGTTTCCCGAGCCGGCCGACATCTCGAGGTTCACGTTGTTGTTGAGCTGTATCGTGTTGTCGGAGATATCGTTTATGGTGATGGAGTCGCTCGCCTCGAGGGTGAGCGTGCCGCCGCTGTAAGCTTCCAGCGTCGCCGTGTCAACGGTGCCCACGAGGCCCCCGTCGGGGGGAAGATCGGCGGCTAAAATGGGGGGCGTCATATTTCCACCGCCCGTTCCGTCAATAATCGTGAGGTACACGGGATCAATGAGAAAAGTCCCCTGCTCACCCTGAGGAGCCGACGTATCGACGGAGCCCCTGATGAAGGCGTTCTGCCCGCTCACCTCCACGAAGCCTCCGTTCCCCGACGCGCCGCCCATGGCCTGTATCGAGGCGCCCTGGGCGAAGATCGTGTTCCCCTGCGAGAGGACCTGCACGTTGCCTCCCGAGGAGTTCTGCCCCACGCCGTTGGCCTGGATGGAGCTTCCGGGGAGAAGCGCCGTCGTCTGCTGCGAATTGAGGAGAACCGACCCGGCGTTCTGGCCCGCAGCGCCGTTGGTCTGTATGGTGCCGGAATTCATCAGGATTCCTGACCCATTTGCCACGATCACCTGGGTCCCCTGGCTGGAATTCTGCTGAGGCGCGGCCGTGGGGTAGGGGAGATCGGGGAGCGGGGGAGGCGTGAGCGCCGTCGGCTCGGTGACCTGCGCCACAGGAGCCTGGGTCACGGGAGCCTGGGCCTCGGGCGCTGTTGTCGTCACCACGGGCGCCTGCGTCTCGGGCGCCGTAGTCGTCGCCACGGGAGCCTGCGTGGTGACCTCCGGGGCCGATGGATTATCGGGGCGGGTGGGGCTTTCCACGGGGGGAGCCTGGGTGGTGGACGCCGTATCGCCCGAGGGCGCCGTCTGCGGCACCTGCGCTGACGGGGTGCTCTGTGCTGAGGGCTGTGAGGGCGCCTGGGGCGTATTCTGCAGCGAGACCTGGCCGTTATTGCTGGACACCGACGTGGCCGGCGGCGTGGTGGGCTTCAGGACCTGGCTCATCAGGTCCGTCACCGACTCGCTGTCGATCACGACATTCCCCTGGGGGGTGTCGGTGCTCTGGGGGATCACGAAGTTCACGAGGCCCTGGCCGTCGATGTTGAGATAGGCTTCCGTCGAGGCGCCGAGGGCCACCTTGCCGAGGTTGGCGATAAGGACGCCTTCATTGTTCACGAGGGGAGCCACGAGGACGATGTAGCCGCCGTCCTTGGCCTTGATGGTACCCTGGTTCACTATGTACGAGAGGGGCTTCGAGGGGTCCTGGACAAACTTGTAGTTGCCCTTGAGGAAGTCTTCGTTGCTGATGTTGAGGGTCGTTGCCACGAGGCCCGCCACGTCAACGCGCGCCTGGGGCCCGAAGAAGATGCCGTTGGGGTTCACCAGGAATATCTGGCCGTTGGCCTGCAGCGATCCAAGGATGATGGAGGGGTCTATCCCTGTCACGCGGTTGAGGGCCACGGCGATATCGGAGGGCTGCATGAACTTCACGAGCTCGTTGATGTTGATGCCGAACTTCTGCCACTCGATGATGGCCTGGTTGGAGAGCTGCGTGATGCTCGTCACCCCTCCCGCCTGGTTGATGATGGCATTTCCTGAGACGACGTTGCCGCCCTGGGGCTCTGCAAAGACCATTAAGGGCGGCGCGATGAGGCAGAAGGTGAAATTGAAGAGCAGATAGAGTGCGACAATTCTCCTCAGATTGTAAGACATAAACCCCTCCTTAGTATGAGCAATGACTGAAAAAAAAAGATCAAACCGAGAAAATACCACCCGATTAAACAAAAAATCCGAGTTACAATGTTTCTATAGCTTCGCCAGGTTTTTGTGCGACTTATTATATTATAATAAATATTAGAGCTTTATTCAATACGTAGCGAGAACTAGTTTTATTAATAAATAGAGGAGAATTTGCTCAATTTTTCTCTGGTTATAGAATCTTTTCCCGGTACCGGGGACCCATGGGGATTATTTCACGTGGAAGCGGAAAGAGCACTGGGCGTAGAACATGGGGCTCCTGTTCACATTGTTCCTCACGGGGTTGAGGGGAACGCCCCAGTCGAGGTTTACCCAGCTCATCTCGCCGAAGTTGTAGCGGAGCCCCGCGCCTGCTCCCGTGAGGCTTCTCGTGCCGGCCTCTCCCGGCACGGGGTTCTTGAGGGACACCATGCCCTGATCGCAGAAAAAGGCGACCTGGAGGTTGTTGTTTTTCCTTGAAAGGGGAACGCGAAACTCGGCGCTCACCGAGTAGCCGCTGTCGCCAAGGTACTCGGTCTGCTGGTAGCCTCTCACGGAGTCGGGGCCTCCCAGGGGATACTGCTCCGCCACCACGAGGGGCTCGAAGGCATACTGCCCTGACCCGCGGAAGAGGAAGAAGCACGACCCCGCCTTCTGAACCCTCAGGAAGTCCAGGTTGAGCCTCGTGTAATTGTCGTCGGCGCCTGATCCGGCACGACTTGAAAGGGCATAATCGTTCTTCATACCCCCGAAAGCTTCGCCGAGCCCCTGGGTGCCCGACAGGAAGAGGTAGTTCTTTCCCTGGCCCGACATCCAGCTCGTGTCATAGAGGAGGGAGAGTGCCCGTATCTCGTCATGGCTCGTGGGATAGCTCTGGAAATAGAAATTCCGCATGCTCTTGCTGGTATAGCCGTAGGTAATATTGGAGCTGCGGGCAGGAGAGCGCAGAATGGGCTGGCGCACCATGGCCCCATAGATCCTTGCGCTTCCAAGGATATTGTACACCGAGAGGTCCTGGCCCATGCGCACGTCAGAGTTGGCGTAATATACCGTGCCCTTGAGGCCCCTGTTGTTAAGGGGCAGGTTATACATGGCCTGTGCGAGGGGCGTCGTCTGGTTGGAGGGGAAGAGCTCGAGAAAGCGCGCCGAGAACTGGTTTCCCCACCCCAGGAGGTCCCCTGCGGTGAGATTGAAGCCGGCCCTGTTCTCGCCTGAGTAAATGTTGCCGAAGTTGTTGTACTCAAGGCCCATGTAAAGGGGTTTCTCATCCTCTACCTTGATGATGACGTCGGCAAGGTCCTCGCGCTCGCCGGGCTGGAGGAATGCCTTCGCCTTGAGGCCGTCAAACTCATTGAGAAGCATCACGGCGCGCTGGAGCGTGTTCCCCTTGAGAAGCTTGTCTTTCCTGATTGGCTCCATGAACCATTTTACAAAACGCTCGCTGTAGTGCTTGTTCCCCTCGACACGGATGTTCCCGACCTTTCCTTCAATGACTGATATCTTTACATTGCCTTCATTGATGTCCTGGATAGGCACGTAGGCTCTCACCGCTATATAGCCTTTGTCGTTGTAGTACTTCTGGATCTTGAGGGCCGCCCGCTTGAGCTCCTCGAGGGAGACCTCTTTCCCTTCCAGGGGGGCCACGAAGGGCGAGAGGACACTGCTTCCGTAGACGGTGTTTCCCTCGAGGCTCACTTTCCTCACGGGGAATTTTTTTTCAGGAATGGCTGCCGGAGCAGGTTTTTCGGCACCGGCCCCGCAGACTTCAAAAAAATGCTGTTTTACGGCATTTTCATCGAGAGGGGCGAGATCCATTGAAGGCGCGGCCCATGCGATCCCTTCAAGCATAAAGAGCAGGAGCACAATGGCAAGGAGCGCCCCGCATCTTCGTGCACCAACGAATTCTCTGCCGTTTTTCATCAAAAGTCCATTCTTCCAAAATTAAGGAATTATTATTATCGATTGCCAGAAAGATTCCTGCCGGCATGAGAGGAAATAATCCTCTTCAGATAGGAAATCAAGAGAAGCCGGGGATTTCTGCTTCGCCAGTCCCATGAAAAAGGAGAACCTCCCTTTGTCAAGAAATGCTTATGATCATAAAACACAAAGGAGATCCATTATGAAAAACTCATGTATTCTTGTCATTTTCCTCATTGCCGCCTTCCTTCTCTGCAATGCCGGCAGTGCATTTTCCCAGGCAAAAAAGCCTTCACCTGCGCCGACGGAAACAATGGCCCCCGTCGTAAAGCTCACCCCGCCCGCTGCTGCTACGCCTGCCGCCCAGGCAAGGATGAAGACCATTTTTGACTTTGAAAAGGAACTGGGCCTTTCGGCTGACCAGACAAAGAAGCTCAAGGACCAGGTGAACTCCTTCAACAAGGAGATTGCTTCCAACAATGACAAGCTCAAGGCCGCCAACAAGGAGCTCGGCGACCTCATCAACGCCAACGCGGCACTTGACAAGATCAAGGAGAAGCTCCAGCAGATAGGCGCCATAGAGCTCGATATCCGTCTTGCCAACGTGAAGACCTCCAAGGTGGTCAACGAGACCCTCACGAAGGATCAGCTCGCCAAGTGGCGGGAGATACAGAAGAGGGAGCGCCAGGTGAAATAGGTCCCGCGAATCTCTCCGCTGCAGCGCGTGTTCAAGGGATTTTCCAGGGGCCGGTGAGTGTTTTTTCTCCACCGGAAGGATCGGTTTTCCCTTTATATCTTCCGATGCAGGGGAAGAAGAATCTTGACGCCACTCCCCGGGAGGCTGTTCCTGAAAAGCGCAGCCTCGTGGTGGCCAGGGAAAAGTGAAGGAGGACCTGCCGATGCCTGCCCAGAGAAAAAGCATACCCATAGCCCCGGTGCTTCTTGTCCTGATGACAGCCTTGGTTTTTGCCCGGTGGGGAGAAGCAAGGGAGCGCACTGAACCCCTTCCCTCATGGAACGGCGGCGCTGCAAAGGCGGCGGTAATCTCATTCGTGGATTCCGTCACCTCGGGGCCGGGAGCCCTTCCCCCGGAGGAGAGAATTGTCGTCACCGACAACGACGGAACCCTCATCGTGGAGAAGCCCCGCTATGTCCAGTATTCCTTCGTGCTGGACAGGGTGAGGGAGCTTTCCTGGAACAGCCCTCCCTGGAGAAACAGCGAGCCGTACCGGGCCATAATCGACGGGAACAGGGAGATTATCGACTCCCTTTCGGGGAAAGATGCCGTTGCCATTGATGACACAATCCATGAGGGGATTACCGGTGAAGCTTACAGGGCCGCCGCGGCGAGGTGGCTGGGCACCGCCCGGCACCCCCGCTTCAGCAGGCCTTACCCGGCCCTTGTCTATCAGCCCATGAGAGAGCTTCTGCAGTACCTTGTATCGCGGGGGTTCAAGGTCTATATCTGCTCGGCGGGGAGCACAGAGTTCATAAGAGCCCTTGCGCCGTCAGCCTATGGTATTCCCTTTGAGCGGATTATCGGCTCCGAGGTCGTCACCAGGTTCACCATGGATGATGGCCGGCCTCTCATCACCAGGACTTCACAGCACATGCCCTTTGTGGAAAGGGAGTACAAGCCCCTGTATATTCAGCAGCGCATTGGAAGGGTTCCTGTCATGGCCATCGGGAACTCAAACGGCGATGTGGAGATGTTCCAGTATGTCAAGGGAAGGAAAGGCCCTTCAATGGCATTACTGCTCCATCATGATGACGGGGATCGCGAATACTGCTATGACGGCGGAGCCGAAAAAGCCCTTGAGCTCGCCGGGAAAAGCGGCTGGACCACCGTGTCGATGAAGAAGGACTTCAGAAAGATATTCCCCTTCGAGAAGCCGTCAGAGAGAAAGTAAGGCTCTTACTTCTCCTGCTCGGTCCCCTCCCCCGTCTTCTCCACGGGCTTCTCTTTCCCGCCCTCTTTCAGCTCCCGGCGCTCCTTCATCTTCTCCTTGAATTTTTCGCCTTGCTCCTTGAACTTTTCGGCCTTCTCCTTGAGCTCGGTGAACTTCTCGAACTGCTCGGGCTTCAGTATCTCCTTCAGGCCGCCCATGTAGGCTTCACGGGATGCCTGGAGCTTGGCGCGCTCGTCTTTCAGAACGGTGACAATGGTGGATTTCTGGTTCTCGTCGATATTGAGCTCCTTGAGCAGCCCCTTGAGGGCCCCCTTCTCTGCGCCCCCCTTCGCTGAAGTCTTTTTGTCCCAGATGGCCTGCTGGTCGGGCGTAAGGCAGTTTCTTATCTTGGTGGACATGCCGCTCATTATCTCTTTTGTGTCCTGGAGGTGCTTCTCGCGGAGCTGGATAAGCTGCTCGAGCTGCATATCGTCGAGCTTCAGGGCCTTCATCATGTCGCCCATCCTGCCCTGCTTCATTTTCTCAATCTTGGTCTTCTCAGTGCCTTCTGTTCCCTCTTTCTCCCTGTCCTGGGAATATGCGCAGGGTGCGGCAAGGATCAGGGCACACAGAAGAGCAATAAGAAACGCAGAAATTTTTTTCATATCGGGTTACTCCTCTCGGTTTTATCTTATAAAAGAGAAATACCGCGGCGCCTGGCCGTGTTCCTTCCCGAATGCGCCTATTTCGCGCCAAGGTCGCTGTATTCAAAGCAGTAGTCCTTACGCTGGCATTTTTCGCAGTGGGCGCCCATCCAGACGCTGTCAAACTGCTCCATTATCCGCTTCACCAGGGGGAGATCGGTGGTGACGATCCCCGATTCAAAATTTCTCTTGTTGTCGCCCTTGCTCCCCATCCCCGCGCCGGTGAGGTTGGCGCTTCCCGAGTAGGCAAAGCGCCCGTCAACAACGACGGTCTTGAAGTGGACCCTCGGGCAGATAAGCTGCTCCACCCCTTCAATAAGGGAGGGGTACTTGTCGAAATCATACCGGAATGCGGGGCCAGGCTCCTTGGCATGGATGATTCTTATGGCCACGCCGTCTTTTACAAGGTCTGAAAGGATCTCCAGGAAGGGGACAAATTTTTTTCCTTTCTCCACGTAAAGGTCCTTCATGTCCGACGTGCCAATCCAGAGGAAGCTCCTGGCGGAAGGAACGGCATTCTGGATTACCTTCTCGTAGATCTCCCTGTCGGTGACAAACTCCATCTTCTCCATGGCATGTATAGTTCGAGAGTGGAAAAGCATTCATCCTGCCAGCCGGGAGAATGGCCCCCGGCCCTGCCGTTCCGGTCTGCGGGAGAACCGGGCAATTCTCTGCAAAGCCTTTGATAACAAACTATTATGGCAGTTCAACCTGTCATCTGGCGGCATCGGATCATAGTTTCCCCGGTATTTTTCTTCCCGGTGGTCACCCTGGATGGCCGCCCCGAAAGGTGTTCATGAAGTATTTCTCCGCGAAAAATTCGTTGAAGAATTCTTTCGCCTGGCGGCAGACCATATATGAAACCCATGGAAACCGGCCTGGCACCTCGCTGGTTCGCACGCAATGGCCTTCAGGGTCATTTTTGACCTTTTCGCCCCTTTCAGGTCCTTTGGAGGGCACCTGGTGATGGCATCATATCGTTGTCGTGATGAGGTTTCAGAGGGGTGGCCTGTTTGATATTTTCTCATTGATATGATAAAATTACTCTATGGATACATATGATACCCAAGCCGTTGATACCTTGTTCCTCCCCGATGAAGAAGAGCTTCTTCACCTCGGTGATTCTTTCTCTTCAGAGGACTACGAGGATATGCTCCTCCTCCCCGAGCCCTATGAGCTTCCCGAGGGAACCCTGTATAAACCGGAGCATATCGTGAAGATTACCAGGGAGGGCCTCATCCCCGAAGCGGAAAGGCTTGCGAATGACCTTACCTTTGGCCCCTCTCTCATCGACAGGGATGATAGGGCATCCCGCATAGATTTCACCCTCTGTGAGGCGATCCGCGGCCGCCTCGCCCTTGACCTCCACCTGGGCGGCCTTCTCGTGAATCTCAAGACGAAAGGAGTTGATCATCTCGGTTATCGCTCCATGGCCACCTTCGCCGTGGAGCATCTCTCGATGTCGGGACGCACCGCTTCGGAGCTGATGCGCAACTTCGAGTTTCTCAGGCATCTGCCGCTCACCCGGGAGGCATATCTCCAGGGGAGGATCGCCAGGAGCGCCCTCAGGCATCTTTTGAGAGTGATAACGCCTGAGAACGAGGCAGAGTGGCTTGGCATAGCGCAGAAGCTCTCGATAAGCGCCCTGGAGCGCGAAGTAAAAAAGGCGCTTGCCGGGGGGAAGGAGCCTGTCGCTCCGGAGTCGCACGAGTGCGGCGGGAAGATTTCCTGGAGCGGGGAAGAGCCCGAAGAGAGTCATCAGCCCGATGCGGAAGGGATGATGATGCGCTTCAAAGTTACGCCCACGCTTGCCCTCACCTGGGACTTCGCCCTTTCCTTCTTCCGCGACAAGGAGCACTATGGCGGGCCTCTCGCGGGCTTCGTCGAGGAGCTCCTCGCGAACTTCCTGGCATCACGGAAGCCGGCTCCGGCGCCTCTCGATGACAGGGGAAGCCTTCCCATCTTTTACCGGGCGCCTTTCATGACCCGAGAGCAGAGAGCCCGTCTCATCAGCGATGAAGAGGAAGTAACGGAGAATGGCAGCGCTGGAAAGGGGGGTGCTGATGATCCCTGGGAATCGCCGTGGGATATCTTTTTCCCTTCCTGGCTCGATGGGGAGGCAGACGGGGAGCCGGTGAGAGCCCTTGCCGGGAGGCTCATCAGAGCCGCGGCGATCCGCCAGAGGCTTGACATGGCCGCAGGGATGCTTCTCAGGGCGATGCAGGTGAGATCGCTCTTCACCGGCTTCGGCTATGAATCAGTCGAGGAGTACGCCCAGGAGCGGTGCGGCTTCTCAAAGGCACAGGCCCGCCAGTTCATCACGCTTGCCAATGGATTCCGCCGCCACTCCCTCACCGAGAAGGCTTTCAGGAGCGGCACCATCACCAGGGAACAGGCCCGCCTCATTCTTCCCCTGGTGAATTCCAAAAACGAGGAAGCCTGGATAGCCTATGCCGCAGGCGTGCCCACCATAGATCTCAGGGAAGAGGCAGAGCGTATCGCCCGTATCATCGAATACGACAGCTTCGTGCCGATAAATTATACGCTCCTTCCCGGCTTCCGCTATATCAGCGATGAGCGGTATCATGAGCTTTCCTTTGAGGTAAGGGATATCATCAGGACCGGGTCCTGGTATGGCGGCCCGTCGCCTGTGTCAGCGTGGCCTCTCCCAGAGGATGACGAAGCCTCCCTGGAAAGTCGGGACAGGCGCTTTGATGCGCCCTGGAAATATTTCAGCGATGTCGATGAACTGCTCGCCTGCGAGGCCCAGATTAAAATTGAAAAAAATTCCGTGCTGTGTGCGGGGCATCTCGAAAAGGCACGGGAGATCTGTACCATCCCCCATGGCGCCAACCCCGAGGAAACCTTCCTCGTGGATATCCTCTCATCCAAAGCCTCCTCACAGGAAACGGGAGGCTCCTCACCGCTCGCAGGCAGGGGCTCCATGACGATCAGGTTCTTCCTCCCCCGGGAGCTTTACGAGGTCTGGAACATGGCGGCCCTGGTCTTTCTCCATTCCGCCTCTCAGCAAGACCCCACCCGGCCGGACGATGCGTTAATCCCTCCTGAAGAAAAATTCCTTGCTGCCCTCCTCGCTGACTACCTTGACACCGAGGGAACCTTGAAAAAAGCGGCACATCACCACAGGATCCTGAAGCGCGACCGGTTCCGCTGCCAGGCCCCCGGCTGCCGCTGCCGCAGGAACTTGCAGGTTCACCACATCATCAGGCGCTCCCAGGGCGGCAGCGATGACGAATGGAACCTCATCACCCTCTGCGAGGCCTGCCACCTCCACCTCCTCCACGGCCTCAGGACCCTCACCATAAAAGGCAGGGCACCCCATGATCTTACCTTCACCTTCGGCTCCCCCTCGGAGGGGACGCCTTTCCTGGTCTATGAAAACGGGTGCCGCAGGACGATCTTTTCAAAAAGTTAACAAGAAAGATCTTCCATGGGGGAGCCCTCATCGGGTATAATAAAAATCGGGTCACCTTACTCAAAATGCATGCACACAAACTATGCAAGGAGCACTGAAATGGACGCAGCAAAAATTTCACCGCTGAATCAGCACACCGCCCATGTGAAAGGCGTCAAGGCCCCGCCGCCGGAGGCCGCAGGCCCCGCGGAGGCCCGCGACGAGGTGGCACTCACGGGGAAGGCCGGCGCGAAAGAGGAAATCCGCGTGAAGGAGTACGGCGAGCATGTGCCGGGCGAGCTTCTCGTCAGGTTCAAGGGGGCCGTGCCGTCATCGCTTGAATTCAGGGGGATCCGCCTCGAGGTGATAAAGAAGTATGATCTCCCCGAGACCATGAAGAGCCAGGGAAACGGCGATATCTGCCATGTGAAAATCCTCTCCGACGTGCCCGTGAAGGATGCCGTCAAGAGCCTTGAGAAGGACAGGAGAATCGCTTACGCGGAGCCGAATTTCGTGATAAGGCTCCCGAAGAATGAAGATGACGCCGGCCCTGCCGCAAAGGCAGAAGGCAACGGTGATACTCCTCCCGCCACTCCCGGCGAGGGGCCCCAGGTGAAGCCCGATGATCTTGACAGGAAGCTCTGGGGCCTCGACAACACGGGGCAGACCGGCGGGAAGGCCGATGCCGACATCGATGCTCCCGAGGCATGGAACATCGCCACCGGTGCCGGCGGTCCTCTCATTGCCGTCATTGACACCGGCGTTGACTACACTCATCCCGATCTGAAGAACAACATATGGACCAATCCCGGCGAAATAGCGGGTGACGGGATAGATAATGACGGAAACGGCTACGTGGATGATGTGCATGGCTACGACTTCGCCAACAAGGATGGCGATCCCATGGATGACCACAGCCACGGCACCCACTGCGCCGGCACCATTGCCGCCGAGGGCGACAACAAGACAGGTGTCGTGGGGGTAAACTGGCAGGCCAGCATCATGCCCCTCAAGTTCATCAAGGGGAGCGGCGGAGGCACGACGGCCGACGCCATCGAGGCCGTGATATACGCGACCAGGATGGGCGCCCGCATCACCTCAAATTCGTGGGGCGGGGGAGAATTCTCCCAGGCTCTCAAGGATGCCATTGACGGGTTTCCGGGGCTCTTTGTGGCCGCCGCGGGCAACTCGTCAGCCGATAACGACAAGGAGGCCCATTATCCCTCGAGCTACGAATCGCCCAACATCCTGGCCGTCGCCTCGTCAGATCACAGAGACAGGCTCTCCAGCTTCAGCAATTACGGGAAGACCACGGTGGATCTGGCAGCCCCGGGCTCCAGCATATATTCCACGGTACCTGGCGGCGGTTACGGCTCAAAGAGCGGCACCTCGATGGCGACGCCCCACGTTGCCGGCGCCGCGGGGCTTGTTGCCTCCCATGAGCCCGACATCAGCGCGTCTCAGTTAAAAGAGCGCCTCATGCAGACAACCGATGCAGTGCCGGAGTTCAATGAGAAAATGGTGACGGGCGGCAGGCTCAATGTGCACAAAGCGCTCCTCGCAGGCGGAGAAGCGCCGAAGGAGGAGTGAAAGCCTTTCATGGCCGTTTGAAGAGAATATGCGGGATCGCCGGAAGGTGGTCCCGCAAGTTTTTCGGCCTCTTTACGCCGTGACGCAAAGGATATCCCGCGGTTTTGAAGAATTGTGACTCCATCAGGGAGGAGCCATGAAAGAGAGAAAGGCAGGTCCCCTCAAGGACCCGAAGATAATAGACGGCATAGGGAAAAGAAAAGAAGGCGGCATCGATCTCTTTATCCTGGCGGCAGGGAAACTTGAGGCGGAGCACCAGTCCCTTCTGCTGGAGAAAGTGGAATGCTATCTCAAAGCCATCAACTCTGAAAAATTCAGGAACGACTTCAAGAACCCCTCGCCGGCAAGAACCCATATCGTGATAAAGTGCGCCATGGCTCCCGACGAGGTGATGACAAGGTTCGTGAGGGCCATGAAAAAATACGTCCGTGATAACAATGCGCGCCTCAGACTGGAAGTCGTGGAAGTGCAATGAGCGGCCCCCTCCTTGATAACAGGTACCAGGTGCTCTCAACGGTGAAAAAGGGAGGAATGGGCTGCATTTACAGAGCCTGCGATCAGCGTCTCGGCACTGTCGTTGCCCTCAAGAAGATGCTCGCTCCCCTTACGGATGATGCCGAGCTTGCCTACGCGGAATCGCGGTTCAAGGAGGAAGCCCTTATTCTCTCCCGCCTTCACCATGGAGGGATCCCCAAGGTTTCGGACTTTTTCACCGCCCATGACGAAGACTCGGGAAAGCCCGCTCACTTTCTCGTAATGACTTTCGTCGAGGGGATGGATCTTGAATCGGTGATGAAGGAACGGTCATGGCGGGCCCTCCCGCCCGCTGACGGCCTGGATATCATGCGGCAGATGCTCCTGATACTTGAGTACCTTCACATGCAGACGCCCCCTATAATTTACAGGGATCTCAATGCACGGAACACCATGCTCTCGGCCGGCAAGGTCTTCATAGTGGATTTTGGCATTGCCCGCCTTTTTTCCCCCCAGGAGAAGGCTACCGTCATCGGCACGCCGGGATACGCGGCACCCGAGCAATACAGGGGTATGGCGGAGCCAAGAAGCGATATCTACTCTCTCGGCGTGCTCATGCACTTCCTGCTCACCGGGAAAAACCCTGAGGAGAGCGAATTACCCCTCTTCACCTTTGAAATCCCTCACTCCCTTAATTCCGGAGTCCCCCCGGAGCTTTCGGACCTTATCATGGCGATGCTGGACCTGATCCCCGCGAAACGGCCCTCCTCTGCAAAGGAGATACTTCTTATGCTTGACGGGAAAGCCTCAGTCACCCCCGCGGCAGTCACCAATTCACTCAATGAAGGGAGTGGCGGCCTTTCTCCCTCACCCCATGGCTTTGCCAGGTCTGCGAAGCAGTATGGATCGATCTTCGAAGCCATAGAAAAGAATGATTTTGACGCGGTGAAATCCTTTGTTGACGGGGGCGCAGAGGTGAACTCCAGGGATGGGAGCGGCTGGCGCCCTCTTCATACGGCGGCGTTTCACGGCCACAGGGATATTGCCGGATATCTCACAGCCCATGGAGCCGACCTTGAGGCGCGCAGGGGAGATGGTTGGACAGCCCTCCACCTTGCGGCGCTCCATGGACATCTTGACCTCGTAGAGCTGCTGCTCAACAAGGAAGCAAAGCTGAATGCAGAGAAGGATGACGGGGGGACAGCCCTTCACATGGCTTCCCAGGGAGGGCACAGGGATGTGGCAGCCCTCCTGGTCAAACGGGGGGCCCAGGTGAACGCTAAAAATGCCGACGGCTCCACGCCTCTTCACCTTGCGGCCTATTATGACCACGCCGATGCGGCGGCTCTGCTCCTGGAAAAGGGCGCCGATGCCTCCATGAGGGACAGGTCAGGCCAGACTCCCCTGCAGGTTGCAAAGTCCTACGGCCACAAGGCCACGGCTGATGCGATAAAACGCCTCTCGGGCGGCGGATGGTGGAAACCTAAAAAGCAGGGTAACGGCGGGGACTGAAGAATCAGTGAAGAAGAGATATATCGAGGAGGGACACTATGGCAATTGTGACGGGGTTATCGGGAAACGAGATGTACTGTCTCGCAAGCAAGGGGCTCACGGTGGGGGATCTGGTCATCGGGAACAGCGTGTTCTCACTGGGCTTCATCGGTGGAATCGCATCAGGCTTCAAAACCCTCTTGGGGGGAGAGGTGACGCAGGTCACCAGTATAGTCCGTGAAGGCCGGCAGAAGGCACTTGAGCGCATGGTGGCCGAGGCCGAGAGGCATGGGGGAACGGGGATATCGGGCGTCACCAACGAGCTGATTCAGCATATCGGCAACGTGGAGTTTCTCTCCGTGGGCTCCTGCCTTCACCGCGAGGGCCAGCGCGATGAGAAGCTCAGCTTCTCATCGTCAGCCGACGGGCAGGAGCTTTACTGCCAGATGGACGCAGGATTCCGGCCCATAAAGTTTGTCTTCGGCAACGTTGCCTACTCCATAGGCATCGGAGGCGGCATTCTCGGATCGCTCCGGAGCCTCGCCCGCGGAGAGATCATAGAGTTCTCAGAGATATTCAACAAGACCCGCCACCTTGCCCTCCAGCGCATTGCCGGCGAGGCCCGTGAAGCAGGCGCCAATACCGTCGTGGGTATCAAGACATCAATCATTCCCTTCCAGGGCATGCAGGAGATGGTGATGATCGGCACGGCGTCGATGCATGAAGGCCTTCCGCCCCAGTATGCCAAGAGCCCCATCACGAGCGACCTCACCAACGAGGAAATGTGGAACATCATCCGCATAGGCTACATGCCTATCCAGCTCGTGCTGGGAGTATCAGTGTACTCGCTGGGATTCGTGGGGAGCATCACCTCGGCCTTCAAAGCCCTGATGCGCGGTGAGATCAACGAGCTCACGACGCTCGTATACGACGCCCGCGAGAATGCCATCAGCAAGATCAAGAAGGACGCCGAGGCCTGCGGAGCCGATGACGTGCTGGGTGTCAAGGTCTACGTGTATGAGTTCGGGAACGGGATCATAGAGTTCATGGCAATAGGCACGGCCGTGAAAAGGATGGAGGGCCTCAAGACCCAGTCTGATCAGCTCCCGCCCCAGGCCGTGATGAAGGATAAGGACACCTTCATCAACGTGGCGGAGTTCACCCTGGGCACAAACCTTAACAGGCTCTGACCGGGGATTGCCTCTTTCAGTGAGGAGGGAATTGTACCCGATTTACTTGAAGAGGATCCTCTCTTTCGTATATAATTAAGAGTGCTACACCGCTTGAGAAAGGAGGAGCACTATGAGAAAAGGGGCTGCACTTATTCTTATCATCGCCTGTCTTCTGGGTCTGCCTTTCATGATCGCGTCGTGCGGCGGTTCGCGGGGGCCCATGTATGCCACGAGCCTCCCTGACCCTCCCACAAAGGACAGCACCCATGCCGTCAATGTTTATAACGATGCCTATACGCACAGGCAGCCGATCATGATGGTTTTCAGCCCGAGGAAATCGGGCTGAGGAGCACCGGCGCGGTTGGGGGCAATCGTGAAGGAGCTCGAGAAGGAATACGAGAAAAAGGTTGTCATCGTGACCCTGTACGGAGACAATCCGAGCCATGCCAAGGCAATGAGATACCTCAAGATCAACGAGGTTCCCTCTTTCCGCTTCATCAACAAGCAGACAGAGATTGTATGCCAGATGGCGTCGCTCGACAAGAGCCGTATAAAGCAGGAGCTGGACAAGATAGCGAAATAGCGGGAATTTTATCATGGGCCCCGGGAACCCGGGGCCTTTTTCATTCCAGGGCGCCCCTCGAGGAAAAAAGGAGAGAAGCCCCTCGGGAAGAATACTATTATGAGAGAGTGACAGCAACGAACCCACTATCCTGAAATCCTCATATCACCTCTTCTGTTTTTTTTCTGCGGTGGGCGGAAGCCACTCACAAAAAGGAGGAACCATGGCCAGACAATCAGCAAAGACCTGCACCTTATGCGACCTTACGGCGCAGATGCACCGCGTGGCATCACTTGACAGCCTGCTTGAAGTGATAGTGAAGGGCGTGACTGCCATATTCGGCCTGAAGGGCGCCCTTGTGAGGGTGATGGACAGGAAATGCAGGACCATGGAGGTGGCGGCATCCCATGGCCTCAGTAACGAGTACCTTGCGAAAGGGCCCATCAATATCGACAAGAGCTCAATCGACCGGGAGGTCCTGGCGGGGAACACCGTGGTGATAGAAGACATCTCAAAGGACTCCAGGGTCCTCTATCCCAGGCAGATCAAGCAGGAAGGAATCCGCTCCATCGCAAGCATCCCCCTGAAGACCGATAAGCATGTCGTGGGCATTCTGCGCATTTATTCCACGACGGGCAGGGATTTCTCGGCCCGCGTCATCGAAGACGTTGAAAAGCTCGCAGAGCTCTCGGTACAGGCAATAGAGGCCATCCTGATAAAGGAGAGGGACCTGAGGCTCAAGGATTTCTCCATGATGGTCAACTCGTCGCTCTCTCTCACGGAGGTCCTCGAGACGGCGGCGAAGCTCGCCACCGAGGCAATGAGGATGAAGGCCTGCACCATCAAGCTCTATGATGAACGCAGGCATGAGATGGTGGCAAAGGCAATTTACGGGGTGAAAAAGTCCTTTATAGAGAGAAGTCCCTCGAAGATTGAAGAGCTCCCCATCGACCAGGAGCTCCTTGAGGGAAAGGTCGTGTACATACCCAATGTCACTGCCGACTCGAGGTTTGTCCTTCCTGAGCTTGCCCGTGAGGAGGGGCTGGTATCGGTGCTCTGCGTGCCCCTTACCGCCAAGGAGAGGGTGCTGGGCACCATGCGTCTTTACACTGCCACGGAGTATGAATTCAGTGAGGATGAAAAGAGCTTTGTCCATACCATTGCAAACCAGGTGGCCATTGCGGTGAGCAATGCCCTTCTCTACGAGAGGCTCCACACCCTCTTTCTTGTGACAAGCTCCCTCAGCAAGAGCCTTAACAAGCACCAGACCTTCAAGGCTATCGTGGAGGGGGCGGCAAAAGCCCTGAATGCCCAGGGGGCCTCGCTTTTCATATGGGATCCCGAAGCCAGCCATTTCACGCTTGAGGAGGTCTCGGGGGTCACAAAAGGATGCATGGCCATCATCAGGGACGACTATGTTGAGCGTTCAGAGGATGCCACATGCGGGGATGTGGTCATCAGGCGGCACCTTGAAGCCGATCTTCCAAAGAAGTGCGCACAGGCGATGGCAAGAGAGGGGATCAACTCCGTCGTCACCACGCCAATGAAAGCCAAGGAGCACCTCACCGGCATCCTTCAGATCTATTTCACCACCACGAGGAAGTTCACCCACGACGAGCTGGAATTCTGCTCCACCCTTGCGAGCGAGGCCGCCGTCGCCATCGAGAACGCAAAGCTTTACGAGGCCGTCACCAAGAAGTATGACCATATGGTCGAGGATGTGTTCCTCTGGTACGACGGTGCCTCCAGGGCGATGGAAGACTAGTCCTTCTTTTCCCGCTTCTCAAGGTTCAGTGCCACGAGGAGCACGATGCTCCTGGCGTTTACGAAGTAGTAATCAGCAGGAACTACCTCGGTCTCGCTGCCGCGGGGCAGGATATCCTCCCCGGCGGGGAAGCTCGTGTCAACCTTCCTGTGCCAGGTGAACGGCGAGGGGAGCTCGGGAAGCTCGAAGTACTGTGTGCGGTAGTCTGAGTTGAGAATATACATGAAGTAGTATTCGAAGCCGCTCTTTTCCCTTGCGTGGATCTGGAGGGCCACGGTCTTGCTTTCAGGGTCGTCCCACTCGGGAAAGCTCAGCTCCTTGTTGTACCAGTTAATTTCGAAGACGTCCAGAACCCTGTCGTAATACCCCTTGAAGAATTTTCTCACCTGAAGCCCCTGGAAAGCCTTGGTGAGGGCGATCATCTCCCTGGTGAAGGTGAGAAAGTCGGCATTTTTTAACACGAGGGACCAGTCGAACCAGCTGATTTCATTATCCTGGCAGTACGCGTTGTTGTTTCCCCCCTGGCTTCTCAGGACCTCGTCGCCGCACTGGATCATGGGAGTCCCGAGTGAAGCGAGGAGGGTGACCATGAAGTTCTTGGCCTGCTGCTTCCTCAGGGTCAGGATCTCCTCGTTTTTCGTGGGGCCCTCTTCGCCGCAGTTCCAGGAGTTGTTGTCCGTCGAGCCGTCCCTGTTCTCCTCGAGGTTGGCCTCGTTATGCTTTTCATTGTAGGAGACGAGGTCATGGAGGGTGAAGCCGTCGTGGCAGGTGATGAAATTAATGCTCTGGTAAGGGGTGCGGCCGTCATCGGCATAGATGTCAGCGGAGCCGGTGATGCGCTTTGCAAGCTCGCCGAGCTGCCCGTTGTCTCCTTTGGTGAAGCGGCGCAACGTGTCCCTGAATTTTCCGTTCCACTCGCACCAGTCCAGGGGAAAGTTTCCTACCTGGTAGGTGGCCACGTCCCAGGGCTCGGCGATGAGCTTCACCCCGCTGAGGACAGGGTCCTGTGATATGACGTCAAAGAACACGGAGTGCGATGAGAAGCCCGAAGCGGTGCGACCCAGGACCGTGGCGAGGTCAAAGCGGAAGCCGTCAACGTGCATCTCCTGCACCCAGTAGCGCAGGGAGTCGGCGATAAGCCTTATCACCTGGTGGTTCTGGGCATTGATGGAGTTCCCGCAGCCGCTGTAGTTCATATAGTAGCGCCCTGGGTACTCTTCGTCGCCGGCAAGCGCGTAATAAGTATGGTTATCGATGCCTTTCAGGGAGAGTGTGGGGCCCAGCTCGTTTCCTTCGCCTGTATGGTTGTAGACCACGTCGAGGATCACTTCAATACCCGCTTTGTGAAGCTCCCTCACAAGCGTCTTGAACTCGCCCACCTGGCAGCCCGGCGAGGACTTCGTGGAGTAGGAGGACTCAGGGGCGAAGAAGGCGATGGTATTGTAGCCCCAGTAATTGGTAAGGCCTTTTGCGCTGAGAAAATCCTCAACCTGGAACTCCTGGATGGGAAGGAGCTCCACGGCAGTGATGCCGAGCTCCCTGAGATAAGGTATCTTTTCAATGAAGCCAAGGTAAGTGCCCCGGTGCTTCACTTTTGAAGAGCGGTGGGCCGTGAAGCCTTTCAGGTGCGTCTCGTAGATGATGAGCTTTTCAACAGGGATGTGGAGGGGCCTGTCTCCCTGCCAGTCAAAGCGGTCGTCTATGACAATGCTTTTTGGCATGACTTTCGCGTTGTCACGCTCGTCCATTGAGAGGTCCTTCAGGTCAGAACGGCTGTCATAGCTGAAGAGAAGATTATCGACGTTCTCTGCCTTGCCGCTCACGGCTTTTGCATAGGGATCTATGAGAAGCTTGTGTTCATTGCACCTGAAGCCCCTGGCGGGTTCGTACGGCCCCTTTACCCTGTAACCGTAGAGCTGGCCGGCGCCGATGTCATGCACAAGGGCGTGCCATATGTATTTTGTCCTGTGCTCGAGCTTGATGGAGGCCGTGGGCTTTTCCCCGGGCTCGTCAAAAAGCTCGAGAGTCACCTCTTCGGCATCACGGGAATAGAGGGCGAAGTTTACGCCGTCGTCAGTGAGCGTCGCACCCAGAGGGTACCAGCAGCCCTCGGTGACGGTAAGCTTTTTTTTCGTTTTTACCGCCATGGTATCACCTCATTTCTTGCAGAATCGGGCAGAGAATTACCACAAAGTATAAGCCTTCGGGATTAAAATGTCAACTCTTTCTCATGAGCCTCAAGACAAGATCGCCTATGCCTGCGTACCTTCCCTCGACACCCGCATAGCGCTCCAGCACGTAAAAGAGAAAATAATAGAAGCGGCAGAAGGCCCAGATCCCCGTGACAAGGAGGAAGGCAATGAGCAGAGAGCGGGTAAGCCAGATAATATACAGAGAAGCCGTGAGGCCGATGAGAAGGAAAAGAAAACCCTTGATGACTATGAGTTTCCTGCTTTTTATGTCACTCATGGATCCGCCGCTCCTCCCGGGGAAAGCCCCCTTGAAGGCATACGACGCAAAGAAGGTTCCCCCCTCCCGGGATTGAATTATTATCTTATGGCAAGAATGATCCTGTTACTGGTTTTTCTCTTCCTATCAAGTGCTCAAGGAGCATGTATGGCAAGTTTCCAGGCCCTCCCCCTCTCCTCGCTTCTCGCTGATTCAGACCTCGTGGTCTCGGGGACCCTGAAGGGACTGAAGGCGGTGAGCATGGAGGGAGATGCGCCTGTAAGGCGGTACGAGGGGGATCTTCATATCGACGGGGTCCTGGCCGGCGATGCCGCTCCGGGATCCACCTGCAGGCTTCGCTGGGATTATGTCGTGGGCCTCTCTTCCTCGCTTGACCCTTCCTTTCTGGCAGGACAGAAGGGAATATGGCTTCTCCAGGCAGTGCCTTCGGAGAAGGGAGGGAGCCTTTTTACCGTGAGCCACCCTTCCAGGTTTCTTGGGCAGGACAGGAAAAAGGAAGTAGAGTCCCTTCTCGCACAGCCTCTTTTCACCCTGGAGGTGGAGGAAGGGGATCACAGGCCAGGCACGCCGTTCTATGCGACATTCGTGGTATCAACATGGAAGGAAAAGCTGGAAATAGCGGATTATATCGAGGAATCCGGGGGAAAGCTCGTGCTCCACGGAAGTGCGGTACTGCACATTGAGTGCGGCGTCACAAAGGCAGCCCCCGGGAGGAATGTCGTGAGGGGAAAAGGACGTCCAGCAGTCATCTCAAGGAAAAAGCCCCTCAGGGTGAAGGTCGATCTCGCCAGGTACTATACCTTCAGGGGGGAAGGTGCCTCAACGCTCTGGTGGGGGACGTCGGAAAAGCTCTCTTCGCCACGCTATACCTTTTATCAGATGAAGTAACCTTTAAGAGCAATGCATATTGACACCCATGCCCATCTTCAGTTCAAGTCCTTCAAAAAGGACCGTGTCCAGGTGATAGAGCGCGCCGCCTCACAGGGCGTTTCTGTAATAGTCACTGTCGGCATAAACATGGGCTCTTCGGAGCAGGCCCTGAAGCTTTCACTGGAACACGGAGGCATCTATGGCGCTCTGGGTTTTCACCCCCACAATGCGGGCGAGATGGCCCCAGGCGACCTTGCGGCTCTTGAGGCGATGGCGCGTAATGAGAAGGTAGTGGCCGTCGGAGAGCTGGGACTTGACTACCATTACCACTTCAGCCCTCCCGAAGTGCAGGCGGAGGTTTTCAGGGAGCAGCTGAGGCTTGCCCACAGGGTGAAAAAGCCCCTGGTCATACATAGCAGGGAGGCATCGGAAGAGACCCTGGCGATCCTGAGAGAAGAAAAGGCTGAAGAGAGGGGAGGCGTGATCCACTGCTTCTCCGACACGATGGAGTATGCCCGCCGCTTTCTCGAGATGGGCTTCTATCTCGGGTTCACAGGGATGATTGCCTACGGGAATGCCGGGGAGCTCAGGAAAGTGGTCGCTGCAGTCCCTGAGGACCGGATTGTCGCGGAAACTGACTGTCCCTACCTCGACCCTTCGAGGGGAAAAAGGAACGAGCCGTCGTCAATCCCTCTCATAGTGGGGAAAATAGCCGAGCTGCGGGGGAAGGCTCCCGATGAAATGGCCTCCATCCTCCGGAGGAATGCCATGAGCCTCTTCTCTCTCAAACTCTGAGGCGGCCCGCAGGGTCCCATGCTATGAATCCTGCCAGTCCTTTGAGGTTATCTTCTCCACCCTGTCGATATACCAGTCGGGCTCCCATTTCCCCTGGACAGTGATCACCTCGTATTTCAGGTAATTCCCGCTTCCTTTCACAAAGTAGTACTCATTGACGAGCACGAGCACCCCTGTGGAGTCATGGCCTATGATCTTGGTGGCATAGACGGGAATGCTGTCCATGTTCTCCGTGAAAGAGATGCCTTGAAAGCCTTTCCTGAAGGACTCGTATGGCTGTTTTTTCCGCCAGGCGGGGCTCAGATTCTGATAGGCCTGCTTGAAGTTCCCTTCCTGCAGGCGGCGGTAGTGCCCCCTCACAAGATCGTCGGCAATCTGTATGAGCCTCTCAAATTCACCGGTAAAAGTGATTGAGTCAAGCAAGAGATCGCCTGATTCGCCGTGGAACTGGAAAATGCAGCGCTCCCCGTAGCGGAACTGTCCGGTGAGGCCCGACATTTTTGTCGCGGAGTTGTTGTACCTCATTTTGTAGAGCTTTTTCCCCCCGTAGATATGGAGGGTGCCGCCGCCGGTACCGCCCTCGGCATAATAGAGCACTCCTTTTTGCTGGGCCGCGAAGAGGGGAGCTCCTGTCATTATTAAAAGCAGGGCCGATATCAGGGTAACTGCCGCCTTTTTCATCTGAATGTTTCCTCCGTGCCGGGAAATTTATTCTCATGCCCTTTTTCACCTTTTTCTGCCCTTCCTCCTCTCTGGCAGGGAAGGAGCACACATTTCTTCCGTGGTGAAGGAACACGGTATATCGGAGCATAATAGATAAAGAGGTTCACCCTTCGGAATTCAGCTTCAAAGGAGGTCGCAGGAGCCCATGATAAGGACCGCGGTGCTTGCCTGTATCATGGTGCTGTGCTTTTTGGCTTCCTCGCCATCGGTCCTCGCTGACGGGTGCTATTACCCCGAGAAGGCCTATGCATCTCTTCCCGCGATCCCCTCGCAGAGAGCCATGGTGATATATCAGAAAGGCATTGAGCGGCTTGTCGTGGAATCAGCATTCAACGGGGAAGGGAAAAGCTTTGGATGGATCGTGCCGGTACCCGGGAAGCCTCTCGAAGTGCGCGAAGTGTCTCCCGGCTTCCTGAAGACCCTCTCGATATGCGCCCAGCCCGAAATAGTCAATGATCTCACCAGGCAGAAGAGTTTCCCATTCCTCCTCGCCGTCCTTATCACTCTCTGGCTTGTCTTGATGGGGCTCCTCCGTCCCTCCCTCCCCGGGGCCATTCTGAGCCTGGTTGGCTTCGTGATAATCTTTGCCGTTATCGGCCCGAACTTCCTGAGGGGGCGCGGCGGCGGCCTGGCTCCTGCCTCAGTGACCATAGAAGGCGTCGCCGTCGAGCAGGAGGCCATCGTGGGGGGCTACCGGGTCTCTGTGCTTGATGCACAGAGCCTTGAGGCGCTGAACAGGTGGCTGAAGACCAATGGCTTCACAGAAGTGCCGCAGGAAGGAGCGGCCATGACCGAAGACTATATCAGGCAGCAGTGGCGTTTCGTTGCCGCCGTGCTCACCAGGGACCAGAACGGCCTCTCTGTCCCCCATCCGCTCGAAATCAGCTTTGCTGCCGCATCTCCTGTCTATCCCATGAGGATGACAGCCCTGGGGAGATCGCCCGTATATCTCGAGCTTTTTGTCATCGCTGATCGAAGGGCCCAGGTAACTCCCCTCACCATGGAGCTCTGCGATGTCCTGAAGGAGAGGCCGGCCAATGAGACTCGCGATTCAAAGTGGGGCATATTCCAGGAAAAGCCTGAGGGAAAATTATACCGTATGGAAGCGACCTACCAGGAGGTCGGTCATCCCCAGGCTTCCTCGTACCTGTGGGATGGGGCGGTGCTGACGCGGTGCGCCGGGAAGCTCGCCCCGAAAGAGATGAATCGGGACCTCTCCATTTCCTTTGAGCCTTATAAACCCTTTCAGAAAAAGTATTACAGCGTCCGGGGGGCTAAAGATACGGCCATGGTGCTCACTCTCTGGATCTGGTGTATCGCGGCCCCCCTGGTACTGTTCATTTTCTACGGGAAGATATGCAATGCGGGGATTCCCATCCTGCACTTCGCAAAAGTGCTTGCCCCGCTCCTCGCGCTTTGCCTTGTCATCCCGCCCCTGGGGCCCCTTGTAATTCCTACTATCAAGACGGGGGACCTGGGAGGTGGTATCAGTCTTTATGGCTATTACAGGGATTTGAGCTATGCGGTAGAATTCGTGGCAGGCAGCAACAAGAAGGATCTCGAGATAATGCCGGAAGCTGCGATAGGGAAATGGTTTCTCCCGCGCCTCGGCGAGGCGTATAAAGATATGAACCGTGAAAAGAAGCCCCTTGTGAATATCATTACCGGCGGCGATGTCCGTGAAGAGGATTCCCCTGGAAACTTCACGATTTTCACCAGTGACCGTGGAGTGTTCTTCAGGCTGTACTCTCCTTCAGCAATTCCCTTTGATATTCCGATCAGGGAGGTGAAAGGAGCAAATTCCCGTCGTGAGTGACCTTACTGAAATATCGAAGCCTTATCGCTGGAAAAGATTGGTGCCGCTGGCAACCGGGGCAGGGAGCAGAGACTTTATGAGAGGTGTTTATTATCGGATTCCCAGGTGTTTTCTGCTGGCAGTTCTGCTGGCGCTTGCTCTTTATTCGCCCCTCCATGGAGGGGAGTGGCCCCCTGAAGCCGATACCTACCGAGCCCTGAAGTCCCTGGAGCGCCAGATTGTGAAGGTCGGAAGCCAGGTGGAGCCTGATTCATACACCTCCATCCTGGAAGCCATGGAGATGGAAGCCAGAAAGCTTCTCTATCTCATGGTGGACGGCAGGCCCTACCAGGCTTCGAAAATATTCTGGGGCAAGTATGTTGAGAAAGGCTTCATATGCAAGTTCCTTGCCCCCGACGACACCATCCACGTCACGGAGTTTCCCGACTTCGTCATTCCCGTGCCTCTCAGCACGGCCAGCAAGGTGAGCGTCACGGTTTTCCCCGCAAGAACAGAATCACCGCCGCGCTTTTATATCGGTGACCCTGAAGAGATGCATGCGAGCGGATATGATCAGGTGGTGCCCGTCACGGAGCGTGATGACGGAACCCTCGAGCTTGCTCCTCCCCCTGCCGGCAAGCAGTTTCTCCTCTTCACCATGGTGAAGAACTACGATGAGCTTCTCCACCGGAAATACGTGTGGGTCATAGAAAGAGGAAAAGAGTGAGAGCGCCTGCTAGAGGCTCCCCATGTTGGTGATCTTCGGCGGGCCGCCGCTTGAGGGGAAGAAGACATGGAGGGGCGCAGGCCTTCCCGCCACTCCTGCCTTCTTGTTGATGAAATACTTGTCATTTCTTCCCTGTTCGGCGGTCTCTTTGAATCCTATGGTGAAGACATTTCCCTTGTGGACCTCATAGATGCTTGCAGGCTGCTGGTAGAACCTCACATTTTCGCAGGCCTTCCTGTAAGAGAAGTCCTTGACGTTTCTGTCCAGGTCGCCGTTTTTTGCAATAAGGCTTTTGTGCACCAGGGGCAGCACGGCCTTGAGCCTTTTTTCGTCGTCAGGAATTGAGAGGGCGGTGAGAAATTCATTCAGGAGCGCCACCGCTGCCGGGTCAGGCTTGATTTTCTCGATGGCCTGGGCCCTGGCGGCTCCCAGCATGAGGATCAGCCCAAGAGATATCGCTGCGATGAGTACCTTTCTCATAAAATGCCCTCCCTTTTCATTGTCTTATACCGGCAGGACCGGCGATTTCCGCCATGCTACTTATCAAAGAGGTTCTCAGAAGGCCACGATGCCTTCAGGGGATCCTTCATTTTTTCAAGGGCGTCATTGAACTGGCCCGATGCAAAGGCCGCCTCGGCCTTCATCTTCTCGAGTTCCCTGGCGAATATCTGCGCCTCCATCTCCACCTCGGCCTTCAGCTTCGCTATCTCTGTCTTTGCCTCGAGAGCGGCCGTCTCGGCCTCTCTCCTTGCTATGGCGACAGACACGTTGATTTCTTCAAGGGTGCCGGCTTCGGCCCTGTCCATCGCTGCTGCAGGGGAATGATCGGCTGCCTCTCTCCTGCCGGTCGCCTTCACCTCCCTGACTGAAAAGGACTCAATGACAAGGCCCATCCTGGAAAGGCTCTCCAATGAGCTTTTTGTCACTTCTGCTGAGAACTTATCCCTCTCCTTCTGAAGGTCCTGGAAGGTGGTTTTTGCGACAAGGCTCATGACCAGGTCTTCCAGATGCTCTTTCACCATGGCGATAATCTCTTCAGGCTTCTTCAGAAGAAACCTCTCAGCGGCCTTCTTAATCATTGCTCCGTCAGAGGGTATCTTCACAAGCGAGGCGGCATGGAGTGTGACAGGCACACCGTCAAGGGTAAGTGACTCGGGAGCAGCAATGTCAACCTTCATGGCCTCCAGCGACAGGCGGTCAAGCTTCTGGATGAAAGGCCATACCATGATGCCGCCGCCGGTGACTATCTTTATCCCGCCGCCGCCCGAGACTATGAGGGCCTCATTGGGGCCCACCTTGTGAAAGAGCCTCGCCATCATTGAAAATTCTACATATATGACGATTACAATCGCAAATAATGCTAATATGAGCAGAGGTGAAACACTCCCTCCCATGGACATGGCCCTCCTTTCCTTCAGCCTGATGCTGAAATACCCTTGCCGCGCCATCATGTGATATTGCTCTATGGACTGACGATTATCCTGAAAGCCGCGCGGGCGGGTGACAAATATTCTCATTGGATATTTCATCGGCACCGGTAGCCATTCCTTTAAGCGCGAAAGAAATTATCAGATCGGGTGGCAGAGGAAGCCCGGAGGATTAAGGTTCATTGAAGTCGAAGCATGGGAGGGTTCCTAGAAAGAAGTCACCTGTAGTATACGAGGGGAGGCGGTGCTCTATGGTCCGTGAGGCAATTGACGAGGTCCTTGAGGTAGCAGTCAAGAAAAACGCCAGTGATATCCACTTCATGGCAGGTCACAGCCCCAGCATCAGGGTAAACGGCGAGATACAGAAGCTTGATGAGATTCAGCCCCTTTCGCCAGAAAGGATAAATGCCATGATGGAGAGCCTGCTCTCAGAGGAGCAGGTGAACCGTTTCAGGAAAAGCAATGAGCTGGACTGCTCATATAACATCCCCGGCATCTCCCGTTTCAGGGCTAACTTCCACCAGTCCCGCGAAGGGATAGGGATGTCCTTCAGGATTATCTCCTCCACCATTCCCACCCCTGAGGAGCTGGGACTCACTGAATCCATGACGGCCCTCGCCTCCCTCCATAACGGCCTAGTGCTTGTCACGGGGCCCACGGGATGCGGAAAGACGACCACGATCGCCTGTCTCCTGGAGCTGATCAACCAGCAGCTCAAGGGCCATATTCTCACCGTGGAGGACCCCATAGAGTTCATCTTTGAGCCTAAAAAATGCATCATCACGCAGCGTGAGGTGGGCATCCACACCCAGACATTTGCAAACGCAATAAAATACGGCATGCGCCAGGACCCCGACGTAATCCTCATAGGAGAGATGAGGGACCTCGAGACCATCTCAATGGCCCTTACGGCGGCAGAGACAGGGCACCTTGTATTTGCCACGCTCCACACGAATGACGCCGCCAAGACCATTGACAGGATTGTTGACGTATTCCCACCATACCAGCAGCAGCAGATAAGGATACAGCTTGCCACCACGCTTCGCGTGGTTATCTGCCAGGTCCTCATCCCGAAACTCGACGGGAAAGGAAGGATTGCTTCCAGGGAGCTCCTTATCGTCAACAACCCCGTATCAGCCCTTATCAGGGAGGGGAAGACCCACCAGATTTACAATGCCATCGAAATGGGCCTCCGGGCCGGCATGATGCCCATGGACCGCTCTCTTGCGAATCTGGTGCGCAAGGGAGAGGTGAGCATGGAGGAGGCCATGGCCAAGTCCAACAATCTGCAGCAGTTTGAGAGCTATCTTCGCGTGTGAGGTGCCCATGAATGATCAGATGAGAGATAAGCTCAAAAACCTCGGGTTTTTCAAAAGCTTTTCCGAAGAGACGCTTTACAGGCTCTCCCTTATCTCGAAGGAGGCGGCTTTCCGCTGCGGAGAGGTGATAATTGAAGAGGGGAACGAGGAGAATGCCCTTTACTTCATGGTTTCAGGCGAGGTTTCCCTCCAGAAGAGGCTCGGGGGAGATGGCGGAGAGTTCAGCTCTGTAGGAATCATGGGGCGGGGAGATATATTCGGCGCAATAGAGACAGACCCTCACCGCAGGAGTTTTATCAGGGCTCAGGCCATTTCCGACGGTGAGCTGATTGTCCTTAAAAGCGATGAGCTCAGGACCCTTATCATGGATGACAGCTGCACCTCTTCCCTGTTTTTCCCGCACCTTGTGGAGGCCATCTCCAGGCGGCTCCTGGAAACCACACAGGAGCTGTCAGCTCTCTCCGAGATGAGCCTTCTTATCGCGTCCGGAAAGGATGTGACAGATCTCCTTGAAGGAGCCTGCTCAATCGTCGGCAGATCCATACCTTCCGTTGACGGGTGGCTCGTAGCCCTCTACAACCCTTACAGTGATGATTACGAGGTCGCCTGCCACCATGGCGTTACCTTTGAAGACCGCGTAATTTCCGCCCAGGACCCTCTCGTAAAGCATCTCAGGGCCCATGGCGGCTATTTCGAAGGAAATCCCGGCAAAGAGACGGAGACGTGGGGAGCAAGGTTTACAGGGATTTCCCGCGCTTTTATGACCTTCATGGGCGCAGGGACCGAAAACCTCGCTTTCATGGCCATGCTCTCCCGCTTGGAGGAGCCGCCCTTTACCGGCGCCCAGAAGAACCTCCTCCTCTCCCTTGCAAGGCAGCTCGCCGCCGCGCTGGAGCATGCCGCTGTCTGCCGCGAGGACTGTAACAGGGAGCGCCTTTCCAGGCATCAATTTCAGCCATGATTCCAATATCATACACAGTGAAAGGATACCATCATGCAGGAGCCTCAGCAGATAAAGCTTGAATACAGGCCCGTGGCCGGAGCCAGATGCCGTTTCCAGGTCACCACGAAGCTCCAGCAGGGAGTGGGAAATATCAATGTCACGACGGATCAGAGCTATGCCGTCGAGATGGTAATAGCCCAGGAGATACTGGAAGTGCGCGGTGATCGCACCTTCAGGGCGCGCTACACGATAGAATCAGCGGTCATGAAGATGGGAGGCCTCTCAAGTCCGGTCCCCCATCAGGGCCGGGAGGTCGTGGTGACCATGAAACCCAACGGCGAGATTCTGGAATCCTCAAGGGAATTTCCCTTTTCAAACCCCACGTTCCCTGAGGGCCCTCTTGCCATAAATGCCGCCTGGAAGGGGAAAAGCGAGATCATAATCCCCATCACGGAGCGGATTCCCCAGGCCACTCCCCAAGGAACCCTGGAGCTGGAGTATCATTACACCCTTGAGAGCATTCAGACTTTTGCCGGCACCGAGTGCGCTGTCATAAGGACCTTTCTGCCTGATACCCATGTCTCGGTCCCCCCCGATCTTGAGCAGGACCTGAAAGCCCAGGGCAAGGTATATTTTGCCTTTCAGCAGGGGAGGCTCATGGGCTTTTCAAACGAGAGCCGGAGCCTCATAAGAAAGGGAGATACCGAGGCAAGCTCAATATTCTCGACAAGGATGAATCTCCTCCCGTAGGCCCCTTCCTCCTGTACTATCCATGCTGTTCATCTTCTGTTAACAGGATAGCAACAGTTCGGCAATGTCCATGAGGCATAATGGGAGTAAGGACGCCGCATGTCCTTTCAAGCCACGGCCCCCACTGTACAGGTTCCAGATTCCCTTTCCCCGGCAAGGTTACGTTCTTTATCATGCCATCAGAGGAAAAGGAGGCCGTGCGCACTTTCAAAGCCCTTCCTGCGCTCATGAGGAGGTGATGCCCCTGTAAAAGCTCCGGATCGCCAGATTTTCCATAGTACTGACCATTGAAAGGAGATACCTTTTATGGCTAATGAGACCAAGATTCTTGAGAACAGTGACGGTCCCGTGCTCTGCTCGAACCGCTGCCCATGGAGCCGGGAAAGCTTGAGGCATTCGGAGAAAGTCTCCCGCTTTATGATGAGGCTTCTAATTGTAGCCTTCATCATTCAGGTCATAGTGCAGTATCTGCCAGGTCAATCTTATATCCCTGTTTACCGCAATGCCTGCCTTGATTGTTATTCTCTCAATGCGGCGAGGGAAGTTCTGAAAGAGAGTCGTATAGACTTTATTGTGAACGATGAAGGCACCATGGTGAGAGTCCCACCTGCGAAGCTGAAGCAGGCCAGGAGTCTCCTTGCCAGCCAGGGCATTGAAAAGAGGATTGTGAGGCAGGGGTATTATGTTCTGCAGCAGGCGGCCTCCCCCAGGGAGGAGCGCATTCTCACCCTCGAACGCGACCTGGAGGAGAGCATTGAGTGCGTGGAAGGCATCGAGCGCGTATCAGTTAAGATTGATCTCCCCGCCAGACCGTGGGATCAGATCATCTGCGGGCCATCAGCGGTTGTCATGCTGATCTGCCGCGAAGGATGTACTCTGAGCAGCAACAAAGTGAGGGGAATCATCCATCTTGTGGCCTATTCCGTAGAGGATATGAAGCCCGAAAATGTGAAAATCGTAAACGCAGAGGGCTGCGATCTGATGTTCCCCTCGGGATGCAGGGCGGTGTCGGGCTCTTCATGCGTGGCGGCGATTAAGATCCCTCATCAGGACAGCGCGGCTTCATTGAAGAGCTCGCAGGGCGCTTTGCCCGGAGTGGCTTCCCCTTCAGGCGAGGAGGCTTCCAGTGAAAATTCTTCGGGCAATTACCGCAATATCAAGATTGCCGGGAAGGCCGATCTGAAGACCGGCCTCATCTTCTTGAAGACCAGCTACGAAACGTGGTCAAAGGACAGGCCTGCCATCGAGAGGAAGCTCCTGCTGGGCCTTTTCTTACTGGTGTCAGTGGTTTTCTCCTACTGGCTTGGACGCAGGGGAAGCCTTTCAAGGAACGGAGCCTCTCACGATTTTGAGCGATCCTGAAGGCGCCCCCCGTATTCTCCCATCCATTCAAAGGGCGGGTTGCTGCCCGTGACAATGATATCATAGAGAATTGCCACGATGTTTCTTTTTCCCAGCGCTTCTTTCCTCAGCAGGTGCTCTTTCTTTTCATGCTCAAAGAACCCCTGGGCCGACGATTCCCTGAGCAGTCTCGCCTTGAGTTCCTTCTCAAGCGCATTTCTCCTTTCCAGGTGAGCATTGAAAAGCTCACCGGGGGATGCCGGCGGGAGGCTCACCCACAGTGACCGGGGGCGGCGCATCGCATAGGTGACGCCGTCGGGCTTCCTGTCGGTCGTGGAAAAACTGAATCCGTCGGTCATGAAGGAGACAAGAACGCATTTGACCTCAGTCGGATTGCGGCCAGGGGGAAAATTCTGGTTGCACTCGGCAAATATGAACTGCCGGTCATGGGAGAAGAGGCGGCCTATCCCTTTTATTCCCTGCATTTCCATCTCGGGAGAATGGTAATCAATGAGCCTTTTGAATCCGAGGGACTCAAAGGCTTCGGTGTACCGCTCAAAAGCTTCATGGTCAAAGGCAGGGTACTCGTCCGGTGAAGCCTCGGTAAAGGTGACTTTTTCCGGGAAAGCCTTCATTATGGCCGATTTCACCCAGGCGAGGAAGAGAGCCGCGGGAAGGGCGATAAAGACAACGGCCTTTCCCGCCAGCGCCAGGCCGGGGGTGATGCCGCGGGACGCCAGCCACTCCGCCATGGTGTTCCACAGAGCTGCAAGCCTTTCCCACTGCGTGAAGATGAGAAAGAAGATGACGAATGTGATAATTCCTGCTGCCGGTGAAGGCTCCTTGGCTTTTACCTTTCCATCACTCAAGAAGGATCCTCCTCCCTTCAGGCAGCCTTCATGCTCCTGCCCTGCCCGGATTCCTTGATTCAGTTCACATTGAGGCCTGCCAGCGATTTTCTCGCGTCCATGGCGTCGTCGCAGTTGGGGCCGAAGTGCTGCTCTGCCAGGAAAAGCGCCTCGTTATAGACGTCGCGTGCTTCCTGCACACGGGCGGCATCTCTGTAAAGGTCGCCCAGGTTGAGAAGGAGCTTCGGATGGATGGGATCATTGCTCTGATGGGCGGCAGTCCTTATTGCCTCAAGGAGTCCCTGCGCCTTGTCCGCCTGGCCCTGCCTCGCATACATGTGGGCGACGTTATTGAGAGTGAGCTGCGAATCGGGATGAAGGCGCCCAAGGATTTCAGCCCTCAGGTTCAGGGCCTGCACGAGGTGCTTATTGGCTTCTTCCATGGCGTTGAGCTCGATGCAGATCTGCCCATAGACATTGAGGCTCTGTGCAAGCTGCAGAACTCTCTCATCGCCCACGGCCTGAGCCATCCTTATTGAAAGGCCTTTTGAGCAGTACTCAAGGGCTTTTTCGTACTCCCTGCGCTCCAGGCAGACACCGCAGAGGTCATGATAGCAGGTGCCTATCCGGTGGTCATCAGGTGACAGTGCCGCCCGGTAGTCCTCGAGGACCTGCAGATACACTGCCTCTGCCTCCCTGATGCGCCCAGAATCCCTGAGGATATCGGCATGATAGTGCCGGAGCTCGGCGGTGCTGAAATCATGGGGACCGAGCTCGGCTCCTGCCCTGGCGATGGCTTCGTGATAAAGTCTCTCCGCGAGGGCAAGGTCGCCGCTCATATGGACTTTGTAGGCCTCCTGGCCTTTCTTCATAATCTCGAAGCGCAGCATTTCCCTGGGATCTGCGCCTGAGGAGAGGAGGAGCTCCACCATCGCGCCATGGTTTTTTCTCAGGGCATAGTAAAGGACCGATTCTTTCTGGCCGGTAGTACGGGAGTTGACGTCGGCGCCTTTTTCAATGAGCAGCTTTGCGCATTCAATATTCCCCGTATTGGCGCATGCATGAAGGGGTGCAACGCCCCTCTGCCCCGCTTCGTTGGGGTCGGCTCCATGGTCAAGCAGGGCCTTTATGATATGGGGATCGCCATGCATTGATGCCAGAATAAGGACTGTGGTTCCGTCTGAAGCCCTCTCTGCGGTGTCGAAGTTCCCGCTGTCCACAATCCTGCGGGCAGTCTTCAAATCGTTCTTCTGGAGGGCTTCCAGGAGCGTCTGTTTTCCGAAGTATTTTTCAAAGAGACTCATAAGGCGCCTCGGTCAAGTGACCTGTCATGAAAGCTGTTTTTAAGGCCCGGGCCGGGCACTGCGAAACTGCCCGGGAGAGCCAGGTTCATCATTGCGGTGGGCATGAACCATGAGTTTCTCCCTGCCGCTCTCTTATCCTGCCATATTCACTTCAATGTCTCCCAGGCCTTTCCCATCAGCCATGCGATGAGGTGAAACAGGGTGAAATATCTGCTGTTATGGGAAATAATTTTTTAAGATGCAGGAAACATTATAAATAAAGAGAATAAACGGATTCCTTATAGGGGTATTCGAGTGCTGGAATTTCCATCAAAAGCACCGGTGATTTCCTTATCTTGATGGGGATTAACTGCATAGATAGCTGACAGAACCAATATATAAAAGCAATCAGTGTGGGGGCATGCTTTTTAACCCCTTCGCAAAAGGCTTAAAGTGAAATCAGTGTAGATATTCACATCTATGTAACAACTTTGAGTGGATTGTTAAAGAGACTCTATGATATGATTGAATCAAGCAAAACAACCGAAAGGCGGGAAATGAAATGAAAAAGGTAACAATCCTCACAATAACCCTCCTGGTCCTGATGGCGGCCTCAGTGTTCGCTGAGTCCTTCACAGGCGTTGTCGTCTCGATAGAGGACGGCAACAACATCCTTGTGAAAAACGGATCAGGAATCTCCAAGGTGAAAATTGACGGTGTCGTATGCCCGGAGCTTGAGCAGGAATACGGCCAGGAAACCAAGCTCTTCATGGAAGAGCAGCTCTGGGGAAAAGAAGTCTGGGTTGACGTGAAGAGCAAGGATCATTACGGCCGCTACGTGGCAAATGTGAAGTCGGGGAACGAGGATGTGGCTCTCACCCTGGCAAAGAATGGTATGGCCTGGTACAATCAGAAGGCATTCTCACCGGCTGTCGCCGCTGCGGAGAAAGAGTCAAGAGCCAGCAGAACCGGCCTCTGGGCCTCTGAGAATCCCGTGTCTCCCTGGGCATTCCGCCAGGCGAAACTGGGTATCATTCCTGACAGAACAGGCAAGCCCGTAGGGATAAGCAAAGGCGGCTTCGGCTTCTCCGGTGTGACCGGCGGCTATGGCTACGCTCCCTGCGCGAAAGCCAGCTTCGGTGACAAGCCTATCGCCGGCGGGTATTTCGGCAGCAGCAAGGGTTATTATGGAAACGGCTCAGGTTATTACGCAGGAAGGGCACAGAGCTTCGGCGACAGCGGAGTCAAAAGAGGTTATTACGATAACGGCGGCAGAGGTTATAACGGCATCAGCAGGGGCTACGGCTTCAATCATAACGAAAAAGGTTACGGGTTCCCTCCCGTGAGCACTCCCCCCAAAGGATGGAGGAGCGTTGTCTCCACCACAACTCCCGGCTGTGGCGGACCCGCAGCTACCACCAGCCCGGGCTGCGGAAACTTCAAATTCGGCGACCCGCCCCTCAGCAGCAGTCCCGCAGCAGGCGGACCCGGCGGGAGCCGCTGGGACAGATAGGACCGGCAGACTGTAAGGACAATAAGAGAAACGTCGAGGCCTTGAAAAAGGCCTCGATTATTTTTTCCCCGACGCTCTCTGCGAAGTGCAGCCGGCGATCATTGTTCCATGAGCCCCTTGAGGCCGAGCCAGATTATCTGCTGGTGGTTTTCAGCCTTGTCGGGAAAATGTTAAAATTTAGTTAACAACAAGGCTCTTGTCTTCTCCCCGGGAGAGGGCTATAATAAAATGAGAGAAAAACCAACATAACCTGGTTTATAAGGAGCTGCGCCATGATTGAAAGCATTGGTCCGCGTTTTACCCTGCCTGAGGACAAGACGGTAAGGGCGGGGGCACTGCCGGAAAAGCCATCCGGAAGCGAAATCCTAGAGCAGGAGACTGCCTCCATCTCCGCTGACGCCCTGAAAGCCCATAAGGCTGTCAAGGGCGGGAAATCCCGAAAATCAGCGGGGGCGGAAAAACCCCACTCCTCAAAGGTGGACTATCCGCAGCCCAACAAGCAGAACGGTGTGTTCTCCGACTGTTTCGGCAAGATATCCCACCTGGCACTCCAGCTTGACGCGCAGTCAACGGAATTCCCGGCGCTCAGGGAGAACGTGCTCAATGCCTGGACCACTGTATTCAAGAACATGGACCCTGACGTGAAGTTCACCATCGCCGTGGAAAGCCAGGCAGACAAAAAAGAGATCGAGGGCCTCATCAAGGATAATAACATACCCAACCCCGAGCGCTTCAATTTCGTAATGTGTGATGACATCAACATCACCATGTGGGCCCGCGACCAGATGCTGGGCCTCTTCACCCCCACCGATGACACGGCGATCCTGAACCAGACCACCATGCGGCCCCATGGCGATGATCCGAAGGTCCCGCCCAGGCTTGTTGCCGCCAACGAGGGGATCATCCTGGATGCCGACAAGAGGCTTGTCACCGACGGCGGCGACGAGGTCTCAAACAGCAGGGAGACTTTCCTGGGGTACAACTCCCTTTACCTTACCGCCAAGAACCTTTTCGAGCGCGAGCATGCCCCCATGGGGATCGCAAGACTGGAAACCTCGCCTTTCAAGAAAAACCTGGTGATGGAGTATCCCGAGGGCGCCGAGCAGTATCATGTCCCTGATTTTCACTACGAGAAGAATGCAAAGGCAAAGAGGGGAAATTTTGACGAGGCCCTCTGGATGGACAAGGCCAAGAAGGTCTTCGAGGACAAGTACGGCAAGCCCGTCACCATTATCGGTGCCGATGATCCTGCCACTACCGAGCAGGAGGTGCCTGCCACGTTCCATATCGACATGGGCTTTACTCCCATTGATGACAAGACTATCCTCGTGGGTGATCCCAGCGTCGCCATCGATATCATAAAGAATCTGCCCAAGGAAGAGTATGATGCTTACAACCAGAAGCTCAGCGAGGTATTCGGGGAGAAAACCGATTACCTTCAGCAGCTTGTTGACGCCAACACCAAGGACGATCCCGGCCTCCAGCACCAGTTTGACTACAACGCGCAGCATGCCGAGAAAAAGGGCTACGACGTGAAGCGCCTGCCCTATCTCCAGGGCCCTCCGGGACTGCCATGGGTCACCTACAACAACTGCATCCAGGAGACTTTCACAAGGGAGGACGGCACCGAGGTGAGGCGCGTGTTCCTTCCCACCTTCGGCCTCCCGGCACTTGACAGGAAGGCGACGGAAGTCTATGAATCCCAGGGATTCCAGGTCATCCCCCTGGTGCTCCCGGCGCTCACCTCATGGCGCGGAGCCATCAGGTGCATAAGCAATGTCCTCGGCAGGCAGCCCGAGGCTTAGAGGGTGGTAACCTGCTGAAACCAAGGGCAGTATCCCCGTGGGTGCTGCCTTTTTGGTTGTAACCGAGAGAGAAACGGAGAGTTCTCCGATATGCCAAAGTTTTGCCCCCAATGCGGCAGTGCTGTTGAAGATAAGGCGAGGTTCTGCATGCAATGCGGCGAGAGGCTCGCGGCAGAGTCTGCTTCCCTTCTTCTGGACAACCGCTACGAGATTCTTGCCACCGTCAAGTCAGGCGGGATGGGGTGCCTCTACAAGGCCCGCGATATAAGGCTTAACAACGTGGTGGCAGTCAAGCAGATGAAGAGCGCCTTCACTTCCGAGGATGACGACGCCTATGCGGAGGGGCGCTTCTGGGAGGAGGCACGGCTCCTCTCGACGCTTCACCATGGCGGCCTGCCGAAAGTCATTGATTTCTTCTGCGGGAAAGATCCCTCTACGGCAAGGCCCGCGAGATACCTTGTGATGACCTTCATCGAGGGGAAAGACCTGGAGGCCCTGAGGGCCGAAAGAGGGCAGGCCCCCTTTCCTGTCGAGGAGGTGCTGGATTACTTCAGGCAGATTCTCTCGATTCTCAACTACCTTCATACCCAGTGCCCTCCCATTGTATACCGGGATATGAAGCTCTCGAATATCATGCTCTCCGAGAAGAGGATATTCCTCGTGGACTTTGGAATAGCCCGCCTTTTTGTCCCGGAAAAGGGAGGGGGGACTCAGGCGGGCACGCCAGGATTCGCGGCGCCCGAGCAGTACAAAGGATTCGCTGAGCCCAGGAGCGACCTTTACGCCCTGGGGACTGTCCTGTATTCACTCCTCACCGGGCTGGATCCCGGGGGGGACCCCACCAAGGCCCCCCATGCCTGTGAAAAGGTGAGAGCCCTCAACGCTGCCGTTCCTGCCTACCTCGAAGAGATCATAGGCGAGATGATGGAATATGAATGTGAAAAGCGCCCGCCTTCTGCGGCGGCCATTATAAAGAGGCTTAATGACACCCTTGCCCCGCCTGCCGCTCCTGCCCCGCCTGCCGCTTCTGCAGCGCCTTCCGCGCCTCCGGCGAGGGTTATGGCCCGGGAGCCCGTGGAGCCTCCCCCTCCCCTTGCAGATGTCCTCAATGCCATAAGGTACAGGGATATGGCCACCATTAAAAAATATATCAACGGGGGCGGCGATATGAACGCCCTCTCCTACCGGGGCCTCACCCCTCTCCATTTCGCCACGGAGAAAGGAATCCCCGAGGCCGTGGAGCTGCTGTTGAAAGGCGGCTGCGATATCAATCACACCGGCAAGGTGGGCTGGACCTCCCTCCACCTGACTGCCATTACCGGTGACGTGGTTATTGCGAAGATACTTCTCGCCAATGGAGCAAATATCAATGCAATGAATGAGGAGGGGGTCACGCCCCTCCACAGGGCTGTCCACTGGGGCCACGAGGAGTTCCTCCGGTATCTTGTGGGGGAAAGGGCAGACCTTAACAGCGCCGATAAATATGGAGTGACGCCTCTTATCTATGCCGTGATAAAAAAGCGGGTACACATGGTGAAGATCCTTGTCGCCAATGGCGCCGATATGAACTGCCTGGACAAGAGCGGCTCCAATGCCCTTCATCTCGCGGCAGCCAACGACGATCACGAGATCATGAAGCTTCTCATCCTGGGCGGGGCCGATGTCAATATCAAGAACAGCCTGGGGCAGGCGGCGCTCCATATACTGGCCCAGCAGAGCTATGGCATCGTGGCCGATCTCCTTATCGCCAAGGGTGCTGAGGTCAATGCCAAGGATGGCAAGGGGCAGACGCCTCTCCACTGGGCCTCCCAGACAGACTTTTCCATGGTGTCGTTCCTCCTTTCCCACGGCGCAGAGGTGAATGCCAAGGACCAGCGAGGCACAACTCCCCTCCAGAAGGCCATTGCGGCGGGGAGAAGGGAGAATGTGGCGATCCTGCGCAAGTACGGCGCGGGGTAACAATCCACCCTGGTGCAATTATTTCCAGGATAGGGTATAATAGGAGAAAGGAAGAGAACTTTTCCAAAGAATAACACTACACTCCCAGGCCACAGCTCCTGCCACGTTTCAGCTTCCTATGGCGCTTAATCCCTGTAAATGAAATTTTCCTGCGCATGAGTGCCATGAAAAAAGAAGAGGTGGATTCATAAGGGGGAAACGATAATGGAGAGTGAAGAAAAAAACCGTTTTCTGAAGGAAAAAAAGAAACAGAGGCTCCCCATGCTCATCATCGGGGGGAAAGACCTGAAGTTGTATACCTTCCAGGAATGCCCTGCCGGCAAAGAGTGTGAAAGTGAGATAACGGCATCCGTCAGCAGGCCTGCCTGCCGCGAAGAACGCAGCATCGCCCAGAGATAGATACTGTTGCTTTTACGGGGACCCGGATATCGCTGAAGGATCCCTGGATATTTCCTCACCTCATCCTCTCTTACTATCCGGGCCGGGCTTCACCGGTTTGAAGGGAAACTGCCTGGCCCCAGTATGGCTGGTCTGGTTCCTCCCCCTTCCGAGCCTGCTCCTGTCTGCGCCCTGTTTCCCTGGCTGTCGGTGGCGGTCACGCGGATAGTTCCCGCATTGATCGAGCCGACGACGAGCGAGGAAGTGGAGGACGGCGTGCCTCCCTGTACCCTTGTGGAAAGAGATACCTTGTCACTGATGGAGCAGTTGCTGGAGGAAGGGCTCAGGCTCACCGAGAGCGGCCTGCTCCGCTGAGTCTGGGGCGCGGAAGAGGTTTCCTGCGCCGCTATCATCCAGCTGAGGCAGCCCGGCCTTCCCTCAGAAAAAGAAATCCACCCGGCAGCAATTTCTGCGCACTCCTTGCACGCTATATGTCAATATTAACCTGACAAATGGTATGCTTTTTTGCTCAGAGCCGCTTTTTTGAGCCGTTCCCGTCAACCAGAAAAGGCTCCCCGTCTTCAGAGGAGCCGAAGATGAAGGTGAGATCGTAAGGCGCCCTGCCGCTCACGGTGAGGGTCCGGAGCCCGTGGAGGAGGTGGAGGTGGCAGGCCTCGCAGAGCACGATAAGGTTCCAGGGGTCGTCGGTGCCGCCCTGGGAGCGCCTGATGATGTGGTGGACGTGGAGGTTTCTGCGGCAGCGGCAGCCCGGAGTCTGGCAGCGGAACCGGTCGCGCTTCA